>NZ_JAPYKM010000014.1:0-154318 GCF_029623465.1 Pseudomonas sp. RIT-To-2 | reverse complement strand
TATAAAGATCAAAAGCTTTCTCGCTTGCCACCTTATAAAGGCCGCCAGGTGCCTGCCCGGGGATCTTCATGCCTCATGACATCGAGCGCCGCCCGCGCGGCGCTTCGCGAGCAAGCTCTGCTCCCACATCTGTTTCGGGCCAGTTATGCCTGTGGGATCACCTCGACCGCCTTGTTTGTTCGCTACAGATCTGTGGTGGTACGAGCAAGGCGGTTGCGGTGACGTCCCAGGCGTGTTGGAGCAGAGCTTGCTCGCGAACGCGCCGCGCGGGCGGCGCTCGGTCTTGAGAAAGCCGGAAAAGCCAGAGCCCTACACCTGGCGGCCTTGATGCGATCCCCCAACATGCTCCTACCGGGCCTGAAGCCCCCCTGCGCACTATATTGCCCAACCCACCACAATTGCGCATCATGTTCGCCCCTGTCGCCCGTTTCTATATAGAGAAGGACCCACCCCGCAATGACCACCCCCCGCCGCAGTCTCGGCGCCATGCTGTTTCCCGTTGGCTTGCTGATGATCGCCATGGCGTCCATCCAGTCCGGCGCTTCGCTGGCCAAAACCCTGTTCCCCGTGATCGGCGCCCAGGGCACCACCACCCTGCGCCTGATCTTCGCCGCCGTCATCATGGTGCTGCTGCTTCGCCCCTGGCGGGCGACGCTGACCGCCCGCTCGCTGTTGACGGTGGTGATCTACGGCATCGCCCTGGGCGGGATGAACTTCCTCTTCTATATGGCACTGCGCAGCGTTCCCCTGGGGATCGCCGTGGCCCTGGAATTCACCGGGCCACTGGCCGTGGCGCTGTTTGCATCACGAAAACCTCTGGACTTTCTCTGGATAGCCCTGGCCGTGCTGGGGCTGGTGCTGCTGGTGCCTACCGGTGATGCCCAGGCTGGGCTTGACCCCGTCGGGGTAGCGTATGCGTTGGGGGCCGGTGCATGCTGGGCGCTTTACATTCTGTTCGGGCAGAAGGCCGGCGCCGACAATGGCATACAAGGCGCAGCCCTGGGGGTAGTGGTGGCGGCGGTTTTCATCGCGCCCATCGGCATCGTCCACGCTGGCACCGCGTTGCTCTCCCCTGCCCTGCTGCCCGTTGCCCTGGGCGTGGCGGTGTTGTCGACAGCACTGCCCTATAGCCTGGAAATGGTGGCCTTGACGCGCCTTCCCGCCCGTACCTTCGGTACCCTCATGAGCATCGAACCGGCGTTCGGCGCGTTGTCGGGGCTGTTGTTCCTGCACGAAGTGCTGTCGTTCAACCAATGGCTGGCCATCGCCTCGATCATAACCGCTTCCATTGGCGCCACATTGACCATGAGCCGCGAACCCCACCCGACCCCCGTGGCGGATTGAACCAAAACCAATACAGAAAAATCGTCATTGGCAATTGCGGCAAAGCGCCAGCCTGTTTAGGCTGTAACCCTTCGTGAAACTTGAAGTTTTCGACCGTGACAGGATGTCCCAGACGGATCAGGTGATAAGCCGTTAATCAGACTCGGGCGCTAGATCCGGGCATGCCAGTAAGGACATCAATGAAACATTTGCTGATCATGACAGCGATCCTGGCCATTGCCGGTTGCGCTGCCACTTCACACACCTCAGTCAAGCATGGCAGGAAAGGATTGCATATCAACTGCTCGGGGCTGTCGTCCAATTGGGACAAGTGCTACCAGGCCGCCGCCGATTCCTGCGGGGCCAAGGGCTACAAGGTATTGGCCAAGTCCGGCGACGCCGTGGAAGACCCCGGTGACTACCCCTTCGGGCTCAACCCGGCCGGCTACACCAGCCGCAGCATGATCGTCATCTGCAAGTAGCCCTGCGAAAAAGTGCAAACGCCCTTCAGAAAGGGTCGGCCATTGGTTGCCGCCCCGCCGAAACATGACCTATGGTTCGTTCCATCGACATTCGAAGGAACTGCATCATGGCGTCAGTACCCCATAACAAAGTCGTGCTGGTCATCGGTGCCGGCGATGCCACCGGTGGCGCCATTGCCCGCCGTTTCGCCCGCGAAGGCTATACCGCCTGCGTGGTACGGCGCAGCGCGGAGAAATTGCAACCGCTGGTAGACCGTATCCACGCTGACGGTGGCCAGGCGTTCGGGTTTGCCTGCGATGCCCGCAAGGAAGACGAAGTCATCGCGTTGGTGGACCGCATCGAGCAAGACATCGGGCCTATCGAAGCCTATGTATTCAACATCGGCGCCAACGTGCCCTGCAGTATCCTCGACGAAACCGCGCGCAAGTATTTCAAGATCTGGGAGATGGCCTGCTTCTCGGGCTTCCTCACGGCCCGGGAAGTGGCTCGGCGCATGGTGGGTCGCCAGCGTGGCACGCTGCTGTTCACCGGTGCTACCGCCGGTACCCGAGGTGCCTCGGGCTTTGCCGCATTTGCCGGCGCCAAGCACGCCTTGCGGGCCCTGGCGCAAAGCATGGCGCGCGAACTGGGTCCGATGAACCTGCACGTGGCCCACGTCATCGTCGACGGTGCCATCGACACCGAATTCATCCGCACCCAATTTCCCGAAAAGTATGCGGAAAAAGACCGCGACGGCCTCCTGGACCCTGACCATATCGCCGAGAACTACTGGTTCCTGCATTCCCAGCCCAGGGACGCCTGGACCTTCGAGCTGGACCTTCGCCCCTGGGCTGAACGCTGGTAACCCTCCCCCGACTGCGAGCTACCGCCATGAGCAAGACTGTTGAGTTCTATTTCGACCTGGGCAGCCCCGCCAGCTACCTGGCCTGGACCCAATTGCCGCTGATCTGCGCCGAGACCGGCGGCCAACTGGTGTACCGCCCCATGCTGTTGGGTGGCGTGTTCAAGGCCACCGGCAATGCCTCCCCTGCCAGCATCCCGGCCAAGGGCCGCTACATGACCCAGGACCTGCAGCGCTTTGCCGCGCGCTACCAAGTGCCACTGCGCTTCAGCGCGCACTTTCCCATCAACACGCTGCCCTTGATGCGCATGGTGACGGGCGTCCAGATGCACGACCCAGAACGCTTCCAGACGCTGCTCGATTGCCTGTTCTCGGCGTTATGGGTAAGAGGGCTGAACCTGGGCGACCCCGCAGTGGTGCAGGAAACCGTGGAAGCCGAGGGCTTCGATGCCCAGGCGCTGCAAGCGCTGGTACTGGACGAAACGGTCAAGCAGCAACTGAAGGAGAACACTGAACAGGCCCTGCAACGCGGGGTATTCGGCGCGCCAAGCCTGTTTGTGGATGACGTGCTGTATTTCGGCCAGGACCGCCTGGACTTTGTGCGTGAGGCGTTGTCACGGGCTTGAGTCGGACGCACAAGCCCATGGCAGCGGAACAGCCCGCGTCACGAACGCCGCGCAGCCGACGCGGCCTCACGGCCGCTTGCTACAGGGATCAGACCGGCGCGGTGCGCACCTGCAGCCACTCCAGCGCAGCGCCCTGAACCAGGGGCCCCACCCGCGACAGCACTTCACGGTGATAACCATTGAGCCAACCACGCTCTTCGGCCGTCAGATGCTCCACCAGCAGGCATCGGGTATCGATCGGGCACAGGGTCAGGGTTTCAAAGCTGAGAAACTCACCGAACTCGCTGCTGCCGGCTTCACGGTTCATCGCCAGGTTCTCGATGCGCACGCCCCACTGCCCCGGGCGGTAGGTACCTGGTTCGATGGAGGTGATCATCCCCGCCTGCATGGCCGTCTGCGGGCCCGGCGCGGCCTGGTAGGCGATCACTTGCGGGCCTTCGTGCACGTTCATGAAGTAGCCGACACCATGGCCGGTACCATGGCCGTAATCAACGTTGTCGGCCCAGATCGGCGCACGGGCGATAGCGTCCAGCAGCGGTGAGAGGATGCCCTTCGGAAACCGCGCGCGGGACAAGGCGATGACGCCCTTGAGCACCCGCGTGCAATCCGCCTTCTGCGCCTCGCTGGGGTTGCCCACCGGTACCATGCGGGTGATGTCGGTGGTGCCGCCCAGGTACTGGCCCCCGGAGTCGATCAACAGCAGACCATCACCTTCGATACGCGCATGGGATTCTTCGGTCGCACGGTAATGAGGCATGGCGCCATTGGCGTTGAACGCGGCGATGGTGGCGAAACTGAGGGACACGAAGTTGGGCCGGCGGGCCCGGGCCGCGGTGAGGTGCGTGTCAACGTCGACCTCAGTGACGACCTGGTGCGCCAGCGCCGGCTCCAGCCAGGCGAAGAACTCGCACAGCGCCGCGCCGTCCTGCTCCATGGCCTGGCGAATGTACACGGCGTCGGCCTCGCTCTTGCGCGACTTGGCAAAGGTGCTCGGGGCAATGCCCTCCACCAGGCTGACGCCTGCGTCCAGGTGATCCAGCAGGCCACAGGTGACCTTCAATGGGTCCACCAACAACCGCGCGGCAGCGGGCACATCGGCCAGCGCCGCACCTACTTGGTGATAATCGCGCAGGGTCACACCCTCGGCGGCCAGGGTGGCGGCCAACTCGGCATCGACCTTGCCCGGTGCCACGAACAGCAGTGCCTGGTCCTGGCTGACCAGGGCAAACGACAGAAACACCGGGTTGTAGGAGACATCACTGCCACGCAGGTTGAACAGCCAGGCAATGTCATCGACCGTGGCGATGAAATGCCAGTCGGCGCCGCGTTCACGCAAGGCGGCGCGCACACCGGCGAGTTTCTCGGTGCGGCTGACGGTCGCGTACGGCGGCAGGTGGGCGTAGACCGGTGCATCGGGCAGTGCCGGGCGGTCGTTCCAGACCTCCGCCAGCAGGTCGAGGTCGGTGCGCAGGCGGGCACCGCGGCCGTGCAGTTTTTCACTGAGGGTGCGTCGCGAGGCCAAGGCCATCACCGCGCCGTCCACCGCCACCGTGCCGTTGTCCGGGGTGTGCTCGGCCAGCCACTCCAGCGGCCCTGGTTTGCCCGGGCCAAGCTTGACCAGCTCGATACCGCTGCCGGCCAGTTCCTTCTCGGCCTGCTCCCAGTAACGGCTGTCAGCCCACAGGCCAGCGAAGGCCTGGGTAACCACCAGGGTGCCCACCGAGCCGTGGAAACCCGACAGCCATTGCCGCCCCTGCCAGTAGCCAGGCAGGTATTCGGACAGGTGCGGGTCGGCGGAGGGCACCAGCAGCGCATCGACGCCTTCACGGGCCATGACGGCGCGCACCTGGGCCAGGCGGGCGGGCACCTCGTTGGGGGTTGAAGACTGCGTGCTCATGCTCACTCCTGCTACCACGGTATGGGTTCGTTATAGGCTTGGGATAATGCAGCAGCGTCGGCTGGCGGGCAACCGTGGCACTGTTCGTCCTTGTTTCCCAGCCCCCGCGACCTTACTGCCCTTGCGCCGCCTTGGCCCGCAGCAACTCGATGAACGCCCCCAGTTCCCGGCTGACCGGCTCGCCCTTGCGCAACAGAATCCCGAACGGCGCCATGCGCTCGCCGAGTTCGATCGGCAGCGCCGTCACCAGGCCCATGCGCAAGTAATCGCGCAGGGCGGTCTCCGACAACACCATGATGGCGTCCGTGAGCTGGATCAACTGCTGCATCGAATACACCGAACTGCATTCGATGATGTCCGCAGGGGCCACCAGGCCTTCGCGCTGCAAGGCCTGGTCCAGGGCAATACGCGCCGGGCTGGTGTCAGGCTGCAGTATCCAGGGCCAGTCATTCACCAGTTCAGCCAGTTTCAACGTTGCGCGTTGCAATAGCGGGTGCTGGCAGTGCACCACCAGCAACAGGCGCTCATTGCCCAACGGCTCGAAATCATAGTGCTGACTGTCGATGCTGGCGTTGCGGCGGGCGATGGCCAGATCTATGCGCCCCTGAGCCAGCAGTTGGATCACCTGGTCACTGGTGTCGCCCATGATGCGTATCCGCAATTGCGGGTGTCGGCGCTTGATTTCGGCGATGGAATCCATGACCAGCCCGGGCGCCGCGCCCATCAGGGTGCCGATGGCCAGGTACCCGAAACCGCCCTGCTGGCGGGCCGCCAGATCCTCGGCGCAACGGTCCAGTCCACTCAGGGCGTTTTCGGCGAAGCGGATCAGTTCGAACCCCAGTGCGGTAGGGCGCATGCCCCGAGGCAGACGCTCGAACAGTTCGCAGCCGAACATGTCTTCGATCTCGTGCAGCATGCGTGTGGCCGCAGGCTGGGACATGGCCAGCGTCTGCGAAGCGCGGTGCAGGTTTTCGCTGCTGCCCAGGGCCACCAGCATGTGCAAGTGCTTGTAGCGCAGGCGGTTGAACAGGCTGCGGGAGACGGCGGCGGGCTGCATGGGGGAACTCCGGCGCACCGATACCCTGAAGGTATCGGACATGAGAAAAATTCGATTTGTAGCGCATAGCGCCGCCGCCGTACAGTCCTGCCACACACCACGCAGTCAAATAATTCCAAAAGGATGCTGCCGTGAAGACTTTACCCGCGTCCCTGCTGGCCAAGGTGTCCTGGCGCCTGCTGCCCTTCCTGTTGCTGATGTACATCATGGCTTTCCTCGACCGCGCCAATGTCGGCTTCGCCCGCCAGGCGTTTCAGGCCGACACCGGCCTGGGCGACACCGCGTTCGCCTTTGGTGCCGGGGTGTTCTTTGCCGGCTACGCCTTGCTGGAGGTGCCCAGCAACCTCATCCTTCACAGAGTGGGCGCGCGCCTGTGGATGTGCCGCATCATGGTGAGCTGGGGGTTGATCAGTGCGGCCATGGTGCTGGCCCACTCCGAGACCAGCTTCTACCTGCTGCGCTTCCTGCTCGGCGTAGCCGAAGCCGGGTTCTTCCCCGGCGTCATCCTCTACCTCACTTACTGGTTCCCAGGCGCCGCGCGCGGCAGGGCCATGGGCTTCTTCTATTTTGGTGCGCCGCTGGCGTTCATCGTTGGCAGCCCGCTGTCGGGCCTGCTGCTGGAACTGGACGGCGTGGCCGGTGCACACGGCTGGCAGTGGCTGTTTGTGGTCGAGGGCCTGATGGCTACCGCAGTAGGCGTGTGGGCCTATTTTTACCTGGACAATCGCCCTGCCGATGCCGCATGGCTGAGCCTTGAAGAACGCCAACTGCTGCAAGGCGTGATTGACCAGGAAGACGCCGCCAAGCCAGGCCACGGCAGCGTGCTGAAGACCCTGTGCCAACCCGCGGTGCTGTACCTGTGCCTGATCTACCTGCTCATCCAGGCCAGCGTCTATGGCGTGGTGTTCTACCTGCCCACCCAGGTGGCCGGGCTGCTGGGCAGCAAGGTCGGCCTGCTGGTGGGCCTGGTGTCCGCCCTGCCCTGGCTGTGCGCCCTGCTGGCCGCCTGGTGGGTGCCGGCCCAGGCGGACAGCCGTGGCGACCACCGCCGCGTCGCCTGCCTGACCCTACTGGTGGCAGCCGCTGGTATCGCTGGCTCGGTGAGTGTCACCAGCCCGGTGTGGGGCATGGTCGCCCTGTGTTTCGCCGCGGCCGGCTTCATCGCCGTGCAACCGGTGTTCTGGACCTTTCCCTCGCGCACCCTGGCCGGCAGCGCCGCGGCCGGTGCCATCGCGCTCGTCAATGCCTTCGGCGCCCTGGGCGGGTTCATTGCCCCGGTGCTGAAAAACTGGGCCGAGATCCACTTCGCCTCCCCCGCCGCCGGCCTCTATGTACTGGCCGCCACCACCGTGGTCGCCGCGGCCCTGGTGCTGGGCATTGCCCTCAAACCCAGGGCCAGGCCGCAACCACGCCCCGGCTATCAACACTGATTCGACTACCTGCAAGGAGCTGTCCATGAGCATTCCAACCATCAAACACGTGCGCGCCTTTACCCTGCGCGGCGGCGGCGCCGACTACCACGACCAGGGCGACGGCCACTGGATCGACGACCACATCGCCACGCCCATGAGCAAATATCCCCAGTACCGCCAGAGCCGCCGCAGCTTTGGCATCAACGTGCTGGGCACCCTGGTGGTGGAAATCGAGGCCAGCGACGGCACCGTCGGTTTTGCCGTGACCACGGGCGGCGAACCGGCCGCCTACATCGTCGAAAACCATCTGGCCCGCTTCCTGGAGGGCGCCAGGGTCACCGACCTCGAACTGATATGGGACCAGATGTACCAGTCCACCTTGTACTACGGGCGCAAGGGCCTGGTCATCAACACCCTTTCCGGGGTGGACCTGGCCCTGTGGGACCTGCTGGGCAAGATCCGCCAGGAGCCGGTGCACCAGTTGCTGGGCGGGGCAGTGCGTGACGAACTGCAATTCTACGCCACGGGCGCGCGGCCAGACCTGGCCCAGAAGATGGGCTTCATCGGTGGCAAGATGGCCCTGCACTACGGCCCAGCGGAAGGCGAGGAAGGCTTGCGCAAGAACCTGGAGGAACTGGCCACCATGCGCGAACGGGTGGGCAAGGACTTCTGGCTGATGCTCGACTGCTGGATGAGCCTGGACCTCAACTACGCCACCCGCCTGGCCAAGGGCGCTGCCGAGTTAGGCCTGAAGTGGATCGAGGAAGCCCTGCCACCCGATGACTACTGGGGCTACGCGGCCCTGCGCAAGGCCGTGCCCAGCGGCATGCTGGTGACCACCGGCGAACACGAGGCCACCCGTTGGGGCTTTCGCATGCTGCTGGAAATGGGCTGCTGCGACATCATCCAGCCGGACGTGGGCTGGTGCGGCGGCCTCACGGAGCTGGTGAAAATCAGTGCCCTGGCCGACGCCCACAACACCCTGGTGGTGCCCCATGGTTCCTCGGTGTACAGCTACCACTTCGTCGCTACCCGCCACAATAGCCCCTTCGCCGAGTTCCTGATGATGGCGCCCAAAGCCGATGAGGTGGTGCCGATGTTCCACCCGCAGTTGTTGGGCGAACCGGTGCCGGAGAACGGCCGCATGCGCATTTCGCGCCTGGACCAGCCCGGCTTTGGCGTGACGCTCAACCCGGAATGCCAACTGCACCGCCCCTATGACCGAGGAGCCCGCCCATGAAACTGCCCATCAACCCGTTCAAGGCGCAGTTGGCCAGGCGTGAACCTCAATACGGCATCTGGGCCGGCTTCGCCAGCGGCAACGCCGCCGAACTGGTGGCCACGTTCGGTTACGACTGGATGCTGATCGACGGCGAGCACGCGCCTAACACCGTACCCAGTATCCAGGCGCAGTTGCAGGCCGTGGCCCCTTATGGCTGCGCGCCCGTGGTGCGCCCGGTGACCGGCGACGCTAACCTGATCAAGCAATTGCTGGACATCGGCGCCCAGACCCTGATGGTGCCCATGGTCGACACCGCCGAGCAGGCCCAGGCCCTGGTGCGCGCCATGCGTTACCCGCCCCACGGCATCCGTGGCGTGGGTGGCGGCCTGACCCGCGCGACACGCTGGGACGGTGTGCCTGATTACCTGCACACCGCCCATGAGCAGTTGTGCCTGATCGTGCAGGTGGAATCGCGCCTGGGCGTGGACAACGTCGAAGCCATTGCGGCCGTGGAAGGTGTGGATGCGGTGTTCATCGGCCCGGCGGACCTGTCCACGGGGCTGGGCCATGCCGGCAACCCGTCGCACCCCGAGGTACAGGAAAAAATCCGCCACGCCATTGCCGCCACCCTCGCCGCCGGCAAGGTCTGCGGCATCCTGGCGCCGCGCGAGGAGGATGCTCGCCGCTACCTGAGCTGGGGTTGTCAGTTTGTTGCCGTGGGTATCGATATCAGCCTGCTGCGCCAGGCGGCGCTGGACAACCTGGCGCGCTACCGTGACACCCCCCATACCCCCGCGCCGTCGCGCACTTACTGAACTCACGGAGCCTGCCATGTCATCCGTACCGGTTTACCAGAACTACATCAACGGCCAATTCACCGCCAGCGCCGAGCACCTGGAGGTGTTCAACCCGGCCACCGGTGCCCTGCTGTCGCGGGTACCGGCTGCCAGCCCCGACGAGGTCGACCGCGCCCTGGCGGCCGCGCGCCAGGCGCAGCGGGACTGGGCGCGCAAGCCGGCCATCGAACGCGCGGGGCACCTGCGCCGCATCGCCGCGAAACTGCGCGAGCACGCCCCCGCGCTGGCCCGCACCATCACCCTTGAGCAAGGCAAGATCGGCGCCCTGGCCGAGGTTGAGGTGAACTTCACCGCCGATTACCTTGACTACATGGCCGAGTGGGCCCGACGTATGGAGGGCGAGATCATCAGCAGCGACCGCCCCGGCGAAAACATCTTCCTGTTGCGCAAACCGCTGGGCGTGGTGGCCGGTATCCTGCCGTGGAATTTCCCGTTCTTCCTCATCGCCCGCAAGATGGCCCCGGCACTGCTGACCGGCAACACCATTGTCATCAAGCCCAGCGAGGAAACCCCGAACAACTGCTTCGAATTCGCCCGGCTGGTGGCCGAGACCGACCTGCCCGCCGGGGTATTCAACGTGGTCTGCGGCGACGGGCGCGTGGGGGCCGCCCTGAGTGCACATGCCAAGGTCGACATGATCAGCTTCACCGGCAGCGTCGACACGGGCGCACGTATCATGGCCGCGGCAGCGCCGAACCTGACCAAGCTCAACCTGGAACTGGGCGGCAAGGCCCCGGCCATCGTGCTGGCCGACGCCGACCTTGAGCTGGCGGTGAAAGCCATTCGTGACTCGCGCATCATCAATACCGGCCAGGTGTGCAACTGCGCCGAGCGGGTGTACGTGGAGCGCAAGGTGGCCGATCAATTCATCGAGCGCATCGGCGCCGCCATGGCTGCCACGCGCTACGGCGACCCAGTGGCCGATGCCAGCGTGGAAATGGGCCCGTTGATCAACCGTCAGGGCCTGGACAGCGTCGACGCCAAGGTGCGCCGAGCCCTGGCCGACGGCGCGCAGTTGATCACCGGCGGCAATCCCGCCGACCGGCCCGCAGGCTTCCACTACCAGCCCACTGTGCTGGCGGGCTGCAGCGCCGACATGGAGATCATGCGCAAGGAAATCTTCGGCCCGGTACTGCCGATCCAGGTGGTCGACGGCCTGGACGAAGCCATTGCCCTGGCCAACGACTGCGAATACGGCCTGACGTCATCGCTGTACACCCGTGACCTGAACAAGGCCATGCAGGCCATGCGCGAAATAGACTTTGGCGAAACCTACATCAACCGCGAGAACTTCGAGGCCATGCAGGGCTTCCACGCGGGGGTACGCAAGTCGGGCGTGGGGGGTGCCGATGGCAAGCATGGGTTGTATGAATATACCCATACTCATGTGGTCTACCTCCAAGCCTGACGGCGTGGAGTTTTAAGCCGCACGTTGCAAGCACACGGAAGATCCGCGTTGCTTGCAGCCTGCGGCGCGACGCTGGAAAAAGCCTTTGAAAGGACGCTGATCTTGATCTACACCGGCCCTCTGTTCGACAGCCACCTGCACCTCTACGACCCGACCCGCGCCGAAGGCATCCCCTGGCCGCAGCCGGGGGACGCCATCTACGGGCCGCGCCTGCCTGCCGATTACTGGGGCCAGGCCGAACCTTGCGGGGTCATCGGTGCCATGGTGGTGGAAGCCAGCCCGCGTCGCGAAGACAACGACTGGATACTGCGCACCCTTGACCAGGACCCGCGCCTGGTGGGCTACATCGGCAACCTCGACCCACTGGCCGGGACCTTCGCTGACGACCTCGACCGGCTGGCACGTGACCCACGCTTTCGCGGCATCCGCTACGGCAACCTGTGGGGCCGCGACCTGCTCGGCGACCAGCAGCGCGCCGGGTTCATCGACGCCCTGGCACAGGTGGCCGAACGCGGCCTGGTACTGGACAGCGCCAACCCCGATGCGCGCCTGATCGAAGGCCTGCTCACGCTCAGCGAACGCCTGCCACACCTGCGCATTGTCGTCGACCACCTGCCCAATGCGGCGCCGCTGGCCTTCACCGCCGAGCTGCAGGAACTGGCAAGCCGCCCTCAGGTGATGGCCAAGCTGGCAGAAATCCCGCAAGTGGGCGACGGCGGTTTGATCCGCGACGCCGGCTTTTATCGCGATGTCCTGGGCCGCCTGTTCGAACTGTTCGGCGAAGACCGCTGCTTCTTCGGCAGCGACTGGCCCAACAGTGACCACCTTGCCGACTTCACCACCACCCTGGGGCTGGTCAAGGCATGTATGGCGACACACCCCGCACATACCCAGGAAAAATTCTTTCTGCATAACGCCCCACGCGTCTATGGGCTGCCAGGGGGCGCGCGATGAAGACCCGCGCTTTTCGCATGAACCTGCACCCCGGCATGGCCGACGAGTACCGCACGCGCCACGACCAACTCTGGCCGGAACTGGCAGACGCCCTGCTGCAGGCTGGCATCGTTGACTACCGCATCTTCCTGGACCCCGACAGCCATGCGCTGTTCGCGGTGATGCAGCATGAAGACCAGCACCTGCTCGATCAATTGCCGGAGCTGCCAGTGATGCAACGCTGGTGGCAACACATGAAGGACATCATGCCCAGCCACCCCGACGGCTCGCCGGTGAGCCTGGAGCTGGTACCGATGTTCGAGCTCAGAACCGACCCCGTGCAAGAGTTGCCGCACGCTGCGCCCCGGCCAACGCAGTAAAGCCTGAACCCACGCCGACGCGACCTGACGGCCACTGCTGAACGCTTTACGACAATAACAACAAGGGAATCATGCTTTGGAAATCATCATCCTCGGGGTGCTGCTGCACTTCATCGGTGGCTTCGCCTCCGGCAGTTTCTACATCCCCTACAAGAAAGTCCGCGGCTGGGCCTGGGAAAGCTACTGGATCACCGGCGGCCTGGTGTCCTGGCTGATCGTGCCCTTGATCGCCGCGCAACTGACCGTGCCCGGCTGGGCCGACATCCTGCGCCAGGCCGCCCCGTCCACACTGGCCTGGACGTACCTGTTCGGCGTGCTGTGGGGCATCGGCGGCCTGACGTTCGGCTTGACCATGCGCTACCTGGGGCTGTCCCTGGGCATGTCGTTGATCATGGGCCTGACCTCGGCCCTGGGCGCGTTGATGCCGCCGCTGTACCGTGACCTGTTCACCGATGACAGCACCGGCACCCTCAGCGCCATGTGCACCAACCTGGGCGGGCAGTGCGTGCTGATTGGCGTGGCGGTATCGCTGGTCGGCATCGCGTTGTGCGGCCGCGCCGGGTTCATCAAGGAGCGCGAAGTGCCCGACAGCACCAAGTTCCAGAGCGTCAGCGAATTCGCGCTGGGCAAGGGCCTGTTGGTAGCGGTGATCAGCGGCGTGCTCAGCGCCAGCTTCAGCTACGGCATCACCGCCGGCAGGCCCCTGGCAGCGGCGGCCGTGGAGCACGGTGCCAACAGCCTGTTCCAGAACAACGTGACCTTCATGGTCATCATGTGGGGCGGCCTGACCACCAACGGCCTGTGGTGCCTGTGGTTGAACTGGCGCAACAAGACCTTCCACAACTACCGCGACCGCAGCACCCCGCTGCTGGCCAACTACCTGCTGGTGGCGTGCGCTGGCACCCTGTGGTTCCTGCAGTTCTTTTTCTACGGGATGGGCGAAAGCCGCCTGCACAATGACGCCAGCAGCTGGGTGCTGCACATGTCGTTCATCATCATCGTGTCCAACGTCTGGGGCCTGTACTTCAAGGAGTGGCAAGGCACCAGCAGGGCTACCAAGGGCGTTTTGCTGGCAGGGATCGTGGTGATCCTGGCTGCCATCACCCTGGTGGGCTATGGCAATTACTTAAGCTGAGGAGAAATGAAATGCTGCTCAAGGACAAAACCGTGATCATCACCGGCGCTTCCCGCGGCATCGGCCGCGCCGTGGCCCGCGAATGTGCCCGCCAAGGGGGCCGCGTGGTCATCGGCCATAGCGGCAGCGCCCAGGGCAACCAGGCCGCCGCCTCGCTGATCGAGGAAATCCGCGCGTTCGGCGGCCAGGCCATCGACGTGCCCGGCGACGCCGCCGACCCCGACACCGGCGGCAAGCTGGTGGCCGGCGCGCTGGAAGCGTTCGGCAGTGTCGACGTGTTCGTCAACAATGCCGGCATCTGCCCGTTCCACTCGTTCCTGGACATGCCCCGCGAGACCTACCTGAAGACCGTCAACACCAACCTCAATGGCGCCTACTTCGCCGTCCAGGCCGCTGCCAACCAGATGAAAGACCAGGGCCGCGGCGGCGCGATCATTGCCATCAGCTCCATCAGCGCGCTGGTGGGTGGCGGCCTGCAAACCCATTACACGCCCACCAAGGCGGGCCTGCATTCCCTGATGCAATCCTGCGCCATCGCGCTGGGGCCGTATGGTATCCGCTGCAACTCGGTACTACCTGGCACCATCGCCACCGACATCAACAAGGACGACCTGGCCGACCCGGACAAACTGGCCTACATGACCCAGCGCACCCCACTGGGGCGGCTGGGCGAACCGGATGATATCGCCGGCCCGGTGGTGTTCCTGGCCTCGGACATGGCGCGGTACGTGACGGGGGCTTCATTGCTGGTGGATGGTGGCCTGTACGTGAACCTGCAGTAACCCTGCAGCAGTGGCCGCCAGGCAGCGTCGGCCGTCACCCGGCATGCCTGGCACACCGCTGGCGGCGCCTGCGCGGCCAAGGCCTCCATGTGCCTGGCATCGTCACGCACGCCAGGCCCGCAACAACGCGGCGAAGTGCGCCGCCGCCTCGCTCAACGGCCGATCCGTCGGCGTCGTGAGCCCTACCGGTGCGCGCAGCAACGGGCTGGTGAATGGCAGCGCACGGACGATGCCCAGGCGCAGGTCCAGGTCGACCACCCCACGCTGCACACACCAGACGGCGTCGTAGTCCTGCACGTAGACCCGCGAAAAGGTCTCGCTCAGCGATTCGAGGATGTCGAACCGTTCACTGGCGTTCTCGGACAGCAGAAAGTTTTCGACGCTGATTCTCACCAGCGACCCCTTGGGCGACGTGATCAGCACGTGCGGGCGCAAGTCCTCGAGCCGCAAGTGCTCGCGATCCGCCAGCGGATGCCCGCTGCGCACGACCATCAACAGGTCTTCCTCATACAGCGCTTCGAACGCCACGCCGAGCATATCCCTGCCGATCAACCGCCCGACAATGAGGTCGATGGCACCGGTACGCAACTTGCCCACCAGGAACTCATACACCCCTGACACGACTTGCACCTGCACATGCGGCGCCTGCTCGCGCATGTGTGCGACCACTGGCGCCAGCATGTAGCCGGCCGCCGTGGGCAGCGCGCCCACGCGCAGTACCTGGGGCATCAGCGGCGCGGTCTGGGGCAGCGCCAGCGCCTGGTTGAAGCTGCTCAGCGCCTGGGCGGCATGTTGGTGAAACGTCTCGCCGGCCTGGGTCAGCTGCACGCCCTTGCGGCCACGTATCAACAGTTGCGCGCCGACGTCCTGCTCCAGCTCCTTGAGGCTTTTGGAGACGGCCGACAGGGTGATGTGCATCAGCCTGGCTGCGGTGGCCAGGCTGCCCGAACTGACCACCGCGGCAAACACCCGCAGGTGGCGAAGGTTGATAAGGCTCACAGCTGGCCCCCTTGCTTGATCAACCTGGAGGTTAACCAAGGTCGGATTTTATATCAATTTAATCAACCTCGAGTTTGACCTAGGATGGACCCCTGTCTTTCTCACACAACAAGAACCGAGGACAACCTCATGCGGACTCTGGATATGCGGCTGGGCGTCTCAAGCGCATCGCTGCCCAGCCTATCCCCGGAAAGCTTGATCGACGAGCTCGCCAGGCTGGGTTACCAAGGTGTCGAATGGCGCGTGGCAGACACCCGCCAACTCAACCCGGCGGCCCCTTGGCATGCCCGTGACAACAATCGCTGCACCGTGGCGCCCGACGAAGCATCGGTGCAGCGCATCCGCCACCTGTGTGACGCCGCCGGCCTGACGATCTTTGCCCTCAGCCCCTACCTGGCGGTAGGCGACGTGCAGCAGGCCTTGCGCTTGATCGACCTTGCCGCGCTGGCCGGGCAGGCCCGCCTGCGCCTGTGGGCGCCCGACCCTGAACGGGAGAGCTACACCCTGGCGTGCGCGCGGATGCGCCGGTTTCTGGACCTTATTGTGCCCCGCGCGCAGGCGAATGGCGTGCAACTGGTGCTTGAAGTGCACCAGCGCACCATCTGCGCCAGCCCGTCGCTGGCCATGCGCATCGCCGAACATTACCCGCCGCAGCAACTGGGCATCCTCTACGACATGGGCAACCTGGCCATCGAAGGCCGGGAAAACGTCAAGCTGTCGCTGGAGCTGATGGGCGCTCACCTGGCCCACGTCCAGGTCAAGAATGTAGCCTACAGGGCCCAGGGCCCCGGGCTTGGCTGGGCCTGGGAATGGTGCCCTCCAGACGAAGGCGTGCTCCCCTTGCGCCAGATGCTGAGTACCCTGCGCGAAAGTGGTTTCGACGACTGGGTGTCCATCGAGGATTTCTGCACCAGCGCCTGTGGCGACCTGGACAAACTGGCGCGCAACCGCGCCCTCATCCGTGACTACCTGGGCCTGGACAACCCGGGCGTCACTTCCCCCCCTGCAAGAAGGACTGCCCATGACCACTGCACCCACTGAACGCCGCGTAGCCTTGATCACCGGTGCCGCCGGCGAACTGGGCCGGGCCATCTGCAAGCGCTTGTGCAAGGATGGCCTGGATATCGTTGCCGTGGACCTGAACGTCGAGGCCGCCCAGGCACTGGTCCAGGACCTGATGCTGGAACCTGGCCAGCGCGCCCTCGCCCTGCAAGCCGACCTGGGCGATGCAACGTCCATCGCGGCCATGGTCGAGCAGACCGGGTCGGCCTTTGGCCGCATCGATGTCGTGGTCAACAATGCCGCGGTCAACCATCGCGGCTCGCTGTTCGACTTCGATCCTGTGCAGTGGGACCACATGATGGCGGTCAATCTGCGCGGCCCTGCCCTGCTGTGCCAGCAGGTGGCCCCATACTGGAGAAAACAGGGCAACGGCCGGGTGATCAACATGGTGTCACGTTGCTGGGTGGCCGGTGGCCCACCCGCCTATGTTGCGTGCAAGGCTGGGCTGGTGGGCCTGACCCGCTCGATGGCGCGTGAACTGGCGCCGTGCAACGTGACGGTCAACGCCATCGCGCCCGGCTTGCTGCCTTCGGCGTTCACCCAGGACGGTCGCGACCTGGAAAGCTTCGACGCCATGGTGCAGGGCTCTATTCGCAACACCCCGCTCAAGCGCCTGACCACCCCTGCGGATATCGCCAATACCACCGCCTTCCTGGCCTCCCACGACGCGGCGTTCATTACCGCCGAGGTCATTCACGTGTGCGGCGGCAGCCAGTTGGCGCCGTTCGGCAACGGCTGACTGCACACCCTGACCACTCAACCCCAACAACGACAATAAATAAAGGTTGCCCATGAGCACACATCAACCCTACGACCGCAGGATGGCTCGCAAGGCCGCCTTCGGCAGCTTCCTCGGCAGTGTGGTGGAGTATTACGACTTCTTCATCTACGGTTCGGCAGCCGCGCTGGTGTTCAGTACGCTGTTCTTCCCCTCCTCCGACCCCATGGCGGGCACCCTGGCGGCGCTGGCCACGTTTGGCGTGGGCTACATCGCCCGCCCCTTCGGCGCCTTGATTTTCGGCCACCTGGGTGACCGCATCGGCCGCAAGCGGGTGCTGATGATGACCCTGGTGCTGATGGGCCTGTCCACCTCCCTGATCGGCCTGCTGCCGACCCACGCCAGCGTAGGCGCCTGGGCGCCGGCGCTGCTGGTGTTCTGCCGGCTGCTGCAAGGCCTGTCCGCAGGCGGCGAACAGGTAGGCGCCAGCCTCCTGACAATGGAGCATGCGCCTGGCAAAAAGCGTGCGTTCTACACCAGTTGGTTGATCAATGGCGCTTCCATGGGCTCGATCCTGGCGACCTCGGTGTTCATCCCGCTCTCAATGCTGTCGGAAGAACAACTGCTGGCGTGGGGCTGGCGCATCCCCTTCCTGCTCAGCGCGGTGATGGTCACCATCACCTGGATGATCCGCCGTGGCGTGGACGAAAGCCCCGAGTTCCTGGAAAAACGCAAAGAGGTCGCCCAGGCGCCAGTGGTGGAGATGTTCAGCAAGGAATGGCGCGCGTTCATCACGGTGTTCTGCTGCGCCCTGATCTGTTCGGTGTCATCGCTGGTCATGATCTTCGGCCTGTCCTGGGCCACCAACAACCAGCACGTCGACCGTTCGGCGATGCTGACGGCCATCGCCGCCAGCCAGGTGGTGGCGCTGATCTGCCAACCGCTTTACGGGCTGTTGGCGGACCGTATCGGCAAGAAGCGCATTTTCGCGCTGGGATCGCTGGCTTGCTGCGCTGGTGTGTTCCTGTTCCTGTGGTCCATCACCACCGGCCAGATCGGCCTGATCATCTTCGCCACCGTATTGCTCAAGGCGGTGCTCTACAGTGCGCCAAACGCCCTGTGGCCGTCGTTCTACGCCGAGTTGTTCAGCATCCGCGTGCGCTACACCGGAGTCGGGCTGGCGACGCAGTTGAGCTTCATCGTCTCGGGCTTCTCGCCCACCCTGTGTTATGCCCTGCTGAATCAAGGGGCCGGTTGGTTGCCGGTGGGCTATTTCATCGGAGGCCTGGCGCTGATCGCGTGCATCGCCGCGTTGGCGTCGAGGCCGGCTACAGAGCCCCGGCCGGTGAGTGCGCTGGGCACTGCCTGAGCGTACAGGCCAGCGAGCGTCCGACGCCTTGATCGCTCGCTGGCAACTGGCACACCACCTGGCCATGCCCACAGGCAGTGGCGGTTACCCCGCGGGGGCAATCTCCACCCGCTCAAACCGCCCCGCCAGCACCACGTAGGCAAAGATGCCCAGCACACCATGGGCGGCGACGAACCACAAGGCCATGTCGAATGAGCCGGTGGAGGCCACGAAAAAGCCGATGACCACCGGCGTGACGATGCCAGCGATGTTACCGATGCCGTTGAACACCCCGCCACTCAAGCCCACCATACCTTTGGGCGCGGTGTCCGAGAGCACTGCCCACCCCACCGCCGCCAGCCCCTTGCCGAAGAAGGCCAGCGCCATGAGGGCGATCACCATCCAGTTGGCGTCCACGTAATTGGCCGAAACCAGGCTGGCGGCCAACACCATGCCGATCACGAACGGCGTCTTGCGCGCCCGGGAAGGGTGCATGCCCTTGCGAATCAGGTAGTCCGACACCACGCCGCCCAATACGCCCCCCGAAAACCCACAGATCGCCGGCAATGCCGCTACCCAGCCGGCTTCCATGATCGTCAGCCCGCGGCCCTTGATCAGGTAGATGGGAAACCAGGTAATGAAGAAATAGGTCAGCGCGGTGATGCAGTATTGGCCCAGGTAAATAGCCCACAGCGTCCGGTGGGTGAAAAGCTGTGCCACCTCGGCGAACGAGAGCGTTGGCTTGGTCAGTTTGCGCGTGGCTTCCAGGTCGACCAAGGCGCCGCCTTCACGCATGTAAGCCAGCTCTTCGTCGCACAGCCGTGGGTCACTGAGCGGCTCGCGGTACAACGCGAACCAGAATACCGTAGCCACCAGGCCCAGCGCGCCCATCCACAGAAACACATGCTCCCAGCCCAGGGCATGCGTCAGCCAGGCCATCAGCGGCGCGAAGACCACCACTGCCATGTATTGAGCCGAGTTGAACAGGGCCGATGCCGTACCGCGTTCACTGGTGGGGAACCAGCAGGAAACGATGCGGTTGTTGGCCGGGAACGCCGGCGACTCCACCAGCCCCAGCATGAACCGCATGCCAAACAGCGTGGCCGCGGCACTGGAGCCGACGATGCCGAACCACCCCACCGTGCCTTGCATCATGGTGAACAACGACCACAGCAGCAGGCTGCAGCCATACACACGGCGCGCCCCGAACTTGTCGAGCAACCAGCCGCCGGGTATCTGCCCCAACGCGTACGCCCAGGCGAACGCCGAGAAAATCATGCCCAGCATGATCGGGTCCAGCCCCAGGTCCTTGACCACCCCTGTACCGGCAATGGACATGGTGGCGCGGTCGGCGTAGTTGAGCACGGTGACCGTGAATATCAGCGACAGAATCACGAAACGGCGACGGCCCACCTTGGCCTCGGCAATGGGCGTTGCCAGCGAAGCGATCTTTGCATTCATGGGAGCCTCCGGCCTCCTCGCGGGGAGGCTTTATTGTTGGAATGGAGCGCGAGCCAAATGGCTCAGCAGGCGACCGCCGTGGGTAACGGCTGGCCCTGGAAACAGGCTTGCAGGTTGGCCAGCACGATCTCGCCCATGGCCAACCGGGTCTGTTCGGTGGCGCTGGCGCGGTGCGGTTGCAGCACGGCATTGGGCAATGCGCGCAGTGCCTCGGGTACCCGCGGCTCGTCGGCGAATACGTCCAGACCGGCACCGGCGATCACCCCCTCGCGCAGAGCGTCGATGAGGGCAGGTTCGTCGACCAGTTTGCCGCGCGCCACGTTGATCAGGTAACCGTCGCGGCCCAACGCCTGCAGTACCTGCGCGGTAATGATAGCCTTGCCCTGATCCGCCGATGCCGCCAGCACCAGGACGTCACTGCGGCGCGCCAGCTCCGTGAGGTCGGGGATGAACTCATGGCCGCTGTCGGGTTGCACCTGCAAGTCGGTATAGCGGATGGTCATGCCGAACGCCTGGGCGCGCTTGGCGATGGCATGGCCTACCCGGCCCAGCCCGACAATGCCGAGCTCGATGCCCGTGACCTTGCGCGCCAACGGTTGCACCACCGCGCCCCATTGCCCGGCCCGCACGATACGCTCGCCATTGCCCAGGTCGCGCAGGGCCATGATCAACAAGCCCATGGCCATGTCAGCCACGTCGTCGGTGAGCACACCCGGTGTGGTGGTGACCTGCACACCGCGCCGCCTGGCGTGCTGCAAGTCCACGGCATCGGTGCCGATACCGCTGATGGCAATGACTTCAAGCGCCGGCAAACGGTCCATCACGGTATTGGCCAAGCCCTTGGCGCCGCCGGTGACCACGGCGCGGATACGCCCGCCCACCTGCCGTAGATAAGCATCCTGGTCGGCCGCTTCGTAGAGCCTGTGCAGGGTATAGAGTGCCTGCAAACGGGCATCGATGGGCGCGGGGACGGGCTGGGTCAGGAGGATGTCGGTCATGGTGTCGCCTGCTTGAGCAGTCGTTATTGTGCCGGGCTTGCAGCGCACGCCCGATTAAGCTCAAGAGTAGGAAAACCAACGATGCCGGTCTAACATAGATACTGAATCGACCCATACAAGAATTGAATCGTGGAACTTCACCAACTTCGCTGCTTCGTCATGGTTGCAGAAGAGCTTCATTTCGGCCGGGCCGCCCAGCGCCTGTTCATGACGCAGCCGCCGCTCAGCCGGCAGATCCAGTTGCTGGAGCGGTCCCTGGGGGTCACCTTGTTCGACCGCGGCAACCGCCAGGTCAAGCTGACCATCGCCGGCCAGCATTTTCTGCGCGACGCTCGCCATGTGCTCACCTATACCGCGCAGGCGGCCGATGTTGCCCGGCGCCTGGAACGCGGCGAAGTGGGGCAGTTGATGGTGGGGTTTACCGCCGTCAGCGGCTATGACCTGATTCCAGGGCTGCTGGACCATGCGGCCAGGCAGATGCCGAACGTGGGGGTTGGCCTGCGTGAAATGGTGTCGGGCGCCCAGATGGAAGCACTGGAAGCCAACATGATCGACCTGGCTTTCGTGCGCCGCGCCGCAGAGCGCCACGTGTTCGACTATCACCTGATCAGCCGCGAACCCTTGCTGGTCGCCTTGCCTGAAGGCCACCCCCTTGTGCCGCGGCAAGCAATCAGCATGGGCGAGCTGGATCAGCAACCCTTCGTGATGTACTCACCCGACGAGGGGCGCTATTTCTACGACTGCATCGCCGGGCTGTTCGCGATTGCGGGAATAGCTCCCAGCTACCGCTATTACCTGGGCCAGACCCACTCCATCCTCGGCCTGGTTCGCGCGGGCCTGGGCTTGGCGATTGTCCCGGCCGCGGCCCGCCACCTGTATCCGGGCCGTTTGCAGTTTCGGCCGCTCAAAGATGCCTCACCCCACGCAGAGCTGTACATGGCGGCTCGGCGAGACAACGACAACCCAGCCGTTGCGCCGTTCGTTGGCATGGCCTTGAGTTACTTTCAGGCGGCCCCCGGGCAGCAAGGTATTGACTGCTGAAGCGGCCATGCTACTCGAGCAGCACGTTTCTCAACGTTTGCCTCTGCTCCGGGCCCACGCCGGCCACCGTTTCGAGGTAATCGTCGACGCTGCCGTAGCGCTCGACGATGGCGTCGAAAGCCGCCGCCAGGTATTCCTTCTCCGCCGACACCAGGGGCGCGATGACCGCATCGTCCGGCGCGACACCAAACATCACGGTCAGCACCTGCCGGATGGAGGCTTCGCCCCGTGGGCCGCTCCAGTACCTGGTACTCAGCAGGTAATCATCCAGAATGCTTTGCTCCTCGACCCCAAGGGCCGCGAGCAGCACCGCCGCGAGAAACCCGGTGCGGTCCTTGCCCGCCGCGCAGTGGAACACCAGCGGCAGGCCCTTGTTGGCCAACAACTGCTCGAACAGGGTGCAGAGATGCGGCGCGAACGCCTCTGGAAAGTGTCGATAAGAGATCAGCATGGCCTGCCTGGCGCCCTCTGCCGAGGGGTTGTCCAGCAGCGCCTTGGCCATGGCGGCGTTACCTGCCCGCACGTCCGCGCTCACATCCAGATGCAGCACCTGCACCGAGGTACCTTCTGGCCATCGCGTGGGTATATGAGCTCTTTCCCTGGCGCTGCGCAGGTCACAGACAAGCTGGACACCCAGGCCGCGTACCACCTCCAGATCCTCAGGCGTCAGCCCTGCCAGGCCCTCCGAGCGGTATAGTTGACCACGCCGCACAGTCCTTGAGTCTTTTGTCGAACAACCACCCATGTCGCGAAAGTTCGGTGCGCCGGCCAACAGCGGCACGTTATCAATGGGTACTGCCATCGCGGGATCTCCAGGTGGACATTAAGGTTGGACGCGGGATCTTACGCCATTCGCCAGGGTCTCAACATGAAGCGGGTCGACAGAATGGGGATGCCCTGTGCGCCTGAATCGTCACTGGGCAGAGGGTTGGCAGCCTGTCGGATAAAGGAACCGGGGGGCCGGCGGCCCTGTCCACTGCACATCCAGTCGCAAGGCGCGTACCCCGGCCGTGTGCGAGCATTGTTCCTGATGGCGAGAGTTACCCATGAAGGTGATTACCCTGGTGCACGGCCGTGGCGCCCACCTGGCGAACCTGATCCGCGGCCTGGAGCTGTCCAGCCTTACCCCGCAGGGCTTGTGGATCGTGCACATGAACGAGGCGCCCGGCCCATTCAGCAGCCATGTGTTTCCCATCCATACCCTGCGCGTGGATGAGCCCGGTGGTTTGCCATTGGCCAAGGCCCGCAATCACGTGGCCACGATCGACCCTGTCGCACCCTGGGTGTTTCTCGACGTCGACTGCATTCCCGCGCACGACCTGCTGGCGCAGTACCGCGATGGCCTGCAGGCTCAGCCCGATGCGCTGCACATGGGCCAGGTTCGCTACCTGCCCCAGGGTGCCAATGGCGCGGGCTGGAACGAGGCCGCGTTGTATGCGCAAGGCGTGGAGCATGCGCTGGCGCGCTTTCGCAGCGGACCGGGCAGCGCCCTGCCCCACCACCTGTTCTGGTCGCTGAACTTCGCCTGCACGGGCACTGTGTTCGCGCGCATAGGCGGGTTCGATGAAGATTATCGGGGGTATGGCGGTGAGGACACCGACTTTGCGTTCCGGGCCAGGGCCGCGGGCGTGCCCGTGCTCGACAACCCGGCGATGGCCTTCCACCAGTACCACCCCAGTTACGACCCGCCGCTGAACCACTTCGCCGACATCATCGTCAATGCGCGACGCTTCCATCGTCGCTGGGGTGTCTGGCCCATGGAGGGCTGGCTACACGCGTTCACTGAACAGGGCCTGTTGCGCTGGACCGACGAGCACCTTGAAATCATTCAGGCGCCGTCTGCCGAGGACGTGGAACGGGCACTGATTAAAGGCAGTTGATCGGGGCTTGCCTCTGCGTCCCAGGTACCGTGGGCGGTGTGCCTGGCCCTAATCAGTGCCTGGGACGCGGCCAGCGCCGCGGCTACAGGCCATGGCCAAGGTGGCTTCGATGAGGCGTGCGGCGCGCGCCGCGGCACTCACATCGGCCCAACCTTGCCAGTGGCGGGGGTCGAGGCTGCGCGCCGCCTCCAGTAGAGCCGGCCACTGGTGTGCTGCCGGCCAGCCCTGCTCCAGCCCTATTGCCACGCCCAACTCATTCAAGCGCCGCGCCTGCCGCCGTTGCTCGTCAAAGGGGCGGTGTTCGGCCACGGCGATGTAGCGGCAACCCAGTGAAGCCGCCTCGCCCACCAGGCTGTCGCTGGCACTGCCAACCACCACTTCCGCGTTGACCATGTGCGCTTGCGGGTTGGTCACGCGCCCCAGCCACTGCAGGTTCGGGAGCGCCGCACCTGGCGCCAGGCCACCGGCTATGCGCAAGTGCCAATCAGGGCACTGGCGCGCGATCGCTTCGATCAGGGCAACCGACAGGCCGGTACCGCCCTGCCCGGTGATGATCAGGACCTGCCCCGTTCGCGGCGTGGCGCACGGCGCGCCGGCAAACCGCGAGAGCCAGCCGCTGTAGGTGGTCTTGTCGCGTAGCCAGCGGGGCGTGTCGGGCGCTTCCATCGGGGCCGGATAGGGCGCCAGCAGCGCGCTGGCGCTTTCATAGGCCAGGCGGTGGGCCGCATCGTCCCGCAAGCCGTGCTGGCGCACATACACCACCGGCACCGCGCACAGCCGCGCGAGCAGGGCGACTTCCACCGATACGTCCACCACCAGCACGCAGGGCCAGTGCTCGGCCAACCATTGCGCGAGCATCGCCATGCGCTCGCGCAGGCCATCCACGGCCAAGGGGGCATAGTGCAATACGTCGAAGCGTTCCACCTGCATGCCCGCCGCCGTGTCGCCCGGTAACTGCAAGTGGCGCACGCCAGGCGGCAATTCACCCGGTAACTGCGAGCCGATCAGCGTCACCGGCACGCGCAACGCCTGGGCAATCTGCGCGGCACGTACACCATGACCGGCGCCATGGTGGTGCACGTAATAACCTACCTGTGGCTCAGGCATGACGCGCAGCCACTTCAGTCAACAAGGCTTCGTAGCGGTCCAGCATCAGGTTCTGGTCCCACAGGGTTTCGGCCCGTGCTCGGCAGGCCTGGCGCGACTTGCCACGGGCGGTCGCGATGGCGGCGGCCAGCGCGGCTACGTCATCGGGCGGCACCAGGCAGCCGACCTCCTCGCTGATCAGGTCAGCCATGGCCCCCCGGTCGAAGGCAGCCACCGGGGTGCCACAAGCCAGTGCCTCGGCCACCACCAGGCCGAAAGGCTCATCCCAGCAAGGGGTCACCAGGGCCACGGCGGCGCTGGCCAGCTCGGTGGCAAGCTGGGGCCGCTGCAGATGGCCCAGGTACTCGACACCCGGCCCCAGCCGAGGCCTGATCTGCGCCTTGAAATAAGTATCGTCCACCGCTTGCCCAGCGAGCCGCAAGGGTATGCCGGCCAGGCGAGCGGCGTCGATGGCCAGGTGCGCGCCCTTGTCCGCCACCAGCCGGCCAAACCACAACGCGTGCTCGCCAACGGTCCCGGCGGGCTGCCAACCGTGCAGATCGATACCGTTGGGAATCACCGCGCACCGCGGTACTACGTCCGCCCATCGACGTGCGTTCGCGGCCGACAGCGTACTGAAACGACCGGCCTGGCGATCGCCCCGCAGCGCATTGACCATCTCGAAGAACGGCGGCGTGTGCAGCACGGTGAGCATCGGCGTGCGGATCAGTGACGCCATGGTCACGGGCACGTAGTGCAGGCTGTTGTTGAAGATCACATCGAAGCCGTAGTCGTCGATACGCTGCATGAGTTTCAGGTAGGCATGGTGCTCGGCGATATAGGCGCTACTCACGCTGGGGCGTCGGCACGCGTCCTCGTCCGGCACAGGCACCGCCTCCAACTGCGCGGCGCTACCGCCCTTGGCAAACAGGGTCACCGCGTGGCCACGGGCCCGCAAGCCGAGCGTCACGTCATGGGTGAACGCTTCCAGCCCGCCGGCAAAGGGCTGGCACACCGGGAAGCGAATATGGGTAAGCACGCCGATACGCAGGGGCTGTTCTCCTTGTACGAAGGGTTGGGAATTCTCGAGCGGGTCGCTGCGCCACATGCGCTGCCTCCTTCCGGTTATTCATTCAGGCGTCAGCGAACGGCAATGGTTCCGCCCGGGTGCACCTGACTTCAACGAAGGTGCTGGGGTGGCAGCATTCGCTCCAGCATGCCATCGCGGCGCACGGCCACATGCCAGACGGTTGCCGCCACGTGCAGCACGATCAGCCCATACACCGCGAACTGGCACCACACATGCACCGTGTCGGCGGCCTTTCCCAGCCCCTCGTCGTGCGCAAACCCCGGCAACGCGAGCATCCTGAAAAACGGTACGTCCTGGCCATTTCCCGCCATCAGGTAGCCCGTGACGGGCATTATCAGCAGCACGAGGTAAAGGAGGCCATGGGTAAGCCCCGCCAGCACAGCGGTCACCCGGCCGATACCAGCGGGGTAAGCGGGCGCGGGGTGGCGCCACCGCCAGGTAAGGCGTATCAGCACCATCAGGAATACGCTGATGCCCATGGACTCGTGGGCCATGTACCAGAAGACGCGCACTGGGCCAGGGGGAAAATTCTCCGCCACCCAGACAAAAGGCAGCAGCAGGCACAGCGCCGCGACTGTCAGCCAATGCAGAGCCTGAGCGATGCCCGTGTACCGCGCCATGGAGCCCCCTGACCCAACCGATGTCGGTTGCCAAGCCTGAAGGTTAGCTCATTGCAGCGGCCCTGGACCTGCCGGCGACACGCTCGATAAGCCAGAGGCTGGTCGGTGCCCGGTACGCGGCCTGTCCGCTCAAGCCATGCGCGACGCGCATGGCTCGGATGAAAAACTTTCGGTGGTGGGCGCTCTGAGCGCCCACCACAATGCCCCCCCGGAAAAGCCGCACTCCCCTCCCCTGTAGCGAACCTGGCCGCGTCCCGGGCGCCGCGCAGTGCCTGACGCACCGCATCCATCGCTTACGCGGCCAGACACGCAACCGTTCATGCAATCAGGTCGGGCGGGAAAGCCCATGCACCTCGCAGTCACGTTTCACAACGACACCAGGAAAGTTGCGTTATGAGCATATCGAGAAGAAAACTACTGATGGGCGCTGGAGCCGCTTTGGCAGTGGCGGGGGCCGCCGGCGTCGTCACCCCCATGATCAGGCGCGAAGGCAGCCTGGTACCTGGCCGCCCACGGTATGGGTTTGTCGAAGGCAGCAAAGAGGCCCTGCCCAAACAGGCAGACGTCGTTGTCATCGGAGCCGGCATCAACGGCATCATGACCGCTATCAGCCTGGTTGAACGCGGACTGTCGGTGGTGGTCGTCGAGAAGGGCGATATCGCGGGCGAGCAATCCTCCAGGGCGTATGGCCAGGTCATCACCTACAGGATGGAAGGCGCGACCTTCCTGATGCATCAACTGGGCAAGAAAATGTGGCGCGAAATGAACGCCAAGGTAGGGGCCGACACCAGTTACCGCACCCAAGGCAGGGTCGAGGTCCCCCAGAACGAGGAGGAGATGGAACACGTTGCCCGGTGGATCAAGGAAAAAAGCGAAGCACAACCCTTCGGCATTGCCCTGAACACCCGGTTTATCGACGGCAGCGAGTTGAAGAGCCGGCTGCCCGATTCCACCACGGCCTGGAAAGTCGCCGCGTTCGAAGAGGATTCCGGCAGCCTTGACTCGGAAATCACCTCCTTCGTGATGGCCGAGTACGCAAAGAAAACCGGCGTGAAATTCTTTACCCAGTGCGCGGCCAGGGGCATCGAAACCGAAGCCGGAAGCCTATCCGATGTGGTCACCGAGAACGGCGTCATACGTACCTCGCGGGTGGTGCTTGCGGGAGGGGCCTGGTCCAGGCTGTTCCTGGAAAACCTGGGCGTCAGCATTCCCACCCTGCCCGCCTACCAGTCCCAGCAGATCATCAGCGGCCCAGCCGGCGCTCCCAAGGGGAACGTGGCCTTGCCCGGAAACATTTTTTTCAGGGAACAAGCCGATGGCACCTACGCGACTTCCCCCAGGATCATCACCGCCCCAGTGGTCAAGGAGTCGTTCCAGTACGGCTATAAATACCTGGGGCTGCTGTCGGAGCCAGACTTCCCCGTGCACATCGCCTTGAACGAGCAGCTTATCCAGTCGCTCACGCAACCCACGCACTGGGCCTTGGGCGAAGCCTCACCCTTTGAGCGGTACCGGGACATGGTGGCAGTGCCCGACCTGGGGGACCTGGACGACTCGCTGGTCAAGCTCAGAGCCGAATTCCCGGCCTTCAAGGACGCCAGGGTCATCGATCGCTGGAGCGGTGCCATGGCAATCGCCCCCGATGAAGCACCGATCATTTCCGTGGTCGATGGGTACCCGGGCCTTGTCGTCAACACCGCCACGGGCTGGGGCATGACGGAAAGCCCAGTGTCATCGGAGCTGACCGCAAGCCTCTTGCTGGGTGAAACGCCGCTCATGGATACCCGTGCGTTCAGCCTCCAACGGTTCTGAAGCCGCACGTTCGGCCCCCAGAATAGCGGTCATCCGCGGCCTGGGGGCCTGCCGTTCTAACTGCCTTTTTTTTCGTTATTAATCAATCTGTCAGCGCTCTGCTAGGGTGGGCGGCGTTGACGGCAGTGGACGGCCACTTGCCGGCGGTATCAGGAGCATGACCATGACCTTCGGCCCCCTCGTTGACAGCCAGTGGCTGGCTGACGAGCTTGTTTCCAACGAACCTGGCAAACCCGCCCTGCAGGTGCTCGACGCCAGTGCCTATCTGCCCAACGAGCCCTTGGATGCCCTGGCCCTGTTTCATGAGGCGCATCTGCCAGGCGCGCGCTTTTTCGATATCGAGCTGTTCTCCGACCCCGATACCTCCCTGCCGCACATGGTCCCCTCGCAGGGCCGCTTTGCCCGGTTGGCCGGTGAACTGGGGTTGCGCAACGATGCGCGCATCGTGATCTACGACCAGAAAGGGTTGTTCTCGGCGGCCCGTGCCTGGTGGCTGCTCAAACTGTTCGGCCACGAGCAGGTGGCGGTCCTCGACGGCGGCTTGCCCAAATGGCGCGATGAAGGGCGCGCGTTGCAAAGCGGCGCCGTGACGACTGACCGCAGCCAGTTCGATGTGGCCTTTCGCCCTGCCCTGTTGCGCGGCCGTGGCGATGTGCAGCACAACCTGGAAACCGGCGCCGAGCTGCTGCTCGATGCCCGCGCCGGGGCACGCTACCGCGCCGAAGCCGCGGAAATCCGCCCTGGGGTAGAAGCCGGGCATATTCCGCACAGCCTCAACCTGCCCTACAACGAACTGCTCAAAGCCGACCAGACCTTCAAGCCCGCCGAGCAGTTGCGTCAGCGTTTTGCCCAGCTCGGTGTCGACGGCGGGCAAGCCGTCGTCACCACCTGCGGCAGTGGCCTGACCGCGGCCATTATCAGCCTGGCCCTGGCGGCGGCAGGCTTGCCCGTGGGCGCGTTGTACGACGGTTCCTGGACCGAATGGGGCAGCCAGCCCGAGCTGCCCAAGGCTCGGGGGCCGGCCACGCGGTAGGTCACACCAGGCGCTGGGCTACCGGTTCGACGTGGCGGCTGCAGGAACGGATTTGGCCTGCGGCTGCCTGGCCTTGATCTTGAACCAGATGGCATACAGCGCCGGCAGGAACACCAGGGTGAGTACCGTGCCGCCCAACGTGCCACCAATCAACGTATACGCCAGGGTGCCCCAGAACACTGACTGGGTCAGCGGAATGAATGCCAGGATGGCCGCCATGGCAGTCAGTAATACCGGGCGCGAGCGCTGTATCGTGGCTTCCACCACTGCGTCATAAGGTGCCAGGCCATCCTGCTCGTTGGTGCGGATCTGCCCAATCAGGATGAGCGTGTTGCGCATCAGGATACCGGCCAGGCCGATCAAGCCGATCAGGGCGTTGAAGCCAAACGGCTGGTGGAAAATCATCAGGGTCGGTACCACCCCCACCAGCCCCAGTGGGGCCGTCGCCAACACCATGGCCATGGCGGCCAATGAGCGAACCTGGAAGATGATCACGATCATGGTCAGGATCAACATGATGGGGAACAACGGCGCGAGCGCGTCATTGGCCTTGCTCGACTCCTCCAGGGCACCGGCCATTTCAATACGGTAGCCCGCCGGCAGTTGTCGCACCACAGGCTCAAGCGCTCTCCATACGCTCATGGACACATCCGGCGGCTGGGTACCTTCCGCGATATCGCCCCGCACCGTGATGGTCGGTGTGCGGTCCCGGCGGCGCAGGATGGGGTCCTCCTGGCGAACCTGGATATCCGCCACCTGGGCCAGCGGTACGCGCGTGCCGCCTTTGCCGATGAGGGTGAAGTCGTCGATCCGGCCGGGGTCCAGGCGTGTATCGCCGGCAGACCGGGCCACCACATCGACGGTGCGGATGTCTTCGCGAACCTGGGTGACCGCCGTGCCCTTGAGCAGAAACTGCAACTGCTCGCCGGCCACCTGGGAGCTGAGGCCGAACGCTTGCAGGCGGTCTTGATCGAGCACCAGGTGCACGGTGGGTACGCGCTCGGTCCAGTCCGTGTTGACGGTGCGCATGTTCGCATCGGCCTGCATGACACTGCTCACGCGCTGAGCTATTTCCCGAACGGTATCAGCGTCGGGGCCCATGACCCTGAACGCCACCGGGTACGGCGAGTAGGGCCCGAAGACCAGTTGTGTGACGCGCACTCGGGCTTGCGGCGCCAGGCCATTGGCGACCGCGTCGCGCAATTTCAGCCTCAGGGCGTCACGCGCTGTTTCGTTGTCGGTCAGCACCACCACCTTGGCAAATGATGGGTCCGGCAACTCGGGGGCCATGGCCAGGTAGAACCGGGGCGCACCCTGGCCGATGTAAGCGGTCACGTTACGGGTTTCAGGCTGGGTCTTGAGCCACTGCTCGACCTCGGCGGTCGCGCCGCTAGTCTGGTCGATGGACGTCCCCTGGGGCATCTGGACTTCGATCAGCACTTCCGGCCGGTCGGAGGACGGGAAGAACTGTTTGCGCAGCGCGCCCATGCCGATGACCGCCAACGCGAACAGCCCGATGACAACGGCCGCCACCCACCACTTGCGGCCGATTACATGACCCAGCAGGCGACGGAAGCGCTGATAGTGGCGGGTATCATAAATCGCAGCGTGGCCCCCTTCGACCCGCTGGATATCAGGGAGCATTTTCACCCCCAGCCAAGGGGTGAACACGACCGCGACCAGCCACGACATGATCAGCGCAAAACCGACGATCCAGAAGATATTGCCGGCGTACTCACCCGCGGTACTACGGGCGAAACCAACCGGCAGGAAACCGATGATGGTCACCAGCGTGCCGGACAGCATCGGCGCCGCAGTATGGCTCCAGGCATAGGCCGACGCTCGGATCCGGTCGTAGCCCTCCTCCATCTTGACCACCATGGTCTCGATCGCGATGATCGCGTCGTCAACCAGCAACCCCAGCGCCAGGATCAGCGAACCCAGGGTAATGCGATCAAAATCGCGGCCTGTGGCCAGCATGATGACGAACACTGCGGCCAGGGTCAGCGGCACCGCTGCCGCCACGACCAACCCTACTCGCCAGCCCAGGCTGACAAGGCTGACCACCATCACTACCACAAGCGCGACGAAGAACTTGAGCATGAACTCGCCGATCGCTTCGCTGATGTTCACCGACTGGTCCGTCACCTTGCTCAGGCTCATGCCCACGGGCAGCTCGGCGTTGATCGCCGAGGCTTCTTGTTCCAGCGCCTTGCCCAGGGCCAGGCCGTTCCAACCATCGCGCATGACGATGCCCAGCACCAGCGCATCCTCGCCATTGTTGCGAATGAGGAACGTGGACGGGTCTTCGTAGCCACGCTTGATGTCCGCCACGTCCGACAGCTTCAGCGTGTTGCCGTTGACGAGGATGGGTGTGTCACCGATGGCCTGCAGGTTGTTGAGCGCACCATCCAGGCGGATCTGTATCTGCGGCCCATGGGCCTCGATGGAGCCAGCCGGTGTCATGGCGTTCTGGCCATGCAGCGCACTGAAGATGTCATTGGGTGACAGCCCCAGCGTCGCCAACCGGGCGTAGGACAGGTTGACAAAAATGCGTTCCGGCTGTTCGCCGATGATATTGACCTTTTTCACCCCGGCCACATGCAACAGGCGCTGGCGCAGTGTTTCGGCCTGGCGGGTAAGCAGGCGCTGGGGTTCGCCAGGTGCCTTCAAGGCATACAGCGCAAAGGTAACGTCCGAATACTCATCGTTGACCAGAGTAGGCGATGCACCGGCCGGGCGACTGGCCTGGGCATCGTAGATTTTTTTGCGCGCCTGGTAGAACTCATCGGGTACATCGCGTGGCGGCGTGCTGTCGAGCAGGTAAAGCGTGGTGAACGCAAGGCCGGGGCGGGTGAATGTTTCGGTGCGGTCGTACCAGCGCAATTCCTGCATGCGCTTTTCCAGAGGCTCGGCCACCAGGTCCTGCATCTGTTGCGCGGTAGCCCCGGGCCAGGCAGTGATCATGGTCATCTGCTTGACGGTGAACGCAGGATCTTCCGCCCTGCCCAGCTTGAGAAAAGCCCAGGCGCCCGCGGTAAAGATCGCCACCAGCAGAAACAGCGTCACCGCCCGCTCGCGGACCGCCCACTCGGAGAGATTAAAGCCTTTCATGGCTCTGCTCCTTCGCGACGCGTACGTCCTGCCCCTCATGCAACTGGTGAACACCCAACGCCACGATGCTGTCGCCGTCATTCAGGCCGGCGGCGACAATGGCGGTTTCCTCGCCGACGCGCGCCACGTGCACCTGCGCGTAGTGCACTTTGCTGTCGTGGCCCACCAACCACACACCTGGCCCATGGCCTTGGTCATAGAGCGCACTGAGCGGAATTTCCCGCTCGGCGGCCGCACCCGGCCTTTGCAGGGCGACCACAACCGTCGAGCCCAGCGGGATGCCTTGGGAAGCACCCTCGAGGACGTAGCGAGCGCGGAACGTTCGGGTGAGTGGATCGGCGGCGCCCGACAGCTCCCGCAGGCGTGCCGTGAATGAGTGGTCATCCTGGCCAAAGAGCCGTGCGCTAACCTGCGAACCCAACGCCGGCCGCAGGGTTTCCGGCAATTCTATACGGGCTTCGCGAGGGCCGTCCTGGGCCAGGACAATGACGGGCTGGCCCGCGGAAACCACTTGGCCCGCGTCCGCGAGGCGGTCCACGACCACACCGTCGGTGTCCGCACGCAACACGGCATACCCGTAAGCGTTGCGCGACAGATCCAACCTGGCCGTGGCAGCGTTCCAGCTGGCCCGCGCAGCGTCTTTGCCTTGCCGTGCCTCATCAAAAGCACGGGCAGACACCGCGCCCATGGCCACCAACCCCTGCAAGCGCGAAAAGTCGGCGTCTGCTTTCACCCTGGCGGCCTGCGCCACCGCCACCGCTGCTTGCTGGTTTTTCACGTCCAGCCCGAAATCGCTGACGTCGAGCCTCATCAGCGCATCGCCACGCTTTACGTGCTGGCCGATATCGACCAACCGCTGGGCGATTTTGCCTGAGACCCGAAAGCCCATGGCGCTCTCGACCCGGGCAACGATGACCCCGGAGAACCGACGCTCTCGCAACTGCGGGCTAGCATTGACCGTAGCGACGCTGACCAGGGGCGGTCGGTCGACCCTGGGGTCGGGAACCGAGTGCTCACCACACGCTGACAGCAGCGCGCAACAAGCCACGGTGGTCAGGGTAAGGCGCACGCGAGCATGTGTGGACATAGAAGCCTCCTCAAGTTGGAGGCATTCTGTTTACAGGTTACGAATATGTCAACATGAAAACACCCGTCAGGGGGCCAGACTTCTCAAGATCAGGCTGGTAGTAGCCAGCATACCAGCCTCGAGCTCGGGCATCAGTCGCCGGTCCATCGCCGAAGGCCGGGTGTAGGGAATCAGTGCCTCCTGAATACCCAGCACCACTTCATCCAGTGGCGTCTTGCGCTCGAACTCCCCCACCACTCGCCCTTGTTCGACGATCGAACGGATCATGTCATTCAGCGCCTCCTGATGGCCCGCGGCGGTGCACCAGCTCTCTTCTTCCGATACCCGAACCAGCTCGAACAGCTTGCTTTCCTTCATGAACAGCGCATGGCTGAGCAACAGTGCCTGGCGGGTAAACACCCGCAGCTTGCGGGTTGGCGAGGGCTCAAGGCCGGTCAGGCGCCGCAGCTCGTTGTCTAGGTTGCCCAACACCATGGCGCAGATGGCCTCACCAATCGCCTGCTTGGACTCGAAGAACCGGTAGATGTAGGCGGTGGTGATACCGATGGCCTTGGACAGATCGGCCACGGTGGTCTTGCGGTAGCCGTACAGCCGGAAATGTTCATTGGCCACCTCCAGAATCTGCAGCCGGCGGTCATGCTCGGCGGGGCCGCGCTGGCCAGACGCCGGCAATTCGATGCTGTCTTGCGTGGGAAGCTGCTTCATAACGGTCTTAAACATCCATTGACAGGAGAGTAACTATTTTACAATACTGTAAACACACAACGATGTCCGGGGAAACAAAATGAATCGACATCTGATCAGGGGTGCGCAGAGTGTACTCGTGTTGGCGGTGCTGGGCGGCATCGATGGCTGCATGGTCGGCCCGGACTACCAACGCCCGATACCAGCGACAAGTACCCCTTTCAATGGGGTGAAGGCATTGGTGGCACGTGAGGCGGCGCCAGCATCGTTGACCCCGGACACGTGGTGGGAAGGCTTTGACGACCCCGTGCTCAACAGCCTGGTGCAGACCGCGCTACGCCAGAACCTCACACTGGAACAGGCCATGGCACGAGGCACGCAGGCCGCGGCCTATGTCCAGCATGCAGATGCCCAGTTGCTGCCCAGCGGCCAGGCCTCGGCCAGCGCAAGCCGTGCCAGGCAATCACTGGAAGACCCGGTAGTGGCTGCCGAACAAGCCTCCCTTCCCGGCTTTGATCGCACAGCAAGCCTGTATGGCGCCGGGGTGTCCAGCGCTTGGGAGCTGGACCTTTCCGGTGGCCTGCGCCGCACCGCCCATGCGGCCGTGGCCGAGTACCAGGCGGCCCAGGCCGACGTGGCCGCCGCGCGGCTGCAGGTCACCGCCAATACCGTGGATAGCTATTTGCTGGTCAGGCTACTGCAGGCACGCCTGAACGTCGCCCACGATCAAGTGAAAACCCAGGCAGACATCGCGCGCCTGGTGGCGCTGCTCCGCTCCCGAGGCTTGGCGCCAGACCAGGACGCGCAGCAGGCAAGCGCCGAACTGGCGCTGACGCGCGCCAGCCTCCCGACACTGGAGTCACGCCTCACGGCAGCCCGCAATGGCCTTGATGTGCTGCTGGGCCGCACACCTGGCACCGTCGACTCGACGCTGGACAGCGCCTCGCCGATTCCCCGCGCGCCTTCCATCGAGGCCGCCGGTGGCAGCGCTGCCCTGTTGCGCCGGCGCCCCGATCTGATCGTCGCCGAGCGGCGCCTGGCCGCCTCGAACGAGCGCATTGGCCAAGCGCTCGCCGAATACTATCCAAAGGTCTCGCTCTCGGCATTGATCGGCAGCACCACGACCCACGGCGGCAACCTGTTCGACGGGGCGTCGAATGAAGCCCTTGGCACGCTCGGCATTCGCTGGCGGCTATTTGATTTCGGCCGGGTGGATGCCCAGGTAAAAGCCGCCAAGGGCGACTACGCGATGAAGCTCGCGCACTACCGCGAAAGCGTCCTGCAGGCCACGGCTGAAGTGGAGAATTCGATATCGGCATTGGTGACCGGCGAAACCCGCACCCAACTGCTCACCGAAGGCGAACACACCCGCACCCGCGCACGCGACCTGGTGCTGGCCAGTTACCAGAATGGCAATAGCAGCTACATCGACCTGCTGGAAACTCAGTCACGGCTCGAGGTGATGCAGGCTCAGCGACTGGATGCCACCTATGCCTCTTCATCCTCGGCGGTTGCTCTGTACAAGGCACTGGGCGGCGGCTGGAGCGAGCAGAACATCTATTGAAGCCAACTGACCAGGCGTGCCAGGTGGTTGGGTATCTGATCTGGCAGGTGCGATGGGAACCCCCACGCCAGCCACCACTCAGAACCTTGTTATCCTCGACCGGTGAAGACAGTGATGAGTGAACACCCCCCACATCAGCCAACCCCCGATGAACGAGCACGCGCGCTGGTCGCGCAGATGAGCGAGGACGAAAAATTTGCCTGGCTCAGCGGGCCGATGGCGATCCCTCTGGGTAACACCAGAAAGCCGGACGGCGCCGTGGGATCGGCGGCGTTTTATCCCGCCATACCTCGCCTGGGCCTACCTGCCCTGCAGCAGGCCGACGCCAGCCTGGGCGTCAGCAACCTCGGAAATGTCCGCCCCGGCGACCATGCTACCGGGCTCCCCAGCTCACTGCTGCTGGGGGCGACCTTCAACCCTGAACTTGCCTTTGCATCGGGCTCAGTGGTTGGCGTGGAGGCCCGAAGCAAAGGCTTCAACGTGCAACTGGCCGGCGGCGCCAACCTGATCCGCGACCCCAGGGGCGGCCGCAATTTCGAGTACATCGCCGAAGACCCGCTGCTCACCGGTGTGCTGGCCGGGCAGTCGGTGGCGGGTATTCAGGCGCAGCAGGTGGTCTCGACCGTCAAGCACTTCGCGGTCAACGCGCAGGAAACAGGCCGCGTCATGGCCAGCTCGAACCTGAGCGAAGCGGCACTGCGCGAGTCCGACCTCCTGGCCTTTCAGATAGCCATTGAAACAGGCGCTCCGGGGGCGGTCATGCCGGGTTATAACCTGGTGAACGGCGAGTACGCCTGCGAAAACGCATTCCTGCTGAACCAGGTACTGAAACAGGAGTGGGGGTACCCGGGCTGGGTCATGTCGGACTGGGGCGCAACGCACTCCACGGTCAAGGCAGCGTTGGCCGGACTGGATGTGCAATCGGGCGCCAACCTGGATGATGCCGACTATTTCGGCGACTTGCTGCGCCAGGCGGTGCGGGATGCAACAGTGCCCCAGGCCCGCATCGCTGACATGGTGACGCGCATCGTGCGCAGCCTGATCGCGGTCGGCGTGCTGGACAAGCCCGTAGCTTCGCCCGTGCCCATCGATTACAGCCAGCATAAGCTCGTGGCCCAACGCCAGGCTGAGGAAGGGGTGGTGCTGCTCAGGAATGCCGGCGGCCAACTACCCTTGGCGCAGGGCTTGCGACGGCTGCTGGTCATCGGCGCCCATGCGGACCACGGCGTGCTCTGCGGGGGTGGCTCCTCAGCCGTCACGCCGATTGGCAGCCTGTCACTTCCCGGCACCGACATCATGGGCATGCAGGTCGACAAGATCTACCAGCCCTCTTCCATCGTGCAGGCCCTTCGTGAAGAGAGCGGTGCCCAACAGGTCGATTTTCTCGACGGCACCGACCCGGCGCTCGCGGTGGCGCACGCGCGCATCGCCGATGCGGTTATCCTCTGCGCCCAGGAGTGGCGGTCCGAAGCCTTGGACGCCCACGGCCTGGGCTTACCCGACGAGCAAGATGCATTGATCGAACGCGTCGCCGCGGCAAACGCCAACACCATCGTGGTGCTGCAGACCGGTGGCCCCGTGCTGATGCCATGGCTTGAAAAGGTGGCGGCGGTGCTGGCTGCCTGGTATCCGGGTTCCGGCGGTGGGCCGGCGATCGCCGGGGTTCTTTTCGGCAGGGTCAACCCATCAGGGCGCTTGCCCGTGACCTTCCCTGCCAGCGAGTCACAGCTGCCACGGCCAGAACAGACAGATCCGCGCACCACCACATCCAACCCCGGCACGCCACGCATAGGCGAAATCCTGCCGATCGACTACGACATCGAGGGGGCGGACGTGGGATACCGCTGGTACGCCAGGGAAAAGTTCACCCCGTTATTTCCCTTCGGATTCGGCTTGTCCTATACCGATTTTCGCGTGTCCGATGCCAGCGTGGTCAAGGGTCCAGGCTTCACGGTAACCGCTCAGGTCGAAAATACCGGGGCGGTTGCCGGTGCCTGCACCGTGCAGGTCTACGTGGGCAAAACCGGGACTGACGGCTTTGCCAAACGACTCGCCGGTTTCAAGAAGGTGTTCCTGAAACCCGGCGAACGCGCCCAGGCCGAGATCCTGTTGGAGCCGCGGATACTGGCCCGGTTCGACAATGGCGTCTTCAAGATTGGCGCCGGCGACTACCAGGTCTGGGTTGCCAACCATGCACAGGATGAAGCACTCGAAGTGGGCCTGCAGGTAGCCGAGGCGCTGTCCCTGTAGCGGTTCGGTCCACGGAGCGCCAAATACGGGCGCCTCGCACAGACCTGGTGCTCCGAAGTGGACCAAATGGTAAAAACAGCTCCGTTGTATGCGCCTACTCCGTTGATCCGCAAGCCGTTTGTTTTTTTGGCCTGCTTTGTGCTCCAAGGTTATCTGCGGCGGCGCCCTCGCCGCCTCTGACCTCTATATGCCATCGAGGAGCATGCTGATGAGCTACGCCCCCCCTCTTCACACGGCTGCGCCGATTGCGGGCGCAGCCTTTCGCAGCGCTATGGCGCACCTGGCCGCTGCGGTGAATATCATCACCACCGACGGCCCCCATGGTCGCGCCGGCTTCACCGCCACGGCCGTGTGCAGCGTTACCGATCAGCCACCGACGCTGTTGGTGTGCATCAACAGAGACTCGTCGGCGCACGGCCCGGTCGCGGGCAACGCCAGCGTCTGCGTCAACACCCTTGCCAACGGCCACGAAGCACTCTCAAACGCCTTTGGGGGCAAGACCGCGCAAGCCGAACGCTTCGCGCTTGCCAACTGGACCGCCGGCCCCAGTGGCGCGCCCATGCTGGACGGTGCCACGCTGGCGTTCGATTGCAAGGTGTCGCAGACCGTGAGCGTGGGCACCCACGACATCCTGTTCTGCCAGGTGGTGCACATTCGCCACCCTGCCGACCCCGACGTACTGGTGTACTTCAACCGGCGTTACCACCCCCTTGGTCTGCCCCCCGCCGTGGTGGCGGGTGCCTGACCCATCCTGTTCAACCGGAGTAGCGACCTTGCCCTTGTCGAACCCTGAAATCGCCCGCCTGGCCATCAGTTTGCTGGACTTGACCTCGCTCAATGACAGCGATGACGCAGCCGCCATCACGGCCCTGTGCAGGCGGGCCGTGACCCCTTGCGGGCCGGTGGCCGCCGTGTGTGTCTATCCCCGTTTCGTGGCCCTGGCGCGCCAGACACTCGACGCGCTCGGGGCGCCGGACATCCGCGTGGCCACCGTCACCAACTTCCCCGCGGGCGCGCCGCTGCCCGAGCAGGCCGCGCGGGAAACCCGGGCAGCCATCGCCGAAGGCGCCGATGAAGTGGATGTGGTCTACCCTTACGGCGCCTTGAAGGCCGGTGACCGTGAAGCCGGCCGTGCCCTGGTCCGGGCATGCCGTGAGGCCTGTGGTGCCCAGGCGTTGCTCAAGGTCATTCTGGAAACCGGCGAATTGGCCAACCCTGCGCTGATCGAGATCGCCAGCCGCGACGCCATCGCCGCCGGCGCCGACTTCATCAAGACCAGCACCGGCAAGGTACCGGTCAACGCAACCCCGCAAGCGGCCCGGGTGATGCTCAACGTGATCAGGGAGAATGCCGGTCGGGCCGGTTTCAAACCAGCGGGTGGAGTGCGGACGCTGGACGATGCGCGCCTGTACATCGAGATGGCCGCCCAGGTGTTGGGCGCCGAATGGGTGTGCCCGGCCCACCTCAGGCTCGGTGCATCCGGCGTACTGAGCGACCTGCTGCGGCACCTGGGTATCGAGGACGCCCCTGTACGCACGGGCTATTGAACGCCCGCGCAACCGACCGCCCTGACGGCTCCCAACGCGTCCGGCACGACGGCCATGGCGGGCTTCATACCGGCCCCACCTGGCAGGCCTGACGCAAGGCGTGGCTCCCCGCCTCTGCGGCAGCCTCGCTGGCGGCATGCACCCAGCCCAGCGGTCGCTGCGCACCCACTGTCTCACCGACAAAGGCCAGGTCGCTATAGCCCACCGACAGGTCCAACGTATCGTCGGGATGGCGACGGCCACCTCCCAGCAGTACCACCCCCATGCCGACAGCCCGCGTGTCGATGGCCACCACCTGCCCTGGCGCTGGCGCCCAGACGGGCCTTTTCACCGGCGCATGCGGCAGATGATGATCGGGCCGCGCCACCAGATCGGACGGCCCACCCAGGGCACTGACCATCTGCTGGAAGCGGGCCAGTGCCGATCCACTCTCCCACGCGTCCAACAGCCTTGCGCGCGCCGCAGCAGGATCGACGGCGAGGCCGGCAGCCACCAGCGCTGCTTCGCCAAGCGCCAACGTGACATCCCACAGGCGCGGGCTGCGCACCTGGCCCTTGAGCAAGGCGATGGCTTCGGCCACTTCCAGGGCATTGCCCGCCGCCCGCGCCAGCGGCTGGTTCATGTCGGTGACCAGAGCGCGGGTACGCACCCCGGCCCCCTGCGCCACCGCCACGATACTGTCGGCCAAGGCGTGGGCATCCTGGCTCCGGGCCATGAACGCGCCATTACCGGTCTTCACGTCCATCACCAGTACATCAAGGCCAGCGGCCAGTTTCTTGGCCAGGATGGACGCCGTGATCAGGTCGATGGACTCCACCGTCGCCGTCACGTCGCGGATGCCATACAGGCGCTTGTCAGCCGGCGCCAGGTCGGCAGTCTGGCCGATAATCGCACACCCTGCTTCAGCGACCACGGCTCGAAAGCGCTGTGCCGACGGCTGGGTGTCATAGCCGGGAATGGCCTCAAGCTTGTCCAGGGTGCCCCCCGTGTGCCCCAGGCCGCGCCCGGAGATCATCGGCACGTAGCAGCCGCACGCCGCCAACAAGGGCGCCAGGGCCAGGCTGACAAAGTCGCCCACACCACCGGTGGAATGCTTGTCCACCACGGGGCCGGGCAATTGCCAGTGCAACACCTCGCCGGAGTCCCGCATGGCCTCGGTCAGGGCAATGCGCTCTTGCAGGGTCATGCCCTTGAGCAACACGGCCATGGCAAACGCCGCTACCTGGCCTTCGCTGAGGCTGTGGTCGGTGATACCCGCGACAAAACGCTGGATATCGGCGCGTGACAATACGCCGCCGTCACGCTTGCCACGTATGACCTCCTGGGCGAGCCAGCCGTCACTCGCCAACGTCGGCCGCCCTTCACGCGGTACAGACTGCATACACGTTACCTCCGGAGTAAGCCTCACAGGGAGATGAAAAAGCCGACGATCGCCGCACTCATCAGGTTCGACAATGTGCCGCCGATCATGGCCCGCATGCCAAGGCGCGCCAACAACGGGCGCCGCTGCGGCGCAATGCCGCTCAAGCCCGCCAACTGGATGGCGATGGAAGACAGGTTGGCGAAACCGCACAGGGCAAAGGTGACGATCACCTGGGTATGGGCCGACAACAGCGGTACACCCGCGGCACTGGCCTTGTCGGCGACGAGGTAGTTGGAAAGGTCGGCATAGGCGACAAATTCATTGAGTACCAATTTCTGGCCGATGAAGCCGCCCGCCAGCACTGCCTCGTTCCACGGCACCCCGATCAGAAAGGCGATCGGCGACAGCACATAGCCCAGGATCAGTTGCAAGGTCAGTTGCGGGTAACCGAACCAGTGGCCGGCCCACCCGAGCAAGCCATTGACCATGGCAATCAGGGCCACGAACGCCACCAGCATCGCCCCCACCGACATGGCGATGCGCAAGCCCACCTGAGCGCCCTCGGACGCAGCATCGACAATGTTTGCCGGTTTGCCTTCGCCATTGTCCAGCGCTTCGAGCATCTGGCGGTCCTGGGGCTGTTCGGTTTCCGGCTCCATCAGCTTGGCCATCAGCAGGCTGCCAGGCGCCGACATGAAGCAGGCAGCGATCAGGTACTTGAGGTCCACGCCCAGGCCGGCATAGCCCAGCAGCACGGAGCCGGCCACCGCGGCGAAACCGCCGACCATGATCGCGAACAACTCGGAACGGGTCATGTGGGCAATGAACGGCCGCACCACCAGCGGCACCTCGGACTGGCCGATGAACACCGCCGAGGTCACCGCCATGGACTCCACGCGGCTGGTGCGCAGCAACACCCGCAGCGCCCCACCGACCAGGCGAATGACCCAGCCCATGACGCCTATGTAGTAAAGCACCGAGATAAAGCTGCCAAAAAACACGATCACTGGCAGTACGCGAATGGCAAACACAAAACCACCGCTGCCGAACACGGTGAACATCTGCGCCGAGCTGAGGCCGCCGTAGAGGAAATCGATACCCTTGTTGGCATACACCTGCAGGCTCGATACCCCCCCGGCCAGGCCGCCAAGGGCTTCCTGGCCCCACGGTACATAAAGGGCAAAAGCGCCGATGGCCACCTGCAGCACAAAAGCCGCGATCACGGTGCGCCGATTGATAGCGCAGCGCTGGGTGGATAACGCCAGGGCCATGACGATGATCGCCATGATGCCGAGCAGACTGATCATGTGAAACCTCCGATGACACGCAGCACGCAAGGGCCCGCCAGCCAGGGGCCGACGGGTTTCAGGGCCTCAGAATGAGTTGAACGCACCGGGCAACAACTGCTCCAGGGTCCAATGGCGCGTTGCCCGCGGGTCACTGCCCTGGCAGATCACCACGCAATCGGGCGCCATGAGTTCCAGCAGCACTTGGCGGCAAGCGCCACAAGGGCTGATCAGTTCCACGTTGGGCGCGTAGATGGCCATGGCCTTGAAACTGCGCGGCGCCTTGCCCTGGCTGATGGCGCTGAACAGCGCGCTGCGCTCGGCACAGTTGGTCAAACCGTAGGAAATATTCTCCACGTTGCACCCGCGAACGATCTCCCCGGTGTCGGTCAACAACGCCGCCCCCACGGGAAAGCGCGAGTACGGCGAGTAAGCGCGGGTGGCTGCCTCGCGGGCTTCACTGATCAATGGCGCGTGCGCGCTGGCTGCGTTTTCGTTCATGAAAGTCGACCTGAAAGGGAGGAAAAGGAAGGGGTCAGAACTGGTAACCGATGCCGAAGTAATAACCCCAGCCCGTGGAGCGGGCGTTGAAATTGCCGTCACCGAAGTTCAGTTCGGTGCCGTCCTTCCATTGGCCGCCGTTGTGGAAATAGCGCCCGGCCGTCATCAGCCGCACATGCTTGTAGTTGTAGAGGATGACGTTGGTCGCCACGGTGGCGTTGGCGGTACGCGATGGCCCCGCCTGGTCGTGCAGGTCCGAGCCGAAGTCATGGTTGGTGAAGCCGATATAGGTCAGCGAGGCACCGTTGTCGAAATGCTTCAACGGCAGGATGTACTTCAGTTGCGCCCGGTAGCCGTCCCAGGAGTTCTCGTTGGCGGCACCATAGTTTTCCCATTGCCGTCGCGCGTACAGGTTGGCCGACAGGATCACGGGGGTGCCGGTCTTGATGTCCGTACCGAAACCGCTGTACAGGGTGTTGGCCCTGTCGGCTTTGGTATGGCCCATGTCGTAGATCCAGTCGAAGGCCAGGTAGAACTCTTTGAACGGCCCGAACGCCAGCGTGTGCCCCGTGAGTTCGTCGATGGAAATGCGCGGCTCGTGCTCCATGAACACGGGCGAGCCTTTATCCCATTCGCCGCTGTCGTGGCTGTTGCCGATGCCCAGCACCTTGGGGGCATCGATGTAGCCGTACAGTTCATAAGGGCCCTTGCGGCCGTAGTACTCGTACTCCAGGTAGATATCGTCCGAGGGCCTGGGGCCGAAACTGATGTCTTTGCTGCCGATCAGGGTCAGGTCCTGATTGAACCAGGGCGTATCCGAGGAGGGCGCGCCGTCAGCCGACGCGGCGGACGGCGGCGCGGTGGTATCGAGGGGCAGCGGGTTAGCACCCACCGAGGGCCCCGTGGCCGCCCAACCGGGGAGACTGACCGCCAGGGTCAGGCCTGCCACGGGCAGCAACCGGGGTAGAATGCGTTGCGAAAGGCACACCATGCGACGGGAAGAACATTGCTTCACAACCACCTCTCCATACTCCATGCAGAAAGTTGTACCGAGCCGCGAACGCGCGCCATCCGGGCGCCGCACGGCATCGATGTCGGCCACGCCGTCCAAAGGGGTACCCGCCTTCAGGGTCAGCCGATCTGCGATAGCAGGATGTGTGCCAGCGAGACAAAGACTTTGAAATCAGTGAGCTATGAAAAAACCGGCGTGCTGTTTTTACCGATTGGTCTGCTTTGGAGCGCACGGTACAAGCCCGTTGCGCCGTCTTGGCGCACAGGCCAGCGCTCACCCACGCGGGCCAGCGCGCCGTTCATCGCCCTGCGCGCAGATTTTTAAAATTCCCCTGGGCCGCCATGAGTCACAGTCCAGGAGGCATTGGAACAAACGCCAGCGTTTTACTTCCTCTGTGAACAATAATGACGAGGCTTTCAACATGAACAAGAAACTGAGCTATGCGATCGTAATGGCCGGGCTGACCTGCGCCCTGTCCATGCCCCTGATGGCTGCCACCAGCGCCGGTAGCGCGGGCGGTGCGGCGGGCGGCAGCAGCATGGGTGGTTCGTCCAGCGGCGCCGGCATGGGCGGCTCGGCATCGCCGTCCGACAGCCCGTCGGCACCTACCGGCTCCAACGGCGCCAACACCAACGGCACCGCCCTTCCCGGCTCCGGTGGCGAGGCAGGCAGCGGCGGCAACTCCAGCCCAGGCAACAAGACGCCGTCGGGCGCAGGCTCCAGCGCCAACCCCAGCGCACCCAGCGCACCGAGCTCGAGTGGCAGTTCCGGCAGCGGTTCCTGAGTAGCCTTGGCCCACTGCAGGAGCTGCTTGCCAGCGAGCCCTTCAGGCCGCGCAAGCCCCTCCTGCACATACATCAAACCCTGCAATGCCCCTTGTCAACGCTCGGCCCGGCGCGCCTTGTCGGCTTCACGCGCCGCGTCACGGTCCGGAAAAACGTGCAGGTGAGCCAGGCGGGCAAGGATGGCGCCTTCGGTGCGCTGCATCAATTGGGCTATTTCAGCGCACAGTTTTTTTTCGTGGACCCAGAGGTCTACCACGTACTCATCATGCTCTGCGTCCCAGCGCTGCCCGGTGTTCGCCGGTTTGGGCGTGGCGGTATCGGCCTCGGTATCAGCGGGGATCCCCGGCAGCCTGGCCCAGGGTGCCTCGGGGGCGTCGACGCTTCGTTGCCAGACGGAGCCGTCATCACATAGCGCAACCAGCACGGCTGTGGCTGCGGCGCTCGTGTGCAGTTGAACGATCTTGCGGGCTTTCAATGGTGTCCCTCCCTTGCAGCTTCAAGCCTGGCCAGCGCGGCCTGGCAGTAGGTGTGAACGGACTATTCTACAAAATTGCGTGGGGGCGCAAACCCGTCACCGTGGCGCGCCCCTTGCAGGACTTCCTCGGCCCCCATGGTATCGTTGCCACTGGCCAGGCACCGCACACCCTGACAGCCCGCACCCTGCCCCCTAACGGAATACAACCGGATGAATGCCGAGTCCCCTTCTGCTGCAACCGCCACACTGGATAAAGTCACCCGCGGCAGCGCGGCGTTCCGAGCCATCGCCATCTGCATGACGTTGGCAGGCGTGTCGACCTTTGCGCTGATGAACTGCGTGCAACCGCTGATGCCGCTGTTCACCCAAGCGTTTTCCATTACCCCTGCCCAGGCCAGTCTGTCCCTGTCGGTCAACATCGGTATCCTCGGCCTGCTGATGCCATTCGCCAGCCTGGTGTCCGAGCGTGTGGGCCGCAAGAAGGTGCTGGTGGCGTCCTTGCTGACGTCTGGCGTGGTCTGCGTCATTTCGGCAACGGCTGATAGCTGGAATACCTTTCTGTTTTACCGCGCCCTGCAAGGCGCTGCTTTCAGCGGGGTGCCGGCGATAGCCATGGCGTATATCGCCGAGGAGATCGCGTTGTCCGACTCCGGCTACGCGGCCGGTGTCTACGTGAGCGGTGCTGCCATCGGCGGCATGTTCGGCCGGGTGCTGGCCGGTTGCGTGGCAGACGCCTGGGGCTGGCGCGCCAGCCTGATCGCCACCGGCGCGGTGGGCGTGGTCTCGGCCCTGCTGTTCAGCTACCTGCTACCGCGCTCGCGCCATTTCGTGGCGCAGCGCACTGGTTTGAAACCGCTGCTGGCAACGTATCGTCGGCATGTGGGGAATCGAGCCTTGCAGCGCGCCTACGTCACAGGTTTCTTCATGATGGGCAGCCTGGTGATGGTCTACAACTTCCTGGGCTTTCGGCTGACCCAAGCCCCCTTCAACCTGAGCCCCACTCTCGCGGGCTCACTGTTCCTGACCTACCTGGCCGGCATCTACGCGTCGACCCTGGCCGGCAAACTCGCCGACCAGCACGGCTCGAAACGGGTGACGATAGGGTCGCTGGGGCTGTGCGCGGCCGGGGCGGTGCTGATGCTGGCGCCCTACCTGGCGATCGTTCTTGCGGGGTTGATTCTGTTTACCGTCGGCTATTTCGCGACGCACTCGGTGGCGAACGGGGCGGTGTCTCGCCATGCCCACACGGGCAAATCCCAGGCTTCGACGCTGTATTTCATGGCCTTCTACGCAGGGGGCGCCCTGTTGGGCTGGGGCGGCGGGATTGCCTGGGCGCATTCAGCCTGGCCGGGCGTGACAGCGCTCCTGGCCGCCGCAATCGGCTTGACCCTGCTACTGGGCCTGGCTACGCAAAAGAGCCTGCCGGCACACCAGGCCCCGGGTGTGTAGCGGCAGCCACAAGGCCGCTTCGGCATTCGGCGGGGCGCCTGGCCCTACGCGGCGCCTGGGGCGCGGCCGGGCCCGCTGCGTGGCGCGTCGGTGTCGAACACCAGGCTGAAGACCGTTGCGTGCTCGTCGCTGCTGACATCAACGGTTCCGCCATGCAGGTGCATGATCGAACGCACGATCGCCAGGCCAAGGCCACCGGAGTCACCCGGCGCGGCGCGCGACGGGTCTACCCGATAGAACCGGTCGAACAGTTTGCCCACGTGAGCCGCGCCAATGGGCTCGCCCTCGTTGCTCACGAACAACCGGCCGCGCGCTGCACCGAGGATGACGGTGCTGCCCGCGGCGGCATGGCGCACGGCATTGGCCAACAGGTTGGCCAGAGCCCTTTGCACGAGCTGCAGATCCGCGTGCAGGCTGCCCTGCAACTGGTTCTGCAATTGCAGCCCGCGGTCTTCGGCCAGCGCTTCGAAATAGGCGCACAGGTCTTCACCCAGGTCGTGCAACTCGATGAGCTGCCTGTTCAACAGGCGTTCGCCGTGGTCGGCACGGGCCAGGAACAGCAGGTTTTCGACCATCCGGTTCAGGCGCTCGAACTCTTCGAGGTTGGAGGCCAGCAGTTCCTGATACTCAGCGCTGCTGCGCGGCTGATTCAAGGCCAGGCCGTTGCTGCCCAGCAGGTTATGCAAGGGGGTGCGGATCTCATGGGCCAGGTCGGCGGAGAATTGCGACAGGCGCTGAAAACTCTCGTCCAGGCGTGCCAGCATGCCGTTGAGGGCCTGCACCGGCTCGTGCAGCTCGCGCGGGATGGCTTGCAGTTGCAGGCGGCGGCCCAGGCTGCGCAGGTCGATGCCCGCCACCGTTTCGGTCATGTGCCGAAGCGGCCACAGTGCCCGACGCAACAGCAGCAACCCCAGGGCAAACGCCAGCAAGCCTCCCAGCCCGACAGCCAGGTATACCCGCAGTCGATAGCTGGCCAGCATGGCCTCGCGCTCGGCCAGGCGCTTGCCAACCACTACCGTCAGGGCCTCGCCCCGCGGGCCTTGGGTGGCGCCGGCCAGCAGCATCAGCGTGGGCCAGCGCTGGATGTCGCTGGCCTGGGCGCTGCGCTGCTCGGCGATCGGCGTCAGCGGCGGCAATGCCTGCTGCCAGGGGTTGATGGTGATCACCGGGGTACCGTCGGCACGGTTGACCAGCAGCAGGCTCTCCTGGTTGGCCAGCATGTTCTGGTAAAGCCGGGGCCGCTGCTGCAATGCATCGAGACTGTCACTGTCCTGGATAAGGGCCCTTACCTGCTCCAGCCGCCCGAGCAACGCCTGATCGTCGCGGTAGATCAGTTCGCTTTCCAGGCTGCGGTAGAGAAAAATGCCCGCTACCCCGAGCACCAGTGCGCACACCAGGGCGAACGCCGTCGCCAGCCGCCACGCCAACGACGGCCCGCGTGCCGGCTCACTCATCGGCGGCTTCCAGCTGATAGCCAACGCCACGCACCGTATGGATGAGCTTGGGCAGGTAAGGGTCATCGACCTTCGCGCGCAGGCGGCGCACGGCGACCTCAACCATGTTGGTGTCGCTATCGAAGTTGAGGTTCCACACCTGAGACGCGATCAGGGTACGTGACAACACCTCGCCGCGGCGGCTGGCCAACAAGTGCAGCAGCGCGAACTCCTTGTTGGTCAAGGCAATGCGCTGGCCACCGCGGCTGACCCGACGGCGCAGTACATCCAGCTCCAGGTCGGCGATGCGGTACACCTCGATTTCCCGTGCCGGGCCGCGACGCAGCAGGGTTCGTACCCGCGCCAGCAGCTCCACGAACGCAAACGGCTTGACCAGGTAATCATCGGCGCCCAGGTCCAGACCGCGCACACGGTCTTCCAGGGCATCCTTGGCCGTCAGGAACAACACCGGGGTGTCGCCGCGCTGGCGAATCAACTTGAGCAACTGCCAACCATTGAGGCCTGGCAACATCACATCGAGGATGACCAGGTCATAGGCCTGCTCCTCGATGAAATGCCGCCCGTCCAGGCCGTTGAGCGCCACGTCCACGCTGAACCCGGATTCAACCAGGCCCTTGGCCAGAAATTGCGCCGTCTTGGCTTCGTCTTCCACTACCAGCAAATGCATCACGCACCTCGTTTGAGCTGCGCATAGGCTAGGCCTGTACGAAGCGCTTGCCCATTACAAAATTGTAATCAGCCTGACGGGGTTCTGTGCGCAGGCGCTGGTTAAGGTGGCGCCACTTGCCAAAGGAGCCCTCCCATGCCGCTAAAACCCCTGCTGCTGTGCGCTGCGGCGCTCACCGCCCTGCAGGCCCAGGCTGCTCTGCCGCAGCACCCGGAACTGGACCTGGCCAGCGCCCGCCGCCTGGTGGACGCCGCACCCTGCCAGGCCGCCATCAGCGTACTGGACCGTGGCGGCAACCCGATCCTGGCCCAGCGCGCCGACGGCGTAGGCCCGCACAACGCCGACGCCGCAAGGCGCAAGGCTTACACCGCGCTGTCCACCAAGACCCCGACCCGGCTGTTCGCCGAGCGGGCGCGCAATAACCCGGACGCCGCCAACCTCAACACCCTGGGCGAATTGCTGTTGCTGGGCGGCGGCATTCCGCTGTTCGAAGGCGCGCAACTGGTTGGCGCCCTGGGCGTGGCGGGTGCCGGTGGCGCCCAACAGGACGAGCAATGCGCAACTACCGCGGCCAGTGCCCTGGGCCTGGCCACTCACCCTTGAAGGAGTACCCGTGAAAATGAAAAAGACCCTCCTGGCCCTGGGCCTTGGCGCTCTGTCGAGCATGGCCATGGCGGCCAACCCCTTGAGCGTGCATGTGCTGAACCTGGAAACCGGCGTACCCTCCGCTGGTGTTGAAGTAACCCTGGAGCAGCATGTGGGCCAGAACTGGCAGATGCTGGCCCATGGCACCACCAATGAGCAGGGCCGGATCGGCGAGCTGTTCCCCGCAGGCCACGCCTTCGAACAGGGCGAATACCGCGTCGTGTTCAAGACCGGGGACTACTACCAGCGTGTTGGGCACGAGACATTCTTTCCAGAGATCCCGGTGATCTTCAAGGTCAGCAATACCGACCAGCATTACCACATCCCGCTGTTGCTCAGCCCCTATGGCTTCAGCACCTACCGCGGGTCGTAAGCCCGCCGCCCATGGCTACCGGGGCAGGCTGTACGCCACCACATAATCGCCCTTCTGCGTGGTCGCCGAGTTGCCGCCCGCGCTGATCACCACGTACTGCCGCCCGGTCCTGGGTGATACGTAGGTCATTGGCGTGGCTTCGGCCCCCACCGGCAAACGCCCCTTCCACAGCTCCTTGCCCGTGCGCACGTCCAGTGCGCGAAGGTAGAAGTCCTGGGACGCGGCGATGAACACCAGGCCGCTTGAGGTGGTGATGGGGCCGCCCCGGGTAGGCATGCCGATGGGCATCGGCAGGTGCGTGGCAATACCCAGCGGACCCGTCTGCTCGGTGGTCCCCAGGGGGGTTGACCAGGTGACGGTGCGCGTTGCCAGGTCGATGGCGCTGATAGTGCCGTACGGCGGTTGCTGGCACGGGATGCCCAGCGGCGACAGGAAGCGACCCTGCTCGATCCCCCACGGCGTGCCCGCCTGTGGTGCATTGCCTTCGTGGCCGCCGCCACTCAGGGTTTTCTCATCGTAGGCTGCGCGCGCAATCATGCGGTTCCAGATGGCCACGCGGGTGTCGTTGACGATGAGGTAGCCCAGGTTCTCGGCAATGGAGACCGAGCCCCAGTTCATCCCGCCCAGCCAACTGGGGTACTGCAGGGTCAGGCGCTCGCTGGGGGGCGTGAATTCACCCTCGTAGCGCGCCCTGCGAAAATCGATGCGGCAAACCAGCTGGTCCAGCGGTGTCAGGCCCCACATGCGTTTTTCGCTCAGCGGCTCGGTGCCGAGCGCGGGCATGCCCACCGAATACGGCTGGGTCGCCGAGCTGCGGTCGTCGGCTACGCCACCCTGGGGTACCGGGCGCTCCTCGACCTGGGCGATGGGCGTGCCGGTGCGCCGGTCGAGCATGAATATCTGCCCGCGCTTGGTGGTCTGGATCAACGCGGGCAGCGTCCCGCCGTGCCCGTCCGGCACGTCATACAGCGCCGGTTGCGACGGCACGTCATAGTCCCAGCGGTCGTGGTGCACGGTCTGGAAGTGCCAGCGCTCGCGGCCCGTGGCAATGTCCAGGGCGACAATGGAAGAGGAATAACGATCATCCGCCTCGGAGCGCTCGCCGCCCCAGAAATCCGGCGTGGCATTACCGGTGGGCAAGTAGATCAGGCCCAGGGCGTCGTCGAATGCCGGCGTTGACCAGACGTTGGGGGTGCCCGGCGTGTAGCTCTGCCCTGGCGGCGGCTTGCGGGTGATCGTCGGGTTGCCCAGGTCCCAGGCCCAGGCCAGGGCACCGGTACGCGCATCAAACGCCCGCACCACGCCGGAAGGCTCCCCGGTTTTCTGGTTATCCCAGACCAGGCCGCCAACCACTACCAGGTTGCGCACCACGGTCGGTGCGGCGGTAGGGAAGTACAGGTCCTGATCAGGGCTGCCCATGCGCGGGCGCAGACTCACGCTACCCTGCTCCCCGAAGCCCTGGCACGCTTCACCGGTCTTGGCGTCCACTGCCACCAGGCGCGCATCCACGGTAGTGGCAATGATGCGTGGCGAACAGGCGGCGCTCCCGGCCTCCGGTGGCGTCTGGTAGTAACCCACCCCTCGGCAGCGCGGGTAGACGCTATTGGCCTGGGCCTTGGGGTCGTGGTGCCAGATTTCCTTGCCCGTGTCAGCATTCAGGGCGAACAGTTGGCTCGATTGGGTGCAACCATAGAGCACGCCGTCCACATGCAACGGGGTCACCACATGGCCCTGGCTGCCCGACGGAATTTCACCGGTACGGTAGGTCCAGGCAGGCTTGAGCCCAGCGACGTTCTGCGGGGTGATCGAGCCCAGCACGGCGTGGCGGGTGCCCGACGGCGTGTGACCGAAGTAGCGCCAGTCACTGGCGGGCTCGACAACACCCACGGCATTGCCAGGCACAGGTGCCGGCGCCCCTTCGGCGGTCTGGATCGGTTGAGGTTGCAAAGCAGCATGGAACGTCAGTGCCAGCCCCACGGCCACCACGGCAGCACCGCTGTAGGCCAGGGCTGGGGGAAACGCACGTGCGCCGCTGCGTAACCGTGGCATTGCCAGCAGCACCAGCATGGCCAGCACGCCGAGTGCGAACAGCCGGGAAAACAACGGCCAGAACTTCAGGCCGGCCTCCCATACGGACCAGGCCAGGGACGCGACGAACACGCCCAGGTAAATGAGCGCGCCCACAAGGCGTTGGCGTGTCAACAGAACACCACTGAGGCTCATGCCAAGCCCGGCCAGGGCGAAGTACCAGGAGCCCCCCAGCGTGATGAGGTAGCTGCCGCCGGCGAGCATGAACAGGCCGCCCAGCCCGATGACAATGCCCAGGGCAACCGTCAGCAGGTGGCGGGCCGTGGAGGTGACGGATTCTGGCATGAGGCTCTGTTCCTTAAGCGATGGATGAAAGCGGTGCACCGGTCGCTGTGCGGCGCCCGGGACGCAGCCTTGCGTGCGCTGCGGGGCATCGCGTCGTCGGGTCGCGCATCAGCGCATGACGAAACCGCCATCCACCGAAATGGACTGGCCGGTGACGTAGCTGGCGCAGGTGCTGCTGAGCCATAGCACGGCATCGGCGATTTCCTCGGGCTTGCCATGGCGGCCCATGGGTACGGCCCTGGTCATGCCTTCCAGGGCCTCGCCTTGCCCCGCCGCTACCATCTGATCGGCCATTGGCGTCCAGATAAGCCCCGGGCACACCGCGTTGACGCGGATATTGCGGGCGGCGTTTTCCAGTGCCGCGCTCTTGGTCAGGCCCAGCACGCCGTGCTTGGCCGCATGGTAATTGGCACGCTCTGCGCCGCCCACCAGGCCACCCAGCGACGAGCAGTTGACGATGGCGCCACTGCCTTGGCGACGCATGTGTTGCAACTCGAACTTCATGCAGCTCCATACGCCGCGCAGGTTGACCGACATCACCCGGTCATAGTCCTCGGCGGTCGCATCCGCCACTTCCGCCAGCAGGTTCTGAATGCCAGCGTTGTTGAACGCCGCGTCCAGGCGGCCGAAGGTGGCAACCGTCTCGTTGACCATCGCCTCAACCTGGTCGACGTCGGCCACATCGCAGCCGATACCGATGGCCTGATGGCCGGCCTCGACCAACGCCGCGGCGACAGCGCGAGCCGCCTGGGCGTTGACGTCCGCCACGGCGACCGACGCGCCTGCCTGGGCGAAGGCCCTGGCAGTCGCCAGGCCGATGCCCGATGCACCGCCGGTGACCAGGGCGACGTGGTTCACGAATGAAAAGCTCATGGATGGTTCCTCGGTTCAAGGGGGATGGGATGAAGGCGTTGCGCGCAGCCCACAGGCGAGGCTGAGCGTGCACGATGAGTGAGGCCACCCTAATCAATGCGCCAACGCACGAATACGGGGCAAACCCTGGATGTTCTGATGAGCAGCACTCAACAATCCCTGCCCGCCGGGCTACGGTGCTGATCGATGAGCAGCGCTCAATGCCTCATGTGCTTTTGGCCGTAGCGGACCCGGCCGCGTCACAGGCACCGCGCAGTGTCAGGGGGTGGGAGCACAGCTGGCTGGCGAACGAAGCACCGTGGTCTATCAGGCATACCGCACCGCTTTACCAGGCCGCTCGGTGACGGCTCGGCGCATTTGCCCCTCAGCCCATCGGCCGCAATTCCCGAATCAGGTCGATCAGCAAGCGCAGCCCCATGGGCAGCTGCCGATGGCTTGAGTAGTACAGGTGAAAACCAGGGGCGACGCTCGCCCAGTCATCCAGCACCGTGACCACGTCGCCGCCCTGCAGCAGTGGTGCCACGGCGGGTTCAGGGGCATACATCAGGCCAGCCCCTTGCCGCACCAGGGACAGGCCGGCGCGGGTTTCGTCGATGGTGATCAAGCCGGGCACCGCGATCGCGATCTCTTCGCCGTCTTTTTCGAACTCCCAGTCGTACAGGTTGCCATTGCCCAACCGAATCCGCAGGCAACGATGGCGATGCAGGTCGTTCGGGTGCGCCGGTACGCCGAAACGTTCAAGGTACTGCGCCGCGGCCACCACGACCCAACGGATGTCCGGAGAAAGGCGCTGGGCAATCATGTCCTCGGGAACGGTGCCGCCATAGCGGATACCCGCATCGTGGCCGGTACCGATGACATCAACGATCAGGTTGGTGGCGGTCAGGTCGATCTGTATTTCCGGGTAGCGATCGTTGAACACCGGCAACACCGGCCCTAGCAACAGGTCCGCGGCGTCGCTGAGCATGTTCAAGCGGATACGCCCCGTGGGCTCATCCCGATAACGGTTGAGCACGTCCATGGCCCGATCCATCTTCTGCATGGGCGCGCTGATCACCTTCTGCAACTCCTCACCCGCGGCCGTCAGCGTCACGCTGCGCGTGGTGCGGTTCAACAGGCGGACACCGATCCGCGCCTCCAGCCCCTTGATGGCATGGCTCAGGGCGGACGCACTGATGCCGACGTCCTGGCTGGCGCGGCTGAAGCTCCGATGACGCGCGATGGCCAGGAAATACACGAAGTCCGCCAGGTTGGCGCGGCTTAATTGCATGGCGGGTTCCTTACGGGGGCGGTGCAGACAGTGAGGGCATGGCCAAGTCTACCGCTGCTGAAACCCGGAATTACTGAGTATTGCTCAATGAAGCTTCATGCAGCGCTCAGCAATGGGCGGTTCCCCACCGCTGGCTGCATTGACCTCAAGCGATGCTGCGCATGGCATCCAGCAAGTCATCACGGCACGCGCGCAGCGCTGCCTTGATGCCGTCGATGTCCTGCTCCATGCGCCACACCGGCCCCACCACATCAATGGCGTAATGGCCTTGGGGGGTCTGCAAGCCGATGGCGAGGGCACCGACACCAATGGTGTGCTCATCGAAATCGGAGGCGAAGCCACCTTGGCGGATATCCTCCAGCTGCTTGCGCAATTGCTCGATCGTCGCTGTCTTGGCCGTCAGCGGCAAGAGTTCGGTACCCAGCATGCGGGCCACCGCACTGTCGTCCATCGCCGCCAGCAGCACCTTGCCACCCGCGGTGGCGTGGATATTCAGGAAGTTGCCCGCCACCGGTGACACCCGCAACGCATGGGGGGACACCACCGAGTGCAGAATCATCAGTTCTGAACCACTGGCCCCCATCAGCACGGCCGTTTCGCCGGTGACGCGCGACAACTCTTCCAGGTAAGGCCTGGCTTTCTGGGTAATGTCCACGTGGCTGTGGGACGCCAGGCGCATGAACGCCGGCCCCAGGCACACGCCGCCCCGGCCATGCACTTCCAGCAGTTCCTCGTGCGCCAGCGCGTCCACCAGACGCTGCACGGTGGAGCGCGGCAAGCCGCTTTTCTTGGCGATGGCCCCCAGGCTCAAGCCCGCCGGTTCATTTTCCAGGCTGCGCAGAATGGCCGCCGCCCGAGCGATGACCTGCACGCCACCACGATCACAATCAGAGTTGGTCATTGACTTGCCTTATGTACCATCAGTCAGTACAGTGTATCACTATTCAGGTTAAGACGCCTTGTGCCATAGCAGGAACTTCTTTGTCAGCCCCTACCCCCCCTCCCGTGCCAGCTCCCTTCGGCTGGCGACTTGCCTTGGGCCTGGTCGGCGTTTTGTTCGCCGCCCTCACTTCAGGCATCAATGATCGCGTCACCGACACGGTGCTGGTCGATATCCTTGGTATCTATGGCCTGGGCCATGACGAGGGTACCTGGATCAGTTCAGCGTATGCCGCTGCGGAAGTCAGCGCCATGCTGCTGTCGCCCTGGCTGGCCATGACGTTTTCCATTCGCCGCTATGCCATTGTGGTCACCTGCGCCTTTACCGCGTTCGGGATCATGATACCGTTCGCGCCCAACTTCGAAAGCCTGGTGACCCTGCGGGTGCTGCAGGGCCTGGCCGGCGGCGCGTTGCCGCCCCTGCTGATGACCGCGGCGCTGCGCTTTCTGCCTTGGCATATCAAGCTCTACGGCTTGTCTGCGTACGCGTTGACCGCCACCTTCGGCCCTAACCTCGCCACCCCGCTGGCCGCACTCTGGACCGAGGGCGGCGACTGGCGAATGGTGTTCTGGCAGATCGTGCCCAGTTGCCTGATCGGCGCGGGTTTGATCGCCTACGGGTTGCCTCAGGACCCCCTGCGCCTGGAGCGCTTCAAACAGCTGGACTGGCGCGGCGTCCTGCTGGGCGTGGGCGGTATTTCCATGCTGGTGGTGGCCTTGACCCAGGGTGAGCGCCTGGACTGGCTCAACTCGCCGTTGATTGCCTTGCTGTTGCTGGGTGCCGCCGTATGCCTGCCGCTGTTCCTCGTCAACGAATGGTTCCACCCGCTGCCGCTGTTCAAGTTACAGTTGCTGGAACGTCGCAACTTCGCCTTCGGCATCATCACACTCTGCCTGTTCCTGCTGCTGTCCATGGCCGGTGGCGCCATTCCGTCGCTGTACCTGACGGAGATCAAAGGTTACCGCTACCTGCAAACCATGCCGACCGCGCTGCTGATCGCCCTTCCGCAGCTGCTGTTGGCGCCCCTGGTGGCCTTCGTCATCAACCGCAACTGGGTGGACTCGCGCTACGTGATGGGTAGCGGCCTGCTGCTGATGGCCGTGGCGTGCGTGGGCGGCTCGATGCTGACCACCGACTGGATTCGGGATGACTTCTATCTGCTGCAGATCATTCACGCCTTCGCCCAGCCGATGATCGTGGTACCGCTGCTGATGAACGCCACCGGCGTGATCGCGCCCATGGAGGGGCCGTTCGCTTCCTCGATGGTCAACACCATGCGCGGCCTTTTCTCCGTGGTGGGCTCATCGGCCCTGGAGAACTTCGTCACTCACCGTGAGCACCTGCACTCCAACACGCTGCTCGACAGCCTGGGCACCCACTACCAGGCACTGAGCCCACTGTTTCCCGGAAACACCCTGGCCTCGGTGGCCCAGCGTGTGCGCGAACAAGCGTACGTGCTGAGTTTCAGCGATGCCTTCCTGGCACTGCTGGCCATCGTCGCCATTTTGCTTGTCGTTCTTCTGACCCTGCCCAAGCGCGCCTATCCACCGCAACCCCCGGTATCGCCATGAAACAACATAGAACCGCCCTCAGCCTGATCTGCACCGCCGTCGCCGTCTGCGTGATCTACACCGGCTACCAGGTGCTCAGCAGCAGCGACATCCAACACACCGATGACGCCTACGTCAGGGCGGACTCGGTATTGATCGCCCCTCGTGTCGCCGGCCAGATCACTAAAGTGGTGGTGGAAGACAACCAGCCGGTCAAGGCCGGCGACCTGCTGGCGCAGCTCGACGACCGCGACTTCCTGGTTGCCCAGGCAGCCGCCGCGGCCAACGTGCTGGCGGCCAAGGCCCAACTGCAGAACCTGCAGGCCGGCATCGAACGCCAGGCCGCCGTCATCGATCAGGCCGCGGCCACCACGCGCGCCACCGCAGCCTCGCTGAAGTTCGCCCAGGCCAATGCCCAGCGCTACCTGAACCTGTCCAATGCCGGTGCCGGCACCCAGCAGGAACGCCAGAAAGCCGAAGCCGACCTGCTGGGCTGGCAAGCCTCGCGTGACCGCGATGAAGCGTCGCGCGTGGCTGCCACCAAGACCCTGGACGTGCTCAAGGCCCAGCTGGAAGTGGCCAAGGCAGACCTGGCCAAGGACCAGGCCGCACTGGAGCAGGCAGACCTGAACCTGTCCTACACCAAAATCACTGCCCCCCAGGACGGCATGGTCGGCCAACGCTCCGTGCGTGTCGGCGCCTACGTGGCCCAGGGGCAACCACTGATGGCCGTGGTGCCGCTGCACGAGGCCTTTGTAGTGGCCAATTTCCGCGAAACCCAACTGGCCCGCATGACTGCGCACCAGCAGGTAGATCTGCACGTTGATAGCGTCCCCGACCACAGCTTCAAAGGCCACATCGACAGCGTCGCACCGGCGACCGGGGTATCGTTCTCCGAAATCGCCCCGGACAATGCCACCGGTAATTTCACCAAGGTGGTGCAACGCATTCCGGTGAAGATCATCTTCGACCAGGACCAGCCTGACCTGGACCGCCTGCGCATCGGCATGTCGGTGGTCGCCAGCGTCGACACCGCGAAGGGGCACTGATCATGAAGCGCTCCCTTCTCTTTCTGGCCCTGGCCAGCCTGGGCGCCTGCTCCGTGGGCCCGGACTTTCAGCCCCCCCACGCGCAATTGCCGGCCACCTGGCAGGACAGCGTGCAGCGCGGCTCGACCCTGAACGGCCCTGCCGACCACCAGTGGTGGCAGCAACTGGGCGACCCGCAACTGACCGCCCTGGTGGAACAGGCCACGCGCACCAATTTCGATGTGCGCACGGCCAGCAATCGCCTGGAACAGAGCCGGCTGCTGCGCCAGGTGACCGGTAGCGAACAACTGCCAGGGGTCAGTGCGACGGGTGCCTACAAGCGCGCCCGCAACAGCTCGGTCGGTGTGCTGGACGAGTCCAACCTGGACGGCAAGGCCCCCTTCGAGCTGTGGAGCAGCGCCGTCGACGCCAGCTGGGAAGTCGACCTGTGGGGCCATGTGCGTCGCAGCGTCGAGGCGGCCGACGCCGAAGTCGAGCTGACCCAGGCCCAGCGTGATGGCGTGCTGTTGAGCATCGCGGCCGAAACGGCGACTGACTACATCCAACTGCGCGGTGTACAGGCCAAGTTGGCGGTCGCCCGGCAAAACCTGGAAATCGCCCGGCAAAGCAATCAACTGACCCAGACGCGCTTTGAAAACGGCGTGACCACCAACCTCGACACCGCCAACTCCGCCGCCCAGGTGTCCACCATTGAGGCGGTGCTGCCGGTGCTGAGCGCTGAGCAGGACCGGCTGATCAACGCCTTGAGCTTCCTGCTGGGCCAGGCGCCACGTGCGCTGCACGCGCAGCTGATCGACCCCCGGCCCATTCCTGATCCAGCCCCCGACGTACCCGTTGGCCTGCCGTCGGAACTGGCGCAGCGACGCCCTGACATCCAGGCCAGCGAAGCCGCCCTGCACCGCGCCACCGCGGCCATCGGCGTGGCCAAGGCCGACTTCTACCCGCGCATCAGCCTGGGTGCCAGCATCGGCTCGCAAGCCCTGGACGGTTCCCATTTCGGTGACTGGAACTCCCGCACCTGGTCCTACGGCCCGAGCCTGTACCTGCCCATCTTCCAGGGCGGCCGGCTGACCGGCACCCTGGCCCTGCGCAAACGCCAGGAGCAACAGGCGGCCATCGACTACCAGCGCGTGGTGCTGGGGGCGTGGCATGAAGTCGACGATGCGATGACCGACTACTCGGCGGAAAAACAGCACTACACCGCGCTGTCCGAAGCCGTGCACCAGAACACCATTGCCCTGAGCACCGCGCGGGACCGTTACACCCAGGGTGCCGTGGACTTCATCAACGTGCTGGGCGTGCAACGGGCGCTGCTGAAAACCCAGAGTGACCTGGTGGACAGCGCCACCCAGGCCGCCCTCGACCGCGTTCGGCTGTACCGGGCGCTGGGCGGCGGTTGGCCCAAGGGCTGATCAAGGACAGGAAGCGCTATGGATCTTTTCCAGGCAATGCGTGTGTTTGTCCGTGTGGTCGAGACTGGCAGCTTTACCGCTGCCGCCCGTTCCCTGAACGTCTCGACCGCCCATATCTCGCGCTCGATAGCGGACCTGGAAGCGTCGGTGAAGGCCCGGCTGCTGCAACGCACTACGCGCAGCCAGTCCCTGACCGAAGTGGGCACCCGGTACCTGCAGTCGTGCCGCGACATCCTGGCCAGGGTCGAGGAGGCCGGCAGCGAGGCCAGCGCCTCCTGCCTGCAACCCCAGGGTTGCCTGCGGGTGCACTCAGTCACCGAGTTCGGGCTCGAATGCCTGTTGCCGCTGGCCGTCGAGTACTCCAGGCTCTGGCCTCAGGCGCACCTGGACCTGACACTGGGGCGCCAACCGGCGCACTTGATCGATGACCACTTCGATGTGCTCATCACCCTGTCCAGTGCGTTGCCCAATTCCGAGCTGGTAGGCCAGCGGCTGGCCAGTTTCCGCAGCGTCGTCTGTGCCTCCCCCGCTTACCTGGCCGCAAACGGGACCCCCATCGTGCCGGCCGACTTGCGGCATCACACGTGCCTGCGGTTGACCGACTCGATGTTTCCCGACAGCTGGAGTTTCGACAGCCCGAACGGCGAGGTGGTGGTCGACCCGGGTGACACGTTCAAGGTCAACCATTCGCAAGCGCTGGCCTTCACGGCCGCCGCCGGGATGGGAATCTGCGTGCTGCCCAGTTTTGTCGCCGCACCGGCGTTCGTCCAGGGCAGCCTGGTGAGGATACTGCCGGACTACCAACTGCACCCGCGTAACGTGTATGCGGTGTACTCGTCGAGGAAGTTCCTGGACGCCAAGATCAGCGCCTGGATCGAATTACTCAAAGGTCAACTTCCGCACCAGCTTGCCAGCCATCTCGCCACCGTGAACGCGCCCCGCTACTGGGTGGGCCGCCAAGGGCTTGCGCGAGCCAGGCCGGTCCTTGCGTCGGAGCCGTCCCCCCTTGCGAACCCGCCCCGATTCCATGGCAGCGCACCCGTGCTGCCACCCCCCCGCGAGGCTATCCCCGTGAAACGACAAGGCCTCACTTGAATACCTGCTTTGCTCGCGGGCATGCAACTGACACCGATGATCCGTCTACCCCTGGTTATTTGAAGAGCCCCATGAATATCAACGTACTCGTCGCCACGGTTATTGTCCTGTGCTTTGCGGTTGCGCTGTTTCCCCATTGATGGGCCTGCCCAACCGCAAAGCCAGGTCAACGCCCCCAGGCTGCTAAGAAAAAGCCTTTACACCCTGCCTGATCGACTCAGCCAGGCAAGGCGCCAGCGGTAGCAGGGGCGTCAACGTAGCCTGGTACGCGTGGTAAAGGTCCGCCTTGCCCTGGTACACCTGCTCCTTGGGCCGGTTGTATTCATCCAGTTCGTTGTGCCATGACCCGTTGTCACGGTCGATCAGGTACAGGTCCAGGTAGTCCCAGAACGTCTGGTACCACTGCTCGTATTCCTGGCGCCCGGTGCGGTCCAGCAAGGCACTGGCGGCAGTGATGGCTTCGGCGTGGGCCCAGTGCACGCGGTGGCGCATGTGCGGCTTGCGGTCCCAGCCGATGGTGTACACCAGCCCTGGCGCACCGTCGGCCGCCCAGCCATAGGCCACGCCCGCCTCGAACAGCTTGGCCGCGTGCTCGGCCAGCCAGTCGGGTGCTGGCACCGCTGCCCCCGCCAGCGCGGCTTCGAGCTTGAGCAACAGGTGCGCCCATTCGACGAAATGGCCCGGGGTCATTCCGTAGGGGCGCAGGTCGTGATCAGGTTGGTCGTGGTGATACTCGTGCAGGATGCGCCACTGACGGTCGAAATGCTCCACCACACAGAAGTCGTGGGCCGAGGCGATCTGGTGAATGAAACGCTCGCAGATGCGCAAGGCCCGCGTGCGCCACACGGGCTGGTCAAGGGCGTCAGCGATGGTCATGAACGCTTCGACGCTGTGCATGTTGCTGTTGGCGCCGCGGTAGTCTTCCTCGTCAGACCAGTCGAGGGCAAAGCTGTCGCGCTGCACGCCTTCCTCCTGCGACCAGAAATGCCGCTCGATGATCGCGGTGACATCGCTCAGCAACTCGCGCGCACCGGGGCGGCCGGCAATGGTCGCGGTGGCCGCCGCCAGGGCGACGAAGGCATGGGCATACGCCATCTTGCGCCCACTGCCATCATCCCAGCCGCCATGGGCGTGGTCCTTGAGCGGGCCCGCCAGGGCCTTGAGGCCATGATCCACCAGCGGTGTCAAGCCTGGCAGGCCTTGCAACGCGGCCAAGGCATAAGCGTGGGTCATGCGTGCGGTAATGATCACCTGTGCCTGGGCATGGGCGGGCAATTCACCACGGGTATCCAGCGCGGCAAAGCCATCAGGCACCACACTGTGCTTGGAGAAATCCAGCAGTCGCTGGCCTTGATGCTCCAGCCAACGGCGATGGCGGGCGCTGACGCGCCAGCCTTCAGTGGCCGCATTCGATAACGCGCCATGGTCAGCCATTGACGATCATCCCGCCGTTGACGTGAAGAGTCTGGCCCGTGACATAGGACGAGTCATCGCTGGCCAGGTAGACATAAGCGGCGCCCAGCTCCGAGGGATGGCCCATGCGCCCCATTGCCGTGTTGTCGCCCAGGTGCGGCACCTGCTCGGCCGGCCACCCCTGAGGCTGGATCGGCGTCCAGATGGGCCCGGGGGCCACCTCGTTGACGCGGATGCCCTGCTCGGCCACCTGCAACGCGAGCGCCCGGGTGAAGCCTGCCAGCGCAGCCTTGGTGGCGGAATAGGCAGTGACCACGCGCGCACCGGCAAAGGCATTGACGCTGGTGGTCTGGATGATCGAAGCACCGGCACTCATGTGCTTCAGCGCCGCGCGGGTCAGGTAAAACGCACCGTGCACGTTGACGTTGAAGTGGCGCAGCCAGGATTCGTCCGTGGTGTCGGTGAAGTTCTCTTCACCCTGCATATGGGCCGCGTTGTTGACCAGAATATCAATACCGCCGAACGTCGCCACTACCTGTTCGATGGCGGCGTCGCACACCGCCCGCTCGGCGATGTCACCCGCGATAGCAAGCGCCGTCACCCCCTCGGCTTCGATCAGGCGCACGGCATCGTCGGCGTCCTCCTGCTCCACGGGCAGGTAGAGGATCGCCACGTCCGCGCCCTCGCGAGCGAAATGCAGCGCTGCGGCACGGCCGATGCCACTGTCACCGCCTGTGACCAGCGCCCGCTTGCCCTTGAGCTTGCCCGAGCCCTTGTAGTCCGGGCGAATGTGCTCGGCAGCGGGTTCCAGGGCCCGTTCCGAGCCGGGGCTGCGGTCCTGATGCTGCGGGGCGATGGTGTGGCGGTCGGGTGAGTAGGTCATCATGGATCTCCCTGGCTAGTTGAATCGTTTCAGCACGGTATATTCAACTGACTGGGGTCGGGCGTGAGCGTTCCATTGAATTAAAGCCAAGCGCTCACAGGGCGAAGCGTTCGAACCGGTAAGGCGTCGGATCAATGATAGGGGCATGGCCACTGACCAGGTCCGCCGCCAGGTGCCCCGCCGCTGGCGAGGTGCCGAAACCATGACCGGAAAAGCCAGTGGCCAGGGTCAGCCCCGGAATCTGCGCCACCGGCCCGATCACCGGATTTGAATCCGGGGTCACGTCGATGGTACCGGCCCAACTCTGGGCAACCTGTGCTTGCGCGAACGCCGGCCAGGCGGCCTTTAGGTTGTTCAGGGCGTCGTTGTTCAGCCGTTCATTGGCACACGGGTCCTGCACCCGCACGCGCTCGAAGGGGCTCACCCGGTCGGCTTTCCAACGCCGGGCCAGGCCCAGGTCCCTAAGGAAATGGCGGCCCAGGGAAATGTTCAGGAAGTCGCGCTGAGCCCGCAGTTGCGGCAGGTATTGCGTACCGAGCAACAGGTGGTCCAGCGTGAGGAAGGCATCCAGCTTGCCGCGCTGGGTGATGATGAAACCACCGTCCTTGTGTTTGCGAAAGGAGAAGTCCGGTGCCCCCACGGCGATATCGGTCGGCCCCACCATCGGTTGGGTGCGCAAGACCGAGCACGTCAACGGCAGCGTTGGCAGTGATACACCGTGGTTGCCCAGGAAGCGGCGCGACCACAACCCGCCCGCCAACACCACCTGCTCACAGCGGATTTCACCGTGTTCGGTGACCACCCCGCAGACGTTGCCCGCCGCCAGTTGCAACGTACGCACGGCACACTGCTCGACGATCACCACGCCTTTGGCCATCGCCGCGCGGGCGATGGCGCTGCTGGCCAGGGTCGGTTCGGCGCGGGCGTCCGACGCGGTGTAGATGCCCCCTGCCCACTGGCCTTGCCCGCCCGGCACCAGGGCGTCGATCTCGCGCTTGCCCAGCAGGCGCGAATCCAGTGACAGGTGCGCCACCGACTGCAACCAGCCAGCGTGCATGGCCATCTGTGCCTCGGTACGTGCCACGAACATGATGCCGGCCTGGCGGTAGCCGACATCACTGCCGACCCGTTCCGGCATCCGCGCCCACAGCCGATCAGCCGCCAGCGCCAGGGGGATATCCTCGGCGTGGCGGCTGGTCTTGCGCACCCAGCCCAGGTTGCGCGATGACTGCTCGCCGGCGATACGGCCCTTCTCCAGCACCACCACAGGGATGTTGCGTTCTGCCAGGGTCAGGGCGGCGGTCAAACCGATGATACCACCGCCGATGATCACCACCGAGGTGGTGGCAGGCAGTGGCGCGGACGTGTGCACAGGCTCGATGGTGGGGGCCATATCAGGGACTCGTTGGGCGAAGGGAGAAAACCGTGGGCGTTACTGGCCCAGGGTGAGGGTCTGCACAGTGGCGCGCGAGGCACCGCGGTAGGCCGTGACCTCCAGCTCCACCTTGTAGACCGTGGAACCCAATGGGGGGCAGGTGGCGGTGCAGGCCGGGTCGATACCGCGGAACTTGACGCCGATCAGTTCCATCACCGCGGGCACATCCTCGGGGTTCTGGATGAATACCCGCGAACACACCACGTCCGCCAGGCTGGCGTCCACCGCTGTCAAGGCCGCCTCGATGTTGGCGAACACCTGGTGGGCCTGTTCCAGCACGTCCTCGGGAATCAGCTTGGTGTGGGGGTTGCGGCCGGCGGTGTTGGAAACGTAGATCCAGTTGTCCACGGCCACCAGGCGCGAGTAGCTGGCCTTTTCTTCGAACACGGAACCGGTCTTGAGCTTGATGATGTCAGTCATGGGTGTTGCCTTTTCAGGGGTAAGAGAAGAAGCAGAGCGGCCTGTGGGCACGCATCAGCTCAGCACCGGGGTTTCCCACAGGTTCAGTTTCACGCCGATGCCCTGTTCCAGTGCCTTGCGGTACACAACGGTGCCCCAGGCCACGTCTTCCACCGGCATGCCCCCCACCGACATGATGATGATTTCCTCGTCGTTGCGCCGGCCCGGGCCGTCGCCGGCGATGATCTTGCCGATGTCTTCAAGGTTCTCGGGGCGCAACGTGCCTTCGGCGATCATGTCCATGAAGCGCACGCCAATCACGGGCACGCAGTGGTGCGCAGGCTTGGGTAGCTCCTCGTACCAGGCTTGGTAGAGGCCGGTGTTATCCAGCACCTTGCGCACGTCTGGCTGTTCCATGGCTGCGTCCAGGCTGCAGGAAGCGGGCATGGCCAGGAAGGCGCCGGGCTTGACCCACTCGCGCTTGACGATGGGGTAGGCAGTGGGATCGCCCACGGCCCCGGAGCTACAATAAGTAACAAGGTCGGAGCCGCGTACCACGTCCTCCAGCGTGTCGACGACCTGCACCGTGGTGACGTGCGGGTAGGTGACCTTCACCCAGGTGATGAAATCGTCGAGGCTTTTCTGGCCACGGCCCTTGACCTTGATGGTATCGATCAGCGGGCACACGGCGATGAACGCTGCGACGGTGGTCTTGCCCATTACACCAGGGCCCAGCAGGCCGATGACTTTCGAGTCTTTGCGCGCCAGGTGGCGCGCACCCACGCCGGGAATAGCCCCGGTGCGATAGGCGGACAACAGGTTGGCCGACATGTGCGCCAGGGGCGCGCCGGTGTCCGGGTCGTTGAGGGTGAACATCAGGATCGAACGCGGCAGCCCTTTCTCGCGGTTGGCGACGTTGGAGCCGTACCACTTGACGCCCGCCGTGCAGAAACTGCCGCCCAGGTAGGCCGGCATCGCCATCATGCGGCGGTCCGCGGTGGGCTTGGGCATGTTGGGGAAGGGTGAGTTATGCGGGAAGGTCACCATGGCGCCATGGGAGTCGTTGTTCGGCCCGGCCATGCGGTAATCGCCTTGATACAACAGCCCGAACATCTCTTCCATGGTGTCGACGCAGGCCGGCATGTCGGTGACGCCGGCACGAATCATGTCCTGCTCGGACAAGTAGATGAAATCGATCCTGGTAGTAGTGGACATTGCTTTTCTCACCTTTTAGACCGTTGCAACGCAAGGGTTAGCCTTGATTCCGAGGTGAGTATCCGCAGGTGCCGAAGGGGGGTATTGTAAATTTCGGACATGCCGGCACGGGTGTTACCGGCGCGATTCTTGCTTCTGGAAAAGCACGTAAAAGCAGCCACTTGCAGGTTCGCCCATGTCCGCTTCCACCCGCCTGGCCCAGCCTCGGTCCGCGTATGCGCAGCCCTGGTTCGTGCTCAATTCGTCGCGCTACGCGGTGACGGCGTCGACGCACCCCGCCGTTGCCCATTTCTATGCGTTCGATGTGGCGCACACGGCCGAGGCGCTGGTGGCGGTGCCAGACGGGTGTGTCGACATCATCTTCGACTGCGACGCCACCGCGCCCACCGCACGCATCTGCGGCACGCCGTTGCAGGCGCAGCCGGTGACGATGCAACGCAACCACCACTACTTCGGCGTGCGCTTCACGCCGGGCGTCATACCCGGGTTCATCAACGTGCTCGCCGAGGAACTGACCGAGCACGAACTGGACCTGCTGGAAGCGACGCCCTTCGCGCGCGGGATCTTCGAACGCATCGTGCAGAGCCAGGCCCTGGGCGAGCAGATCAGCCTGTTCACGGACCACCTGGCACCGAGCCTGATGGGCAGAACGTCCCAGGTGACGGCCATGGTGATCGAGAAGGCCCTGCAACGCCGCGGGGACATTCGCGTGCAGGAACTGGAGGCGCTGAGCGGCTATACCAGCCGCACCATCCACCGGCTATTCAGCCAGGACACCGGCATGAGCCCCAAGACCTTCTGCCGAATCATCCGCTGCCAGGCGGCACTGGATGCCCTGGGGGCTGTACGGGAAACGGCGTATTGCGACCTGGCGCTGGAGCTGGGGTTCACCGACCAGTCGCATTTCCTGCGGGACTTCAAGCGGCTGGTGAGCGCCACGCCGCATGAATATCGGCGGCGGGTGGAGGGTGAGGGGTATGCGGGGCGGATTACGTTTGGGTGAGGGGGGTTGACTGTGGGCTTGACCGCGCTCGATCTCGAGAGCGCCAGAAAACCCACAGCCCTGCACCTGGCCGCCCTGACACGACCTGACGCCATGCACCGACTAGCCCCTACCCTACCTGCGTATGCGGCAACACCCTCGAATACCCCCCCTGGTGATACAACAACGGCGACCGCCCGAAGTCATCGAACTGCACCACCCTGCCGATCATGATCCAATGGTCGCCGCCATCCAGCTGCTGATACTTCTCGCAGTGAAAACGCGCCGAGCAGTCGGCGAACACCGGTGCGCCTCCCTCCCCCGGCTCGAATTCCACCTCAGCGAAACGGTCCTCCCTGGGCCGGGCAAAGTTGTTGGAGAGGGCGATCTGGTCGGCGGCCAGGATGTTGACGGCGAAGTGGCTGGCCTGTTCGAACACCTCGTGACTGCTCGAGCGCTTGTCGATGCTCCACAGCACCAGGGGCGGGTCCAGGGACACCGAGTTGAAGCTGTTCGCGGTCACGCCCACCTTGCGCCCGTCAGGGGCGGCGGCGGTGACCACGGTAACGCCAGTGGCGAAGTTGCCCAGGGCGCGGCGAAACGCGCGGGTATCGAATTCGCAGGACATGCGGGACTCCCGGGCCGGCGCACGTCGCCGGCCATGATGGTGGTGATGGACAAAGCCTGGGGGCGGCGGGTCAGACCATGCTCGGGTCAGGTTCCAGGCCCATCAGTTCACGGCCCAGAATCTGTGCGCACACGTCGTAGTCGGTGTACGCGTGGGCGCCCGTCAGGTGGGCATCGCGAAACAGGCGCTGCAGCTCGTTGGTGTCGAACCAGGCACCACCGCCCGCGGCTTCCATCAAGCGGTCCACGGCCTGGATGCACATCTTGGTGGCGTAGCCCTGGTTGGTGCGCCAGAAGGCCAGGGTCTCGCGGCTCGGGTAACGGTGGCCCTCACCGTGCTCGGCGTGCTCTTGCCAGGTTTTTTCCAGGAAGGCCCGGGCGGCCGCCACCTGGTGGGTGGACTCGGCCAGGCGCATCAGCGCCGGCGTTGCCGCGCCTACCGCGGCACCGGTGTAGGCACGTACCCGGTTGCGGGTTTTCTCGCGGAACACTTCCAGCATGCGCTCGGCAATGCCAAGGCTGACCGTGGAGAAACCACTGGCGAAATAGGGCCGATACGGCGAATAGAAAATCTTGCTGTCGGGGTACAGGCCAAACCCTGCGGACTTGCCTTCCATCATGTCCTTGGCTTTCTGGATGCGGTGTTCGGGGACGAAGGCGTTATCGACGACCAGCGTCTTGCTGCCGCTGCCCCGCATGCCCACGGCGTACCAGTCATCACGAATCTCGTAGTCGCTGCGCGGCAGCACGGCGAAGCAATAGTCTTGAGCGCCTTCGGCGTTCTTTCGACGGAACCCGACGATGGCCCATTCGGCATGATCACAGCCACTGCTCCAGCCCATCTCGCCACTGAAGCGCACCCCGCCCTCCACTTCTTCGGTGCGCCCGAACGGCGCGATGCTGCTGCTGGCGGTAGCGTCGCAGTCTTGCCCCCAGATTTCTTCCTGCAACCTGGCGGGAAACATCGCCAACTGGTGGCTATGGGTACACAGCAGGCTCATGGCCCACGCGGTGCTGGCGCAGGCGCCCGCCAGCAGGGCGATGCAGTCGGCGAACTGCGGCAACGATATTTCCATGCCGCCGAACTTCTTCGGCAGGAACGCGCGGTGCAGGCCGATGCTTTTCAGCAAGGCGATGTTTTCGGCGGGTACGCTGCGGTCTTGTTCCGCGACAAAGGCATTGGCGTGAATCGCAGGTAGTATGGCTTTCAGGTCTTCGAGCAGGGGGTTGGGCTTTTTCATGGTTCCACTCTGTTTATTATTGGGGGAGGACCAAGACCTGGCGCTGCGCTGCAAAGCACCGCAGGCAACACAGCCGGCGCAGGTTCGTTCATGAATGCCATTTGAGTATGGGAGGGCCACGGTGCCGCGAAAATGCACGTTCCGGATTGCCGATTGCACTTTTCATGGCCCGGTGAAAAAGCGCGCGATCGGCCGTGTGAAAAGTGCAAGCGGTTCTGTGCAAAGTGCATTTTCCCCCCACGCCCCTGCCCCGCATGATCAGGCCATCAACAAAAACAACAAATGGAACCTGCCCTCATGCGCACCGCCGCCTCTGCGTCGACGGCCCCCGCGGCCGCCGCCCGTTCTACCCATGCCCAGATCACCTGGCGGCTGATGCCGCTGTTGCTGCTGTGCTACCTGTTCGCCCACCTGGACCGTATCAACATCGGCTTCGCCAAAATGCAGATGAGCAGCGACCTGCACTTCAGCGACACGGTGTACGGCTTTGGCGCCGGGCTGTTCTTCATCGCCTACGCGCTGTTCGGTGTGCCCAGCAACATGGCCCTGGACCGCGTGGGCCCGCGACGCTGGATCGCCACTCTGATGGTGGTATGGGGCCTGCTGTCCACCAGCATGCTGTGGGTCGAGGGCGCCACCGGGTTCTATACCCTGCGCCTGCTGCTGGGGATGGCTGAAGCCGGGTTCTTCCCGGGCATACTGGTGCTGCTCAACCGCTGGTACCCGGCAGGGCGGCGCGCCCAGGTCACCGCGTTGTTCGCCGTTGCCGTACCCATGGCCGGGGTCATTGGCGGGCCACTGTCGGGGGGCATTCTGCAGGGCTTTCATGACCTGGGTGGGCTGCGTGGCTGGCAGTGGATGTTCCTGATCGAAGGGCTGCCGGTGGTGGTGCTTGGCCTGGTGGTGCTCAAGGCCCTGCCCGACCACTTCGAAAGCGTCAATTGGCTCAGTGCCGAACAGAAGCGCAAATTGCGCACGCAAATGGACGCAGAGGAACAGCGCAAGTCCATCACCTCCCTGAGTGGCATCGTTCGCGATGGCCATGTGTGGTTGCTGGTCGCCATCTATTTCGCGGTAATGCTGGCAGTCAACACCCTGGCCTTCTGGATGCCGACGCTGATACACGGCGCGGGCATCGGCAGCGATGGCCAGGTGGGCCTGCTCAGCGCCGTGCCGTACCTGGCCGGCTGCCTGTTCATGCTTGGCTGCGGGCGCTCCTCGGACCGCCGCCGTGAACGCCGCTGGCACCTGTGCGTGCCGCTGCTGATGTCGGCGCTGGGCATTGCCGTGGCCGGCATCGCGCCCGGCCACGCGCCCCTGGTGATGACGGGCCTGGTGGTCGCCGGCATGGGCGCCAGCGCCGCATTGCCGATGTTCTGGCAACTGCCACCGGCCTTTCTGGCCAACAACACCCAGGCAGCCGGCATCGCCATGATCAGCTCGTTCGGCAGCATCGCATCGTTCCTGGCGCCTTACCTGATCGGCTGGATGCGCGACACCACCCACAGCACCAGCCTGGCGCTGTACGTGCTGGCGGTATTCATTGCCCTGGGTAGCCTGCTGGTGCTGCGCACCGAAGCCCGGGTGGTCAACCCCGCCTGACCCGGCCATCGCGAATTTCACAACAATAACAAAGGAATCGCCCCATGCCCCCACGCCTGTTTCGCCGCACGGCGGGCGCCAGCCTGTGCGCGGCGCTCGCACCGCTGGCCGCCCACGCCGACTTCATCCAGGACAGCAAAGCCAGCCTGGAACTGCGCAATTTCTACCTCAACCGCGATTTCCGCCAACCCGGCGCCAGCCAGAACATGGCCGATGAATGGGCTCAGGGTTTCATCCTGCGCATGACGTCGGGCTATACCGAAGGCCCGGTGGGCCTGGGCCTGGACGCCTTGGGGGAACTGGGTGTCAAGCTGGACTCCAGCCCCGACCATCGCGGCACGGGGCTGCTGCCCTACGGCGCCAGCAACCAACCGGCCAATGACTTCAGCGAGCTGGGCGTGACCGCCAAGGTCAAAGTCAGCCAGACGGTGCTCAAGGTCGGCACCCTGCTGCCGCAACTGCCAGTTGCCGCTTACAACGACGTGCGCTTGCTGCCGTCCACCTACAGCGGCGAGCTGCTGACCTCCCAGGACATCGCAGGCCTGACCCTCAATGCCGCACGCCTGACCCGGCAGAACCTGCGTGATTCCTCCAGCACCGACGACATGAGCTACGGCGGGGTACGCAGTGCCCATCTGGACCTGGCAGGTGGTACCTACCGGCTCACCCCTGGCCTGGCCGCCAGTTATTACTACGCCCGGATGGAAGACATTTATCGCCAGCACTTCATCGGGCTGGTGCACGACCTGCCTCTGGGTGAAACCGTGAAGCTGCGCAGCGACCTGCGCTATTTCACCACCCGCGAGCAGGGCAATGAAGACTATCGGGGGGCCAGCCGCGTCGACGGTGGGCGCATCGACAACCGTTTCTTCAACGGTATGGTCACGCTGAACAGGGGCCCACACGCACTCGGCATCGGCTACCAGAACCTGTCCGGTGACGGCGACTTCGCCTACCCGGGGCTCGACCCCTACTCCATCAACCTGGTGACCATCAGCCCGTTCACCAAGGCCGGCACCGATGCCTGGCAGGCACGCTACGACTACAACTTCGCCGCGCTGGGCATACCTGGGCTGACCTTCATGACCCGTTACGTCGATGGCCGTCATGTGCATACCAGCGCCGTGGACGACGGCCGCGAACGGGAACGCGACACGGACCTGGCCTACACGGTGCAAAGCGGCCCATTGAAGAATGTGACCGTGCGCTGGCGCAACGCGGCGTTTCGGTCGGGTAACGGGTTGAGCACGGCGATCGACGAGAACCGCGTGATCATCGGGTACACGGTGGCGCTGTGGTAAGGCCTGACACTGGGCGGTGCGAACCAGCGACGTCCACCAGGAGGGTGGCGGGTACAGGCCAGCGCCCCGCGTGCACGCACTTACTCCGTTGCCCCCACCTGCCGCTGCCGGTATTCACCCGGGGTCATCTGCGCATAGCGTTGGAAGAACCGGCTGAAATAGGCCGGGTCCTTGAACCCCAGCGCAAAACAGATTTCATTGGCCGAACTGCCGGTGTACAGCAACAGGCGCCGCGCCTCCTGCATCAGCCGTTCCTGGATCAGGCGCTTGGACGGCAAGTCGGCGATGCGCCGGCACACGTCGTTGAGGCGCGCCTCGGTGACACCCACGCCTTCGGCATAGTGGGACAACGGCCAGTGCTGACGGTAGTTCGCTTCAATCAGCTCGTTGAAGCGGTGGAAGATCTTCAGGTCCTCGTGGCGCGCCGGCCGTGCCGCCAGCGAGTTGGCGCACAGGCGCAGCAGGCTGACCATGATCAACCGCGTCAGGCTCTCCAGCGCGGCGGCCCGGCCTGGGGCGGTGGCTTCTTTCTCCCGGGCCAGCTCATCGAACAGGCACTCCAGGCGGGTGATTTCCCCCCCGTGTTCGCTGCCCAACCCCGCCAGCGCCACGCACGCAGCCGGCAATTGCGGCCCCGGCGCCAAGGCCGCATCCGACTCGATCAACTGCCATACCAGTTGCTGACGCACCGTCAGCACATGGCCATCGGCATCGGCCTCGGTCACGAACGAATGGGGAATGGTCGGCGGCGTGAGGAAAAACATCGGGCCCGACTCCACGTACTGCTGGTCATCCAGGTACACCCGCACGGTGCCGGTCTTGACGTAATGCACCTGGAAAAAACGATCGTGACGGTGCACCGGCATGTTGCGCCCGAAAAAACCGGCCAGGTTGCCCAGACGGTCGTAGTGCACCTCGGCGTCGCTGTAACGCTGGTCATAGACCTGGCCGATGTTGATGTTGGGGATGGGTTGCCTGTCCTTCATGTCGGGACCTCGATCTTCTTGTTTTGGGTGGCTGGTCAGCCCACGAGGCCATTGTGCCACGCTTGACGATGGTTAACTTATTAATTATAAAGTTAACACATTAATTACTTTCGCAGGGTGCCAACGCCCTGCTCCTCAAGGAGAACCGCATGAGCCGTGGCCTGCATGAGATTGCGAGCGGTACCCTGTTCGGCGTCGCGCTGAACTATCAGGGCTTGCTGCAACAACGCCTCGCCGAATTCGATCAGGCGCCTTACAAACAGCCGCCGATCAAACCGGTGCTGTTCATCAAGACCCCCAACACCCGCAATGTGCACCTGGGCGAGGTGGTCTACCCCACTGGCGTGGAACGCCTGCAACCGGGCCCGGCCCTGGGCGTGGTGATCGGCAAGGACGCCAGCCGTGTCAGCCAGGCGCAGGCGCTGAGCCATGTGGCCGGCTATACCATCGTCAACGAATTCAGCCTCCCGGAAGACAGCTACTACCGCCCGGCAGTGAAAGCCAAGTGCCGCGATGGTTTCTGCGCACTGGGCCCAGCCCTGGTACCGGTGGACGCCATCGCCGACCCGCACCAGTTGACCCTCACGCTTTATGTGAACAACGAACGGGTGCAGGAAAACACCACCGCCAACTTCGTCCGCGGCATTGCCCAACTGATCGCCGAGCTCAGCGAATTCATGACCCTGCACGCCGGTGACGTGCTGATCACCGGTACCCCCGAGGGGCGCGTAGACGTGCGCCCAGGCGACCGCGTGGACGTGGACATCACCGGCCTCGGCCGCCTCACCAACACCATCGTGGCCGAGTAAGGGGACCGCTATGAAACACGCTCGAATCCGTTTTCAAGGCCAGGACCACGCCGTCACCGTTGAAGCAGACAACGCCGTGCGCCTCGCCGATGGCCGCCTGCTGGCTGAAGACCAGGTGCAGTGGCTGCCGCCCGCCACCGGCAGCATGTTCGCGCTGGGCTTGAATTATGCCGACCACGCCAGAGAGCTGGCCTTCACGCCACCGACCGAACCCCTGGCGTTCGTCAAATCCCCCGGCACCTACACCGGCCACAACCAGGTCAGCTGGCGCCCGGACAACGTCGCCTACATGCATTACGAGTGCGAACTGGTGGCTGTCATCGGCAAGCCGGCGCGCAACGTCAAGCGCGAGGATGCGCTGCAGTACCTGGCCGGCTATACGGTGTGCAACGACTACGCCATCCGTGACTACCTGGAAAACTACTACCGCCCCAACCTGCGGGTGAAGAACCGGGACGCCACCACCCCGGTGGGGCCATGGATCGTCGACGTCGCCGATGTTCCCGACGTCGGCAACCTGGCCCTGCGCACCTGGGTCAACGGCGAGTTGCGCCAGGAAGGCACCACTGCCGACCTGATCTTCGACATTCCTTACCTGATCGAATACCTGTCCAGCTTCATGACCCTGCAACCGGGCGACATGATCGCCACCGGCACACCCGAGGGGCTGGCCGACGTAGTGCCGGGCGACGAGGTGGTCGTAGAGGTCGAGGGTGTGGGCCGGCTGGTCAACCGCATCGTCAGCGAAACCCGATTCTTCAAGAACAACAAGGCGTGAACCCATGATCAAGCACTGGATCAACGGCCGTGAGGTCGAAAGCAAAGATGTGTTCGTGAACCATAACCCGGCCACTGGCGAGGCCATTGGCGAAGTTGCCAGCGGCGGCGCCGAGGAAGTAGCCCAGGCCGTGGCCGCCGCCAAGCAAGCATTCCCGAAATGGGCCGCCACCCCGGCCAAGGAGCGTGCGAAGCTGATGCGCAAGCTGGGTGAACTGATCGATCAGAACGTGCCGCACCTGGCCGAGCTGGAAACCCTGGACACCGGCCTGCCGATTCACCAGACCCGGAACGTGCTGATCCCCCGCGCCTCGCACAACTTCGATTTCTTTGCCGAAGTGTGCACACGCATGGACGGCCACAGTTACCCCGTGGACGACCAGATGCTCAACTACACGCTCTACCAGCCCGTGGGCGTGTGCGGCCTGGTGTCGCCGTGGAACGTGCCCTTCATGACCGCCACCTGGAAGACCGCACCGTGCCTGGCACTGGGCAACACCGCGGTACTGAAGATGAGCGAACTGTCGCCTCTGACCGCCAACGAGCTGGGGCGCCTGGCCGTGGAAGCCGGCATCCCCAACGGTGTGCTCAACGTGATTCAAGGCTACGGTGCCACCGCTGGCGATGCATTGGTCCGTCACCCTGATGTGCGCGCCATTTCCTTCACCGGCGGTACTGCCACCGGCAGAAAAATCATGCAGACCGCGGGCCTGAAGAAGTACTCCATGGAGCTGGGCGGCAAGTCGCCGGTGCTGATTTTCGAGGACGCCGACCTGGACCGTGCGCTGGACGCGGCCCTGTTCACCATCTTCTCGCTCAATGGCGAACGCTGCACCGCCGGCAGCCGCATTTTCATTCAGGAAAGCGTGTACCCGCAGTTCGTCGCCGAATTCGCCGCGCGTGCCAAGCGCCTGATCGTCGGTGACCCGCAAGACCCGAAAACCCAAGTGGGCTCGATGATCACCCAGGCCCACTACGACAAGGTCACCGGTTATATCAGGGTCGGCCTGGAAGAAGGCGCCACCCTGCTGGCGGGCGGCCTGGAACGCCCGGCCAATTTGCCAACGCACTTGGCACGCGGGCAGTTCATCCAGCCCACCGTGTTCGCTGACGTCAACAACAGCATGCGCATCGCCCAGGAAGAAATCTTCGGGCCGGTGGTGTGCCTGATCCCGTTCAAGGACGAAGCCGAGGCGCTGAAACTGGCCAACGATACCGAATACGGCCTGGCCTCCTATATCTGGACCCAGGACATTGGCAAGGCACACCGCCTGGCCTACGGTATCGAGGCGGGCATGGTGTTCATCAACAGCCAGAACGTGCGTGATCTGCGCCAGCCATTCGGTGGTGTCAAAGGTTCCGGTACCGGCCGCGAAGGTGGCCAGTACAGCTTCGAGGTGTTCGCCGAGATCAAGAACGTGTGCATTTCCATGGGCAGCCACCCCATCCCGCGGTGGGGGGTGTAACCCCGTCCCCGTCGCCGCAGCCTCCGGCAGCGGCGACCATAACAACAATATTCAGGAGGTACCCGCATGGGCAAGCTAGCCCTGGCCGCCAAGATCACCCACGTACCGTCCATGTACGTCAGCGAACTCGACGGCCCGAAAAAAGGCTTCCGGCAGGCCGCCATCGACGGCCATTGCGAAATCAGCCGGCGCTGCCGCGAGCTGGGCGTCGACACCATCGTGGTGTTCGACACCCACTGGCTGGTGAACGCCAATTACCACATCAACTGCGGCCCCCATTTCAAGGGGCTGTACACCAGCAACGAGTTGCCGCATTTCATCAGCAACATGGACTACGAGTTCCCCGGCAACCCGGAACTGGGGCTGATCCTGGCCGACGTGTGCAACCGTTTCGGTGTCGAGACCATGGCCCACCATGCCACCACCCTGGCGCCCGAATACGGCACCCTGGTGCCCATGCGCTACATGAACAAGGACCAGCACTTCAAGGTGATCTCGGTCTCGTCCCTGTGCACCTCCCACTACCTCAACGACAGTGCCCGCCTGGGCTGGGCCATGCGCAAGGCAGTGGAGGATCACTACGACGGCACCGTCGCCTTCCTGGCCAGCGGCTCGCTGTCCCACCGTTTCGCCCAGAACGGCCAGGCGCCGGAGTTCGCCACCCGGATCTGGAGCCCGTTCCTGGAGACCCTCGATGAGCGGGTAGTGCAGATGTGGGAGAACGGCGAGTGGGCCGAATTCTGCGGCATGCTGCCCGAGTATGCGGCCAAGGGGCACGGTGAAGGGTTCATGCACGATACCGCCATGCTGCTGGGCGCCATGGGCTGGTCTGAATACGACGGCAAGGTCGAAGTGCTGACGCCCTACTTCGCCGCCTCGGGCACCGGCCAGATCAATGCGATATTCCCGGTGACCCCGCAGGACGGTTCGCGCATTCCACACGTGCAGGCGTCAAACCCCGCTAACGTGGTGTCTACCAGTCGCCTCTGAGGAACACTTCCATGCCCCACCTTGTACTGCTCTACACACCCGACCTTGAACAGCACGCGGATTTCCCGCGCCTGACCCGCGCCCTGGCCGATACCATGCTGGCCCAGCGTGACGAGAACGACAAACAGGTATTCCCCACCGGGGGTACCCGTGTGCTCGCCTACCCGGCCCAGCACAGCGCGGTGGCCGATGGCCAAGGCGATTACGGTTTCCTCTACGCCAACCTGCGCATGGCGGCCGGGCGCAGCGCCGCCGTGCACAAGGCGGTGGGCGATGCCCTGCTCAAGGTGCTCGACGAGCACCTGGCGCCCGTCCTCGAAAGCCGCCCGGTGGGCATTACCCTGCAGATCGATGAGAGCCCAGGCCAGGTCTACGACGGCAAGCGCAGCAGCCTGCACCCCCTGTTCAACAAATGATTGCGAGGTTTCCCATGCTCGACCAAGCTTTTATCCAACAAGCGGCCCAGCGCCTGGACAACGCCGAACGCAGCCGTGAACAGGTGCGCCAGTTTTCCCTCGACCACCCCGCCATCACCGTCGACGACGCCTACGCCATCCAGCGCGCCTGGGTAGCGAACAAGATCAAGGCCGGCCGCAAGCTGGTGGGCCACAAGATCGGCCTGACCTCCCGGGCCATGCAAGTGTCCTCCAACATCACCGAGCCGGACTATGGCGCGCTGCTGGACGACATGTTCTTCGATGAAGGCACCGACATTCCCTTCAACCGCTTCATCGTGCCACGGGTGGAAGTGGAGCTCGCGTTTATCCTCGGCAAGCCGCTCAAGGGGCCCGATGTCACGGTGTTCGACGTGCTGGACGCTACCGAATGGGTGATCCCGGCGCTGGAAATCATCGACGCGCGCATTCAGCAGATCGACCCGCGGACCAACGCCACGCGCAAGGTGTTCGACACCATCAGCGATAACGCCGCCAACGCCGGCGTGGTCATGGGCGGGCGCGCCGTGCGGCCCACCGAGATCGACCTGCGCAAGGTACCCGCGGTGCTGTACCGCAATGGCGTGATCGAGGAGTCGGGGGTCTCGGCCGCCGTGCTCAACCACCCGGCCAAGGGCGTGGCGTGGCTGGCCAACAAGCTGGCCGCGTATGACGTGACCCTGCAGCCGGGGCAGGTCATCCTCGGCGGTTCCTTCACTCGTCCGGTGGCCGCCAACCCGGGTGATACCTTCCATGTCGACTACGACATGCTCGGCTCCATTGCGTGCCGGTTCGTCTGAGGAGTGCCACATGATCATCAACACCTTCAAGCAACGCCTGCAAAGCGGCGAGGCACTCATCGGCCTCTGGCTGGGCCTGGCCAACCCGTACAGCGCTGAACTGGCCGCCAACGCCGGCTTCGATTGGCTGCTCATCGATGGCGAACACGCCCCCAACGACCTGCGCAGCCTGCTGGGGCAGTTGCAGGCGGTCGCCCCTTACGCCAGCCAACCGGTGATACGCCCGGTGGTCGGCGACACGGCGCTGATCAAGCAAGTGCTGGACATTGGCGTGCAGACCTTGCTGGTGCCGATGGTGGAAAGCGTTGAACAGGCTCGCGAGCTGGTGCGCGCCACCCGTTACCCACCGTTGGGCGTGCGCGGTGTGGGCAGCGCCCTGGCACGGGCATCGCGCTGGAATACCGTGCCCGGTTACCTGGACAAGGCTGACGAGCAGATATGCCTGCTGGTGCAGATCGAGAACCGCGAAGGCCTGGCCAACCTCGACGCCATCGCCGCCGTGGACGGCGTTGACGGCGTGTTCATCGGCCCTGCCGACCTGAGCGCCGCACTGGGCTACAGGGGCAACCCAGGGCACCCCGACGTGCAGGCCGCCATCGAGGACGCCATCGTGCGCATTACCACCGCCGGCAAGGCCGCCGGCATCCTCAGCGCCGACGAAACCCTGGCCCGCCGCTACCTGGAACTGGGCGCGACGTTTGTCGCGGTGGGGGTCGACACCACGGTACTGATGCGCGGGTTGCAGAGCCTGGCGTCGACCTTCAAGGATGCCCCGGCGCCCAGCACCGGGGGCGGCGTCTACTGACCTGCCGAAAGCACCGGGGGCGATGGATGTCGAAAACGCCCCTGTAGGACCTGGCCGCGTCCTGCCACCGTGTTCGGCCCGTCGCAACGCGGCGCCTGCGACGCGGCCTAGCGCTTCAGCGCCTTGAGGTCATTGAGCAAGCCCAGCAGCGTCTGCAGTTTCTCTTGCCCGAACTCCGCCTGCAGGCGCCCGTAATTGCGTTCCATGTCCTGGCTCATGGACTCGAACAGCACCTCACCCTCCTTGTCCAGGGTCACCAGCACGCGACGCTGGTCTTGCTCGGCCTTGCGCCGGCGCACCATGCCCGCCGCTTCCATGCGGGTCAGCACGCCGGTCATGCTGGGGCGCAGGATGCAGGCCTGATCGGCCAACTGGTTGATCTCCAGTTCACCCTGCTGGCTGAGGATGCGGATGATGCGCCATTGCTGTTCGGTCAAGCCGTGCTGGTTCAGCGAAGGGCGGAAGAAGCTCATGGCCACTTCGCGCGCCTGCAGCAGGTTGAGGGTCAGGGAAGGTCGAGGTGAAGACATGAAGAGCGCCAGGCTTGATTAATAGATTAACTAATTTAGCATTTTTCCCCGGCGCCAGCCATCAGGTTGCAGACGCGGTAGTCCTTGGGTGACTGGTCGAACTGCTTCCTGAATGAACGGCTGAAGTGCGCGGAGTCGGTGAAGCCCCACTTGTAGGCGATGGAGGTGATGGACTCACCGCGCAGGAACGGGTTGGCCAGGTCGTCGGCGCTGCGCTGCAAGCGGGCACGCTGGATATAGCGGCACACGCTGTCGCCCTCTTCCTCGAACAACCGGTACAGGTGACGCACCGATATGTTCAGGCGCAGGGCCAGGCTGGCCGGGGTCAGGCCACACTCGCCCAACGACTTGCCGATGACGTGCTGCACATAACCGCGCAGGTGACTGCTGCCAGGTTCAGCGGCCGTCACCACGGCGTCCTCGCCACCTTCGAAGCTGGACCCCAGCAGCGACAGCATCGCCTCCTGCAACGCCTCCCCCTGCACACCATCGTGCTCACCCGGTTCATCGTTGCGGCACAGTTGGTCCACCAGCAGGTGCAACATGCGCCCGCACATCTTTTTCGAGGACACCTTGCCGAACGCTGGCGTGCCCTTTCCCAGCCGCTTGAGCACCTGGGCCCGGGGCAATGACAGCGATGCATGCTCGATCAGGCCCGACGGGCTGATCTGGCACGCGCCCACCGAATCCATCAGGATCAGGTCACCAGGGCTCAGCGCCAGGCGCGTGGTGCCTTGGGTGATGGAGGAAAAACCAGCACGCTGGCTGACCAGGAAACACTGGCCGTCGTCCGTGGTGTCTGGCGCATTGCCAGCGCGGGTGATGCTGCCAGCGTTGGTGCGAATGGTCGCCACCTCCAGGCCGCCACGGCTGGCCAGGGTCACGTCGCCGATGAACAACGAACGGTTGAACGCCAATTGCGTATCGAAATGGCCGCAGATGGCGTGGATCGTCCGGTTCCAGTGCTCCAGCCCATCCAGGCTTGGCTGATGGATATTCATGCTCGCCTCCACACACAGTCCTTATTCTTGTGCGTAAATAGTTAACATGTTATCCATGGACGCACAACTGCAAAGCTTGGTGTGGCAAAGAGAGCAATATCCACGCCAAGCCCGCTACAGGGTGCTGACGCAACGGTGCAGGTGCGTCAAGGCGGCCAGCAACAGCGGGCGCTGGCGCTCATCAAGGCGGATGTAGCGACGGAACGCAGGTACCTGATTGACCACTTCGCTGGCGCCCATGTGCTCCAGGGTCACGCACCACTGGCCGCCTTGGGCTTGCACGCGCAGCCGCTTGAAATCCAGGGGCATCAGCGCGGCGCGCAGGGCAGCGTCCTGCTCCAGCGCCTGACGCACGCGTTGTGCCCAACCCGACTCACCCCGCAGCCGCGCACAGGCGACGCCGGTGCGCCGCCACGCGCCAATATGGCGCATCTCCAGGCTCAGGGCGCTCTGTCGCGAAGCAGGTGCACGCACGCTGAACTCAGTCATCACCAGGTGCATCAGCCATTGGCTTTCGACCCGCTCGGCCACCTCGACCCGCAGGCCGTCGGCGGTGGTGAACGCGCCACCCAAGGCCTCCAGCCCCAGGTTGCGTCGCACATGCTCCAGGGTGACCCCAGGGCGGTAGCCGGACGGCGTGCGATCAAGCAGGCGACGAAACATGGGCGCTGTACTCGCTGGCAGGTTGGCCCGGCTCGCGGGCGAATTCATTGGCCAGCACGTCTTCGACCCGCGCGGGCTTGAACGGGTTGACCTTCTGCACCACCAGGGTCCAGAACAGCGCGTAAGCCGCAGTACCGCCCAGCATGATGCCGAACGGCACGTAGATATCCGCAGGGTTCATGCCGGGTGGGGTGATGTACCACATGCCCACCAGAATGCCGAGGCTGGAGAGAATCTGCGGCAGCGGAAACAGCGGCGAACGATAAGCCCGTGGCAAGTCGGGGCGGCGAATGCGCAGGATCACCACTGACACGGTCACCAGCAGGTACGCGGTGCTCCAGGCACAGACCGCGGCCAGCACCAGGTGCAGGATATTGTCGGCGTTCCCCCCCAGGTACCAGGCGTGCAGGCACGGAATCAGGGCGGCCACGGCGATGCACACCAGCGGCGTCTTGAAGCGCGGGTGCAGGTAGGTAAAGCACCTGGGCAAGGCGCCGTCCACGGCCATGCCATAGAGAATGCGCGGCACACCGGCCATCAGCGTGTTGATGGTAGCGGCACCGGCGAACAGAAAGCCGATACCCAGCCACACCGGGCCGATACTGCCCATGACCTGGGTAGCGAATTTCGGGATGGCCATGGGGGTGTCCAGCACATGCAGGCCGGTAACCGGGTCCAGCAGCAGGTTTTCCACCTGGCGTTTCATGGCCGCGCCGTACACGAACATGCAGGTCGCCACCCCCAGCAGGCCGAGGATCATCGCCTTGGGCATCACCGAGGCGGACTTGCGCAGGTCTGGCGCCAGTGGCGTGACGAATTCGCAGCCCACGAACATGAACATGGCCATGCCCACCAGCGACAGCACCGTCATCGGATCGCTGCCCACCAGCGATTCGCCGAACCAGCCGTCCAACTGCACCGCCGGCGCCGCCAGCAGCCCCAGCACACCGAAGACCATCAGCGTGACCCACATGCCGAAGGTCAGGATGATCTCCGCCCGGCCGAACACGCTGACACCGAAAGCGTTGAGCACCCCGAAACCCAGTACGAAGGCCACCCCCAGCAGCCAGGAGCCGCCCGCCGATTCGGCCAGTGTGTTGAGGTGTTCGAAGTTCACCAGCGCCATCACGCCGGACATGATGGTCTCGGCCGTGCCGGCGAACACGTGCACGATCAGGTACGCCGACAAGGTGCCAGTGATGGCGAAGAAGCGCCCCATGCCGCAGTTGATGTAGTCGTAGACCGAGCCGGTGGTGGGCAGGATACTCGCCGCTTCGGCAAACGTGGTGGCCTGGGCCAGCATCAGCAGTACGGCGATCAGCATGGCCAGGGCGAAGGCGCTGCCACCGATACCGAAGCCCATGGTGGCGGTGAGAATCACGGGGCTGGCCATGATCAGGCCAATGGTGCTGGCCAGTGCGGTGGGAAACCCCACGGTACCGCGGTTCAAATGCTCGGTGAGCCTATGGTTGATCGACATCGTGTGCATGCCCCAGCTTCAGTGTTGGACGGAAAGGGTGACCGGCGCACTGCCGGGCATCCTCCCTGATGCGCATCGACCCTGCCGTCACTCTGCGCGCTTGTCGCGGGTCAATCTTGCCACTGCCTGCCGTCGCACTTGCCGCTGCCTGCCAGGCGCTGAAACCGGCCGCCCCCTTCCCGCCTGGGCACCACCGAGGTCAGTCGGCCGTAGCGCCAAGCCGCGCACACAGAAAATCAATGAATACCCGAGTCTTGCGCGGTACATGCCGGCTGTTCGGGAATACCACGCTGACGGCCTGGCGAGGCAACGCATACGCCGGCAACAACCGTTGCAGGGCCCCGGTGGCAAGCTCTGCAGCCACCAGCCAGCCTGGCAGCACCGCCACACCCAGCGACGACAGGGCCATGGCGCGAATCGCTGTGGAGGAGTTGGACTCAAATGCCATCGGGCCGGTCACCGCGGCTTCGGCCCCCGACGCGTGCCGCAACAGCCATTGGGTAGGACGCTGGAGGTTGCTGTTGGCGACCCACGGCACGGCTTCCAGGTCCGCTGGACACTGCACAGGGTGGCGTGCCAGAAACGCCGGCGTGGCCACCAGCACGATGTCGAAGTCTGCCAGCTTGCGGCTCTTGAACCCCGAGTCGGCCAGGTTGCCCAGGCGCACCACCAGGTCCAGCTTCTCGGCCACCAGGTCATTGAGCGATGAGTTGACGTGGTAGCCCAGCGTCACCTCGGGGTACTGCGCGGCGAAGGCAGGCAGCAATGGCAGGATGAAACGCTCGCCGTACTCACTGGTGGTGCTGATGCGCAATTTGCCTGAAATGCGATTGCGCCGGTGCATGACGCTGTCGAAGGCTGTGCCGATGTCACTGACGATTTCCTTGAACTCGTCGTAGAACGCTTCGCCGTTCTCGGTCAGGGCCAGGGTCCGGGTGTTGCGGATCAGCAGGGCGACGCCCAGGGCTTCCTCCAGCGCCTTGACATGCAGGCTGGCCATGGCCTTGCTGATGCCCAGGTACTGGGCGGCCCGGGTGTACGAGTTGAAGTCCACCACCGCCAGGAACGTCTGGGCCCGATGGAGCTGCGTGTGCATGGCCGCGCGCTGCATTGTTCAATCCAGTCAAACAAATCATCCAGTATATCGGCGTCGACAGTACCGGTCGATGGCACCTATCCTGCGGCGCAGAGGGGATAGACCATGACCTACCGTTACCGCGTCGCCAGCGTGTTCCTCGTTGGTTTTTTCATCGACTGCATCAACATCTTCATGTCGGCGGTGGCGATGCCACGTATCGCCGCTGACCTGCACGTGGGTGACACCACTGTCGCCTGGGTCGCCAATGCGTACATCCTGGGGTTGACCCTGATCATCCCGATCAGTACCTGGCTGGCGGGGCGGTGGGGCGAACGCCGGGTACTCACTGCCTCCATGCTGGCCTTCAGCGTATGCGCAGGCCTGTGTGGGCAGGCCACGACGTTCGGCGCGCTGGTCACCTCGCGGTTCGTGCAGGGCATGGCCGGGGGGCTGTTGATTCCGGTAGGGCAGGCGTTGACCTTCAACCTGTTCCAGGGCGAACAGCGGGCACGCATCTCCGCGCTGATCATGGCCGTCGCCTTGCTCGCCCCCGCGCTCTCCCCCACCCTGGGCGGACTGATCGTGGATCACAGTTCATGGCGCTGGGTGTTTCGCGGCACCATTCCCTTTGCACTGGTAGCCGCCGTCCTGGCATGGCTGTGGATCAAGGAGGCGCCTGCCAAGGCCCAACCGCGCCCGGACCTGGCCGGCCTGCTGCTGGTCAGTGCCAGCCTGACCAGTGTGCTGCTGGGCATGTCATTGTATGGCGCCGGTTACAGCGCGTGGTTGGCGCTGTGCTGCCTGGCGGCTGGCGGGCTGTTCGCAGTGCTGTACACCCGGCATCAACGCCATGCACGCGACGCCATCATCGACCTGCGCTTGCTCGGAAGCCCGCGCCTGAGCCTGTCCATCCTGGTTTACCACGCCATTCCCGGCGTGTTCACCGGCGTCAACCTGCTGAATATCTTCTTCCTGCAGAACACACTGGGCTTCACCGCCCAGGCCACCGGGCTGTTCATGATCCTGTATGCCGGCGGTGCCTTCCTGGCCATTGTGCTGTGCGGCCGGTACTACAACCGCGTCGGCGCCAAGCGGCTGTTCACCCTTGGCCTGTGCCTGCACAGCGTGGGCATCGCTACCCTGTTCCTGGTCAATGGCCCTTCAGACCTGAGGGTGCTGATGGCGGCCTACAGCCTGATGGGCGTGGGCGGCGGCATCGGTGCCAATACCGCGCAAACCACCGCGCTGCTGGATTTCCAGGGCACCGACACGCAGCACGCCAGTGTGATCTGGAACATCAACCGCCAAGTGGCCTTCAGCCTCGGGGCCGCCCTGCTGCTGATGGTGTTCAACCTGTTGCTCAGCCGTTTTTCCGCCACCCAGGCCTATCACGCCACGGCGCTGATCGCGGCGCTGGTGGGCCTGTTTCCACTCCTGCACATCGGCGCACTGAGCGCCCAAAAGGAACGTCATGCCCAGCCCCAACCTTGATCAGGCGCGCGAAAGCGTTCGCCAGGTGCACGAACAGATCCAGCACATCTTCACGACCCCGGGGCCGGCAGGCCACGCGACGATTGCCGCGCTGATGCCGGTGTTCGCAGACGACTTCAGCATGGTGACCACGGCAGGCAGGCTAGTGACTCGCGCCCAGGTAGAACAGCTGTTCAGCGGCGGGCAAGGCGCGCGGCCCGGGCTGGAGATCAGGGTCAGCGAGTTGCAGGGCGTCTGGCAGACTGGCGACAGCGTGGCCGTGCGCTACAAGGAAGTGCACCGGCTGGCCGGGGTGCAAACCGCACGCCTGGCACTGGCGATACTGACGGTCACCTCCGCAGGCGTGCGCTGGCAGGCCCTGCACGAGACGGCGATCGCCGCCAACCCATAATGCATTTATCTGATTTTAGATAACCACCAACATGCACTAAACATATAACCAAAAGCCCGTTTACAGGGCGTTTCCTGCCCGGCTACTGTCTATCGCGCCCGTCGATCCGGTCGGCCCAGCGTGCCACCGGATGACACAACGATCCATTGCCCTGCAGGACGCCCATGACCCTTCCCTCTTCTTCCGACGCGGCTTACCTGACCGTGGAAAAACCCGCCCTGCTCCCCGGCCGCAAGGTCCGTGGCGACTGGCGCCCACCCGGTTTTGTCATACGCTGCATCAGCCCCCTGGCCATTCTGCTGTTCTGGCAACTGTCCTCCCAACTGGGCTGGCTGCCCTCCCGAGTCATCGCCGCACCCTCGCAGATCGGCGGCACCCTGTGGGCGATGATCGTTTCAGGCGAGCTGGCGACCAACTTGGTGGTGTCCCTGCAACGCGCGGTGCTGAGCCTGAGTATCGGCATCATCATCGGCGTGGTCGCCGCGCTGATCAGCGGGCTGTCCAGGCGTGGCGAACTGGTGCTCGACTCCCCTCTGCAAATGCTGCGTACCATTCCGTCCCTGGCCCTGGTGCCGTTGTTCATCCTGTGGTTCGGCATCGGCGAGTTCACCAAGATCGCCCTGATCGTGCTGGGCACCACCTTCCCGGTGTACCTGAACCTGTTCGCCGGCATTCGCGGCATCGACCCGAAACTGATCGAGGCGGCCAATACCCTGGGGCTGAGCCGTGCCGAACTGATCTGGCATGTGGTGTTGCCCGGTGCGCTGCCTTCGTTCTTCGTTGGCCTGCGTTATGCGCTGGGCATCTCCTGGCTGGCCCTGGTGTTCGTGGAACAGATCAACACCACGGCCGGGATCGGCTTTCTGGCCAGTGATGCCCGTGACTTCATGCGTACCGACGTGATTGTCATCTGCCTGCTGATCTACAGCCTGTTGGGGCTGTTGATCGACGGTCTGATCCGCACCCTGGAACATTTCGCCCTGGCCTGGCGGCCTTCTTTCGTAAGGACCTGACAATGTCAACCCATGAATTGCATGGCGGCGCCAAGCCGTTGGCAGCCGTTCAACTGCACAAAGTGGTGCGCCAGTTCGGCAACCAGCGGGTCATCGATGACCTGGACCTGAACATCGCCCCAGGCGAGTTCGTCGCCCTGCTGGGCGCCAGCGGCTCGGGCAAGACCACGCTGCTGCGGATGCTCGCGGGGCTGGACAACATCGACAGCGGCCAATTGCGGGTGCCGACGGCACGTGCGGCGGTGTTTCAGGAGCCCCGGCTGATGCCGTGGAAACGGGCGTGGAAGAATGTGGTGCTGGGCCTGCGGGTGGAGAACGCCAAGGCCCGCGCGGTGGCAGCCTTGACCGAGGTGGGCCTGGCCCACCGCCTGGAGGCCTACCCCGCGACCCTGTCTGGCGGTGAAGCACAGCGGGTGGCGCTGGCCCGCGGCCTGGTACGCGAGCCCCGCCTTCTGTTGCTGGATGAACCTTTTGCCGCGCTGGATGCCCTGACGCGCATTCGCATGCATGAATTGATCATCGAATTGTGGCGCAAGCACAACCCCGCGGTACTGCTGGTAACCCACGACGTGGACGAGGCCATCTTGCTGGCTGACCGCGTGATTGTCCTGGCCCAGGGCCGCGTGGCGGAGCAGGTGCGCGTGGACCTGCCCCGGGCACGACACAGCGGGCAGCCGGGTTTTCAGCATCTGCGCGCACAGTTGCTTGGCTTGTTGGGGGTAGAAGTCGAGACAGGCGACGTGGAACAAAACCCACGCTATTCACACGGCTGAACAGGCCATGAACGGCGCCGCGGCCACCAGGCCGCGGCGCCGTCTCGTTGTGACGTCAGTAGCGGGCCACTTCTTGCCCGCAGAAGCTGTCCACCGGGTCGATGGCGGTGAAGCTCGAACGCCCCAGCAACTTGTCCACCAACGCCCGCTGCACCGGCTCGATGGCGCTATAGGCGTTGATGCTGGTCGGCGCCAGCGGCGCGTCGTAGAGGTAATACGGCTGGCCCAGGGAAATCAGCAGCGTGGGCACGTCCTGCCAATGACGCCGCAGGCTGCCCTTGAGGGAGCCGTGCAGGCGCTGCCAATCGAGGTAGATGTGCCCACGGGTGGCCACGGCCTCCTCGGCGATCACGTAGACCAGCAGGTCGGTGTCATAAGGCGTCGGCGGCTGTTGCGGATCGTAGGCGCGCACCTCGAACCCCTCTTCCTCCAGCAGCCCGGCCAGAATGATCGGCGGGCCCTTGCGCACCGGGTGGTGCTGCTCATACCCGGCGATCACGACGCGCCGATGGCGGTTGAGGTCCAGCGGCAACAAGCCAGGCACGTCCTTGACCAGGGTGATGCTGGCGCTGGCCGCCTGCGCCGCGATGGCCCGGCTGGCGGCGGTGCCGATGGTCGACCTGGCATCGGGTAACGAAGGCACTTGCTGCTCGGCGCTCTGCCGGTGCAGCCCCAGGTGCGCCTTGAGGCCTAGCACCCGGGTCACCGCCTCGTCCAGGCGCTGCTCGCTCAGGCGCCCTTCGCGCAGGCCCTTGAGCATGTAGTTGAAGTCGATGGCTGGGTCACCTTCGGTGAACAGGAACATGTCACAGCCGGACTCTATCACCGCAGGTACCAAGGCCTCGCGGCTCAGCCAACTGGTGAGGCCGGCCATGCCGGTGGCGTCGGACACGATCAGACCGTTGAAACCCAGGGTCTGCCTGAGCAGCCGCTGGTTCAACAGGCGCGACACCGATGCCGGCTCGAACGCTTCGCGGCCTGCGTCGGGGAAGTGCTCGCGAATGAAGCTGGGCAAAGCGATGTGTGCCGACATCACGCTGGTCACGCCTGCGTCGATCAGGGCGCTATACAACGTGCCGAAGGTGGCCTGCCACTGGGGCCAGCTCAGGGGGTTGATGGTGCCCACCAGATGCTGGTCGCGGTCATCGAAGCCCTCCCCTGGCCAGTGCTTCGCGGCCGTGGCGATGCCGGCCTCGCGGAACTGTTCGACGTTGATCAGCGCCTGCTTGAGCACCTTGGCCGGGTCACTGCCATAGGAACGGGTGCCGACGATAGCGCTGCGAAAGGTCGCATTGATGTCCAGCAAGGGGGTGAACGACCAATTGTAGCCCAGGGCCCGAGCTTCACGGGCCATGACATCGACCACCGCGCGCGACAGCGCCACGTCGTCAGCGGCTGCCAGGCCCAAGGGGTTGGGCAGCTCGGTGTTTATGCGGTAGCCAGCGCCACCGCCCTCGATGTCGCCGCTGAACAGTAGCGGCACCGGGCTGTTCTCCACCAGGAAACGGTTGGCCTGCCATACCTGTTCCAGGGTGCCGCTGGCCGGCCTGAACACGCCACCGGGAGCGAACCCCAGCACGGCGCGCTGGTCCTCGATGGCGTTGGTGCGCGATGCGAGGGTAAACAACTGCCCGATCTTTTCGTGCTGGCTGAGCGAGGCCAGGGTTTTATCGACCCAGGCCAAGGCCTCGCTGTCGAGATTGAACGGTGCTGACTTGAGGAAATGCGACATGGTGGCAAGGGTACTCACGTGAGGAAATCGAGGTCCCACAGCGGGCTGACATCAACCTGCCGGGGTATGGCGCCGACGTCGAACAATGTGTCGGCGACGGCCTGCTGGGACTGGATATCGGCGCGGGTCGGGGCCAGAATGCGCCCCAGGCTGCCGGTGTTGTCGAGCTGATCGAGGTAGGCTGCGGCATCGACACCGGTGAGCACTTCGCTTTGCCTGGCCCAGGCCTGTGGCTGGGCCTTGACCCAGTCCAGGGTACGCTGCAAGGCGTTGAGGTAGTCCTTGGCGCGGGCGCTTTGCTGGGGGTCGGCCCAGGCGGTGTTGGTCATGCCGAAGGGGTAATTGCCCGACAGGTAACCCTGTGCGTTGCGCAACACCCGCGCCTTGAGGCGGAACTTGGCCAACTGGATAAACACCCCATAGATGAACCAGGCGTCCAACTGGCCCGTCTGGAACGCCGAAAAGCCGTCTTGGGTGGACAGGTTGATCGCCGTTACGTCTTTCCAGGCCAGCCCCTGTTCACGCAACACGCGCAGCAGGAAATAGTGCGAGGTGGTCGCCCGCACGTAGCCGATGCGCTTGCCGCGCAGGTCGCCCAGGTTTTGAAGGGGCGAGCCGTCGGGCACCAGGATGACCTGGCTGTCAGGGTTGCCCTTCATCAGCGCCACCAGCTTGTAGGTGGTGTTGGATGGCAAGGCGAATACCGGCGGAATCTCACTCATGCCGGCCAGGTCCAATTGCTGGCTGGCCAGGGCTTCGGTGATGGGCGCACCGCCCACGTAGTACTCCACCGGGTAATCCAGCCTGACCCCCGCGAGGTCGAAGAAATAGGACAGGTCGCCCTTGTAGCGTCCTACCCGCAAAGGCTTGTCGGCGGCCCATGCGCTGCAGTCCGGCAGCACAAGGCTGCCGGCGGCCAACGCGCCCAGCGCCAGGGACGAACGCAGCAGATCACGACGATGCATACAGCCCTCCGGGTCTCAATAGTTGTAAGTCAACGTGGTGTAGTAATAAGCGCCATAGGCGTCGTAAGGGGTGTTGCTGCCCGTGGACGGGAATCCCGCGGCGTTGCTGGTCAGGTCGTAGCCCTTGTGGGCCGGGTAGACGTCAAACAGGTTCTGTGCGCCCACCGCCACCTTCAGGTCGTGGGTCAGGGACCACCCCAGTTCAAGGTCGGTGATCCATTGCGCACCGTACTTCACGTCGTAGTAATGGCTTTCGCTGCTGACGTCGGTGTGCGAGCCATAACGGGTCATGGCGGCGTGCACGGTGAAGGGGTCATAGGTGTAGTCGGCGCTCAGGATCAGCTTGGTCTTGGGGTAGGCCTTGGTGAAATAAGAGCGCGCGGTGCGGTCCAGCAGCGTGTTGCCGGACCCAGTCAGGGCCGCGGGGCTGTTCTTGACCTTGTCGATGCTGGTGTTGTTCCAGTTCAGCGCGGCCCCCCACTTCACCGAACCATAACGCTGCAGGTCCTGGGTGTAGTCATACACCGCGTCCAGGCCGCTGGTCGTGGTGTCCATGCCGTTGGTGGCGAAACGCACCCAGGTGTTGTCGGCATAACCGGCCGAGGACAGAATGCTGTTGACCACGCCATTGCCGCTGTCCTTGATGAACCCGGTCAGCACGATCCGGTCCTTGATCTTGATCTGGTAGGCATCCACCGCCAGGTTGGAGTTGTCGGTGGGTTGCCAGGTGAAGCCCAGGCTCAGGTTGGTGGACTTTTCCGGTTTCAGCGACGTGGCCCCCAGTTGCTTGGCCACGGCGGAGTCGGCGGCCACATCGGTGGACGTCACCAGTACGGTCTGGGCGTTGACCGTGTAGTTGGCGCTGGAGCTTTGCTGGTGGGCGATCTGCGACAGCGACGGTGCGCGAAAGCCATTGCTCAAGGTGCCGCGCAAGGCGAAGTTGTCACGCAGCGCGTAGCGCGCTGAGAACTTGCCGCTGGCACTGCGCCCCACGTCGCCTTCGTAGTCCTCCAGCCGCCCGGCGACGCCTACATACAGCTTGTCGGTGGGGTTGGTGCCCAGGTCGATGTAGCTGGCATAGCTGTTTCGGTCGATGTCGGCCGCCTCGCTGTCGGATACGTAGCTGGCAGCCTGCACGCCAGCCACGGCCGGCACGCCGCGAATCTGGTAGTCGCCTACCTGGGAGTCGGCGGCATCACCCGGCTGGGTCTTATAACGCTCGTAGCGATGCTCCAGGCCCCACGCCACCTGCAACGGGCTGTGCCAGCCCAGGTCCAGCGCGCGGCTGAAATCGAGGTTGTTGGTCCACTGGTCGAAGATGGAGTTGTAGAGGTGGAACTTGGTGGGGCTGCTATCCCCCAGTGAGGCATTGAGCGAATCCAGCTGGTCCTGCTCCACCTTGTCCCGGCCATAGCTGGTGCTCAGGTCCCAGTTCCATTCGTGGCTTACCCCTTTGACACCCCAGGTGGTCTGGAAGTCCGTCTCCCGGGAGCGGTAGAGGGGGGTATAACCGTTGGGGTAGATCGACAGCACGTTGTTGGCCGAGTTGCTGATGCCGTCGCTGGTGGCGTTGGGCCGGCGGAAGTTGGCGCCGATCCAGCCGTCGCGTTGGCTCACCGTGGAAAATGAATACAGGGTCAGGTCGTCGGCCAATGGCAGTTCGGCGTTGTAGCTGGCATTGATCTGCTTGATCTTCGGCAGGCCGCCGCCGAACACGTGCCGGCCCACCGTGGCGTCGCGGCTGTCGGGGGCCGCGCCATTGAGGCCGTAGAACGCACCGGTGGCACCCTCGGCGGTGCTGGCGCTCTTGTTGGAACGGCCATCGAGGGCCAGGTTGAAAAAGCCGTCGTTGGGCAGCGCGAACCCTTGGTCCAGGCTTTGGTACAACTGCTGGCCGTCACCGGCGGAGCGACGCCCGTATTTGCTCACGGTCTGGCCGCCATGATCGTTCTGCTTGAGGATGATGTTGATCACCCCGGCAATGGCGTCCGAGCCGTACTGCGCCGAGGCGCCATCGCGCAGCACCTCGATATGGTCGATGGCGCTGAGCGGAATCAGGTCCAGGTCGATGGCGTTGGCCAGTGTCGATTCCCGCGATGCGTTGACCAGGGAGCTGGCGTGGCGGCGCTTGCCGTTGACAAGTACCAGGGTCTGGGACGGCGACAGGCCACGCAGGGTCGCCGGCCGGGCGATGCTATCCTGCGAATAGCTTGAGGCGCTCTGCACGTTGAACGACGGTACCAGGTGCTTGATGGCATCGCGCAGCGACGTGGCGCCAGTCTGGATCAATTGGTCCTGGCTGATGACATCGATAGGCGATGGGCTGCTGGCCACCGTGCGGGGTTGCTGACTGCGGTTGCCCGTCACCACAACGGCTTGCAGGGTAGAGCCACTGCCTTGGCTGGTGCTGGCCGATGCCTGTGCGCTGGCACTGATGTACAGCCCGTTCTGGCTGTGGCCAAACTGCAGGCCACTGCCACGTAGCGCTTGCTCAAGGGCCTCGTCGAGGCTGCGCCTACCCTTGATGGCGGGGCCGTTGCGGCCTTGCAACAGGGCCGGGTCGAAGGCGATGGGCTGGCCGCTCTGCCGGGACAGAGTCAGCACTACGTCGCTCAGGGTTCCGGGGCTGACATCGAAGGCGGTTTCGGTTCTTTCCTCGGCCGCCATAACCGAACTGACCACCACGGCGGGCACGGTGTTGGCCAGCAGAAGGGCCAGGGTGGAGGAGGATATTCGTAGCGCGGTTCTAGGCATCGGGGCGGCACTTCCAGGGGGATTTCCGGTAATGAGCAACGGCCGGAAAAAAACTGCAGAAAGTGCTTGGAACGAATTCACCTGAGCTTATGCCGGTTCATGCAGCGCATCGATGTTCAGCCAGTAGTCGGTGTGACGCGTCACCCGAATGGGCAGGCTCAGCGCCAACAGCGACAAGGTGGTGTCGGTGTCGTCCAGCACAAACACACCGCTGACCTTCAACCGCGCGGCAGCCGGTGATACCCGCACGATACCCCGTCGGTAGGCCCGCAGCGCATCCACCACGGTGGCCAGCGGTTCGTTATCTATATCCAGCTGGCCGTTCAACCAGGCCAGGCGGTTGCCGCGGGTGGGGCCCAGCGCCACGGTGCCCTGGTTGTTGAAAACAGCGCTCTGCCCGGCCTTGATGGTCAACGCACGGCCATCCCGGGCCTGCAAGAGCACACTGGCCTGCAACACATCCAGCCGGGCGCCCTGCTCGTCCTGGCTGATGACCAGGCTGGCCTGCTGGCTGAGTACCTGGCCGTAGTGGCTGGCGATGACCAGCGGCCCGCGAGGGTCGGCCTGGCACTGAAGGTATGCTTGGCCATGACCTATCACCAGGCGGCGCTGCCGCGCATTCATATCGGGGTCGACCTGGCTGCAGGCATTGAGTGTCAGCCGGCTTGCGTCCCCCAGGGTGAAGGTCGCGCGCTGCCCGGTGCCGGTACTCAGGCCAACGTCCAGCCAGCCGGGGCGCAGGCGCGGTTCGAACTGTGCCAGGCCCGCCAAGACCATGCCCAGCGTCGCCAGCCCTCCCAGTACCCGGCGCCGGCTGGTGGAAGGCACGTTCAGCAGTTGGACCAATTGCTCCTGCGGCTGATCGAGCAACGGCTGGGCCCGCAGGCTGCCGACCTGCCCGGCCATCTTCTCGAACACCTCACGGTGCCGCGGGTCGGCCCGCTGCCACTGCGCCAGGGCCTCGCGTTCCTGGTCGTGGCAGTCGTGGGCATGCAGGCGCGCCAGCCAGTGGGCGGCTTCATCGATGGTGCGCTGCAGGTCGGCGTCGATCATTCCAGGGTCGCCAGAAAACACAGTTTGAAGGCTTCGGTCATGTACTGCTGAACGCGGCTCAGGGACAACCCCAGGTGCTCGGCGATCTGTGGGTAGGACATGCCGCCGAACTGGCTATGCACGAACGCCGCCTTGCCCTGGCCGGGCAACGTGTCGAGCACGCGGTCCAGGGTCACCAGGGTGTCGATCAGCACGGCGCGCTCTTCGGGGGACGGGTGGGTGGCCACCGGGCATTGGCTCAACGACAGCAGGTAGGCCCGCTCCAGATCACGCCGGCGCCAGCTTTCGAACATCAGGCGCTTGGCGATGGTGGTCAGCAAGGCACGCGGCTCGCGCACCGCCGTCACGTCGGGTAGCTTCAGCACGCGCACGAAAGTATCGCCGGCAATGTCTTCGGCATCGAAGCGGCAGCCTGTAGAACGCTGGAGGCGACCGCACAGCCACCGGTAATTGTCCTTGAAGATCAGGCTGACGGGATCATCAGCAACCAATGCAGCTTTCATGACACACGCTCAGCTGAGTAAAGACGAGCGGCGAGTATCAGTTCACTAATATTAAATATGAAGTAACATAAAATTATTTGATTATTCTTTTAGGCGCAATCAGCCATCCTGCACCCGCGCACCTGGCCGCCTCCTCAAAGGCCACTACCCGGCCACGGCAGACCTGGGCGACAATGAGGCAAAGAACCGCCAGGACAGAACATGAGCGAGTTACCTCACGCCGGCGCCGGCCACAATGAAACGATGCGCCGAAAAATCCGTGCAGCCGTGGTTGCCAGAAACCTGACCAGCGCCGCGAACAACACCAAATGGAACGAGCTGATCGACCACTTTCGCGCACGCGATCGGTGGACACCCTCTTACCGCTACCGATCCGTGTCCGGCTATGTGTCACATTGGGACGTTGAGTGGTTCGGCCACCTGCCGTATCCATTCGCCTGCGTGGAATGGTTTGATATCGGCCTGTACGAAGCCGCGCCGTTGAAAGGAATACTGTTGCCGCGTGAGTTCATCGATCACACGGACGAGATCGTCAGTGCCGTCGCCAGCATCGGGCTCGAGTTCGAAGTACGCGGCGACGTGTTGAGGATATGGGGCTACCTGCCCAAATCCCATGACCACTTTCCCCTGCCTGAACCGGCCAGATGACTATCGCGCGAGGGTGTTGAGCACTGCCGCTACAATGGCCTCCGGGCAATCCTCCTGGACCAGATGCCCTGCCTCCTCGATCAGCGTGCAGCCCTTGCCGCCAATGCGCCGCGCCAGCTCCTCGCCCTTGTCAGGGGGGATCCACTGGTCATGGCGCCCCCATAGCACCGTCACCGGGCAATCGAGCGGGCCATACTGCCCTTCGATTTCGTCGGTGAAGGCCTGGTCCATCTGGGCGATCTGGCGGTAGAACGCCGCTTGGCCAACCGGCCCCACCCAGGGGGCGCTATAGATCTCCAGGGCCTGCGGCGATAACGGCTGATGCGCCGAGGTTTGCAGGTAGGCGTTCAACAGCGCGCGGTGCATGTAATCGGGCAACCCGGTAAATGCCTGTTCGTGCTGGCGCACGTGTTGAACGAAGGGCGAGCCCCAAGGGGCAAGCGCGACCGCGTCGAACAAGGTCAGCGAGGCATAGCGCAGCCCATTCAAGTAATAGCCCCGCAGCGCCGTGGCGCCGCCAAAGTCGTGGGCCAGCACATCCGGGCGGTCCAGGCCCCATACCTGGAACAGGGCGTGCAACACCCTGTTCTGCACCCCCAGCGACACGTCCTGCCCGGCACGCTGTTCGGATTGCCCGTAACCGACCAGGTCGAAATAATAGACCGTTCGCTGGTCCGCGAGGTGCGGCACGATTTTTCGCCACACCTGGGAGGAAAAAGGCGTGCCATGGATGGCGACCAACGCTGGGCCGCGGCCAGTCATTCCCCAGCGCACGGCGTTGCCTTCGATGATCGCGGTGTTTGGCAGATCGAGCATGGTGGTGTCCTGTTTATCACCGCAGCAAATGCGCTGACTACCGTACCGATGACCTGCGGCGGTGGTGTGCTTGAGTGCGTAGTGATTCTGGCACCTGGTCAGCGCTTGTCCAGCAACCGCGCCAACGTGAACGTCGCCGCCACAGCCAGCACCACCGCGGCCGCGATGGCCAGCCCAGCGCCCCATCTGGCCATGGAAAATTCCAGCGTCAGGTAGAAGCCCACCACGCCAACACCACCCAGGGCGTTGCCCCTGACGATCTTGCCCATTTCCTGGCTGCCGCCCTGAACATGGGCGAACACCGTCAGTGGCCAGGCAATGACCGGGATCGGCGCCAGCATGCCGCTGGCAACCGGCCCAAGCCACTGGGCGCTGGCCGTGATGGCCAGCAGCAACAGGGTCGCGGTGAGCATGCGCATCGGGATGACCCAGCGCGGCACCGGCACCAGTCGGGCCGCAGGTGCCTGGGCCTGTTTCGACGTCAGGACGATGATCGAGCCAATGAGCAACACCGCCACGAGGACGGAGCCGGGCAGCCCGCCTTCATGGCTCATCAGCCAGGCAGTGGTTCCATACACCGGCAACGCGGCGATACAGCCCACGAGCACGCCGGCACGTTGCGCCGCGATGAAGTAGAACAGGTAGGCCGCCTGGACCGCGGCAACCCCTGCCAGCGCCCCCGGCACGGCCACCAGCGCGAAGTCTGTCCCTTGCTCAAGGCTGAGAAACAGCATCACCAGTGCGGAAGTCACCGGCAACCCGGAAAGAAGCCCCGCCAGGCGAGTACCCCACCGCTGGCCGGCCAGGGAAATGGCGAGCATGAGCGCAGGTGTGAAGAGCAGCTTGAGGTAGAAGACAGTCATCGATGGATAGGGCTGATCAATAATTTTGGCGGCCCCCATGCTAATGGATGCGGGGCCGCCACAGGCGTTTTTTATCACCGTGCAAGGCTGCGCGGCGCCTGTGACGTGGCCAGGTCCACTGCAGGTCCGCGTTTGCCTTGCCACCATGAAGATCAGGCCACTTGCTTGCAAAGCGACTTTACAGCCCACTACCCTGCGGGTTCGCTTGAAACGGCAGACCGCGTCGACATCCATCGCAACTTTATCGGCCGCCTCCCTCTCGAACGCCTACAGACCTTTCACTCAAGACCGATCAGGAGACCTTCATGCCATCCGCCCCACTGATTACCCTCAACGACGGCGTCCGGATTCCGCAGCTGGGCCTTGGCGTCTGGCAACTGGATGATGCCCAGGCTTACGAGTCATCCAAAGCCGCGCTGGCTGCCGGCTACCGCCACATCGACACCGCGATGATCTACGGCAACGAAGCCGGGGTCGGCCGTGCCGTGGCAGAAAGTGACTTGGCCCGAGAGAAGATCTTCATCACCACCAAATTGTGGAACGCCGACCAGGGTTTCGACAGCACCCTGCGCGCGTTCGACGCCAGCCTGAAGCGCCTGGGCCTGGAGACCCTGGACCTGTACCTGATCCACTGGGCGATCCCGAAGAAAGGTGCCTACCGCGACACCTGGAAAGCGTTCGTGCGCCTGCAGCAGGAAGGCCGGGTGCGCTCCATCGGTGTGTCCAACTTCAATGCCGAACACCTGGAGCACATCATCGATGACACCGGCGTGGTGCCCTCGGTCAACCAGATCGAAATTCACCCCGACTTCAACCAGCAGGCGCTCAGCCAATGGTGCCGGGACAAGGGCATCGTCACCGAGTCCTGGAGCCCGCTGGGCCAGGGCGGCGAGTTATTGAAACTGCCGCTGTTCGCCGAAATCGCCCAGCGTCACGGGAAAACACCTGCCCATGTGATCTTGCGCTGGCACGTGCAGAACGGCCATGTGGTGATCCCACGCTCGTCCAATGCCCAGCGCATCGCGGCCAACATCGATGTGTTTGATTTCGAGCTCAGCCACCAGGAGCTTGAAGCCATCGCCCAGCTCAAGCAGACCGGGCGGCTGGGGCCTGACCCGGAAACCATTGAAATGGGGATCTGAGGGCCCGTCCCTTCTCCGCCAGGCGGCGTGTGCCCTCGCACGCCGCCTGGCCCCAGTTCGGGCTGTGGGTCAAAAGTCGCTGACGCTGGTTCGCCCCCCTGGCGGCTATCATTCACGTCACTTCCTTATGCCGGACACCATCATGCGCTCCCCTGAATCCGCTCTGCTGCAAAGCTGGCACCACAATGCCAACGCCTGGATCGACGCCATCCGCAACGGCAGTATCGAAAGCCGTCGGCAGGTGACTGACCAGGCCATCGTCATGGCCGTGCTGGGCCGCCAACCCGAACGTGTTCTGGACCTGGGCTGCGGTGAGGGTTGGCTGCTGCGGGCGTTGGCGCAGCGGGGCATCGAGGCAGTGGGGGTGGACGGCGATGCCACGCTGGCGCAGGCCGCGCGGGCGGCAGGTTGCGCACCGGTGCATGTGGCGAGCTATGCGGCGTTGGTAGAAGCCCACGTGGACATCGGCCGCGGCTATGACGTGGTCTGCGCCAACTTTGCCCTGCTGCATCAGGACATCATCCCCCTGCTCGCCGCCATGCACGCCCTGCTTGCCCCTGGCGGCGCGCTGGTGATTCAGACGTTGCACCCGTGGGCGGTGTCGGCAGGTGACTACCAGGACGGATGGCGGGAGGAAACCTTCGCCGGGTTCCAAGGCCAGTGGCAGCCGATGCCCTGGTATTTTCGCACCTTGTCCAGCTGGGTCAGGGCACTGGAGATGGCCGGGTTCAGGCTGGCTGACCTGCAGGAGCCACAACACCCGCAAAGTGCCGTGCCGCAGGCGTTGTTGCTGGTGGGCGAGCGGCAGCCGGTGTGATGCGCCGCTACGCGAACCATCGGCCTTGCACCGCGAGCTGAAGGCCAAAAAGCTCGCTGACACGCCAGCGCCTGCAACAAGACAGTGACTTCGCTGCGGGGGCCTGTTCAGGACGGAAACAGCTTGCCCAGGCAGCCCAGTTTTTTCTTGTAGGAACGTCGCGCCTCCAGCGCCTCCTCGAGGGTGACCGCCACAAAGCGGGCTTTCTGGTTGGGCTGCAGTTGGCCGATCAGGTCCAGGTCGGCGCTGATCACCGTGCCGATCATCGCGTACCCTCCACCCGACACGGCATCTCGGTGCAGCACGATGGGCTCCAGGCCGGCCGGTACCTGGATCGAGCCGATGGGGTAGCAACTGTCGACGATGTTCGAAGGGTCGGAACCCGCACCGAACGGCTGCTCACGGGGCTGAAAGCTCAACGCGCTCCCCCCCTTGAAGCGGTAACCGATGCGGTCGGCTTCCGAGCCGACCGTCCAGGGCTCGGCGAAAAAATTCTGCGCCGCGCTTTCGCTCAAGCGCTGGTAGTAAAGCCCTGGGACCACCCGCAGGGTGATTTCGCCACCCAGGGACTGGCGCAGCGCCATGGGCAAACTGTTGCCGGCGCGGCCTTTGCCGCTGGCGACACCCAACGGCAGTTCATCACCGGCCACCAGCCTGCGCCCCTGAAAACCACCCAGGCCACCCAACGCGTACGTCGACCGGCTACCCAGCACCACGGGAACATCGATGCCACCGGCCACCGCCACATAGGCGCGGGCACCGGCCCTGGGGAAATCGAAGCGCAGCACCTGCCCCGCCCTCACCTTGAATGCCGTGTCCTGGTGCATGTCCACGCCATCGACCCGTGCCGTCATGTGCGCGCCGCACACGGCTACCAGCGCATCGTGCTGAAACTCCAGTTCCGGCCCGACCAGCGTGCACTCCAGGGCCGCCAGCCCTGGCGCGTTGCCGACCAGTTGGTTGGCGGCGCTCAAAGCATATTGGTCCAGCGCGCCGGACGGCGGAATGCCCAGGTGGTAATAGCCTTCGCGGCCCAGGTCCTGTACCGAGGTGGCCAGGCCGGGTTTCAGTACTTTGATCATGCCAGCGCCTCCTGCAAGGCCTTGGGGTAACCGACCGGGTCGGCCAGGAACGCGTCCAGGGAAAACTCCACCGGGCGAATGCGCAGGTCGAAACGCCCCGCCTCCACTTCGGTCACGGCGTGGTCGTAGGCCTCGCGGTCGATAGGTTTGAACTGGACGATGTCGCCCGGGCGAAAGAACACCATGTGCTCCTGAAGGTACGCCAGGTTCTGCTGTGGGTCGTAGATCGGTGCCGGGGTCACGCCAAACATCTGATAGCCACCGGCACCGCGTACCGAGTAGATGCAGCCAAAGCAGCCCCCATGCCCCAGGGTCAGTTTTGGCGTGTCAGTACGGGGGCGCAGGTATTTGGGCACCTGCAACTGGCGCTCGCGCTCGACCATCTGAAACATGAACGGCAACCCGGCCACGAAGCCAACCATGGAGACAAACCACGGCGCGCCGCTGTGCGCGGCGATGAACGCCTCCACGTCCGCCAGGCCGTTGATCCGCGCGGCGTACTCCAGGTCCGTGGCGCTGGGGTCCTGATGGCGGTCACGAAAGCGCATCAGGGTTTCGTGGGTCCAGGGGTCGTTGTACAGCACCGGGATTTCGATGATCCGCGTCTGCAGGGTGCGCTCGGCAACCGCCTCGGCCTCCGCGCCCTGTACCGCTTCAAGCAGGTCGTGGGGGGCGATGCGGTCGGGGTCGAAACGGATCTGGAACGAAGCGTTCGCCAGGCACACATCCAGCACGCCATCGAGCGCCAGGCGCTCTACCGCACGGGTCACGGCCAGGCCCTTGAAGAAGGCATCCAGGGACATGCTGTCGCTGACTTCGGCGAACAGATGCTCGTCGGCGCCAAAGCTGTAACGAATGGGCGTGCTCATGCCGCACCTCCGCGTGCGCCCGCGGCTACCTCGAAGCACTGAGTGGTTACCGGGTGTTCGGCCATGTCTGTTCCCTTTGGAATAGTTGTAGAAAGGCAGGCAAAGCATTTACCGCAAAACCCTGGCCTCTGCGGGCCAGGTGTTTTCACATCAACGGGGGGCGCGCACCTCGATACCGGCAGCATCGAGCGCCCGACGGGTAGCCTCGACCAACGCAAGGGCCCCCGGCGTGTCACTGTGCAAACAGATGGAATCGAATTCAATTGGCAGGTCCTGGCCCTCGACCGTGCGCACCACGCCCTGCTGGCAGGCACGCAGCACGCGGGCCGCCACCTGCGCCGGGTCGTAGGCGCGCACGTTGCGGGTGAAGACGATGGAGCCGCTGAGGTCGTACTCACGGTCGGCATAGAACTCGCGAACCACCGGCTGCCCCAGCTCCTGGGCCACCCGCCAGATCACCGAGTCCGGCATGCAATACAGCAACAGCTCAGGCTCCAGGCGGCGCAGGTTGACCACCAGCAAGCGTGCCGCCTCTTCATCCCTGGCCAGGTGCATGTAGAGCGCACCGTGGGGTTTGATGTGCTGCAACGCCACGCCCTGCACCCGGGCCAGCTCACGCAGCGCGCCGAGCTGATACAGCATGTCGTCCACCAGTTCCTGAGCCGGGGCATTGATGTGCCGGCGACCGAAACCGACCAGGTCGCGAAATCCCGGATGCGCGCCGATGGCCACGCCCAGGCGCTTGGCATGCTCCACGGTACGGCGCATGGTGCTGGGGTCGCCGGCATGAAACCCGGTGGCGATGTTGGCCGAACTGATGAAGCCCATCAGCTCATTGTCCACGCCATCGCCGATGGTCCACGGGCCAAAGCCTTCACCCATGTCCGAGTTGAAATCCACTGCCTGCATGACGCGCCCTCTCCACACTTGTGACTTGGTGCCCACCACGTTAGATTCCTCCTACCCCCTTGGGAAGACCTATTAACAGATAGGGTATCTTCTGAAAAACAGATACCTCGTCGTTTGGAGCGCCTATGTCCCTGACCCTGCGCCAGGTTCGCTATTTCGTCGCCACGGCCGAGATCGGGCAAATCTCCCAAGCGGCCATTCACTTGAACATCTCTCAGTCGGCGGTGACCACGGCGATCAAGGAGCTTGAGAGCATGCTGGGTGTGCTGCTCTTCCAGCGCTCCGCCCAAGGCATGAGCCTGACCGAGGCCGGGCGGCACTTTCTCAACCGTGCCTACGTGATTGTGCGCAGCGTCGACGATGCGTTGAACAGCCCCCTGCCCGACATGCGTGCCAGCGGCCTGCTGCACCTGGCCGCCAGTTACACGGTGCTCGGCTACTTCCTGCCGCACCACCTGCAGCGCCTCGAACACTGGCACCCGGACGTGACCATCCACGTTCATGAACGGGAACGCCACGCCATCGAACAAGGCCTGCTGGAAGGCCAATTCGACATGGCCGTGGTCCTGACCGCGAACCTGAAGCACCCGGACATCGTCTCGGAAACGCTGTTCAACTCGGAGCGCCGGTTGTGGCTGCCCGGCCACCATCCGTTGTGCGAGTGCTCGGCGGTCAGCCTCGCCGACGTGGCGAAGGAGCCCTACATTCTGCTGACCGTGGACGAAGCTGAACAAAGCGCCATGCGCTACTGGCAATTGGCGGGCCAGCAGCCCAACGTGCGGGTGCGCACCAGTTCCGTCGAAGCGGTGCGAAGCATGGTGGCCAACGGTAGTGGCGTGGCGATTCTGTCAGACCTGGTGCACCGCCCCTGGTCGCTGGAAGGCAAGCGCATTGAAACCCTGACCATCACCGACACGGTCACGCCCATGAGCGTCGGGCTGGCCTGGCATCGCGAGCGGGAGCTGAGTCCCGCCATGCAGGCGGTTCGCAATTACTTTCATGATGCATTCCTGGCGCCGCAGCAGCAGGCTGCGCGGCGCTGAAAGTGCGGTACTTGCGTCCTGGTGGGAGCGTAGCTTGCTAGCGAAGAAGGCAGCGCGGTGTGCCTGTTGGACCACGGTGTCCCCTTCGCCAGCAAGCTGTGCTCCCACAGGCTACGCAGTGCTGGTGCGGTACTCGCGTCCTGGTGGTACCTGTTGGAGCGCGTTGCACCCTTCGCCAGCAGGCTGTGCTCCCACAGGCGATGCGGTGCTGGTGGGGTACCTGCGTCCGTGGTGGGAGCGTAGCTTGCTAGCGAAGAAGGCAGCGCGGTGTGCCTGTTGGACCGCGGTGTCTCCTTCGCCAGCAAGCTGTGCTCCCACAGGCTACGCAGTGCTTGTACGGTACTCCCGTCCTGGTGGGAGCGTAGCTTGCTAGCGAAGAAGGCAGCGCGGTGTACCTGATGGACCGCGTCGTAGCCTTCGCCAGCAAGCTGTGCTCCCACAGGCTACACGGCGCTGGTGCGGTACTCGCGTCCTGGTGGGAGCGTAGCTTGCTAGCGAAGAAGGCAGCGCGGTGTACCTGTTGGACCACGGTGTCTCCTTCGCCAGCAAGCTGTGCTCCCACAAGCTACGCGGTGCTGGTGCGGTACTCCCGTCCTGGTGGGAGCGTAGCTTGCTAGCGAAGAAGGCAGCGCGGTGTACCTGTTGGACTGCGGTGTCTCCTTCGCCAGCAAGCTGTGCTCCCACAGACTTGCGGTGCTTGTACGGTACTCGCCTCCTGGTGGGAGCGTAGCTTGCTAGCGAAGAAGGCAGCGCGGTGTGCCTGTTGGACTGCGGTGTCCCCTTCGCCAGCAAGCTGTGCTCCCACAGGCTACGCAGTGCTTGTACGGTACTCCCGTCCTGGTGGGAGCGTAGCTTGCTAGCGAAGAAGGCAGCGCGGTGTACCTGTTGGACTGCGGTGTCTCCTTCGCCAGCAAGGTGTGCTCCCACAGGGTGGAACGCGGCCGGGGCCGCTACGCAGCGCCGGTGACCTTTTCGACGTTGACCATCCATGGCACACCGAAGCGGTCGGTGAGCATGCCGAATCCCTGCGCCCAGAAGGTCTCGCCAAAGGGCATGCGCACGGTACCGCCCTCGCTCAGGCCATCAAACCAGGCTTTGCCTTTGGCCAGGTCATCGGTCGCGATGGACAGCGCATAGCCGGCATGGGGTTTCTGATCGGGGCTGGGGTCATCGCTCATCATCAACTGCGTGCTACCAATCAGCAGGTTGGCGTGCATGATGCCGTCCGGTGGCGCGGACGGGCAGTCACTGCCCGTTGAAGGCTCGGGCGCTTCGGCATAGGTCATCTTGAACTGCACCGTGGCACCCAGCACGGCGCAGTAGAAATCCATGGCCTGCTGGCAGGTGCCAGCCAGGAAGATATAGGGTTGGACGTTCATCACGTTGCTCCCGGACAGTGGCGACGCGAGATGCGCCACCCTTGAACAGTCTAGGCCTTGCCAGCACTGTGGGGAGGAGATTGGACCTGCGGGTGGGCCGACTGGCAACAGCAGAAGCTGGCTTGCCGGCGAGCTTTCTTCAACCGCTGAAAAGCTCGCTGGCAAGCCAGCTTCTGCACGATGGCGGTATGGCTATCGCAAGGCATCTATTCGGAATCGATCAAGCTGTCCGTTTTCACAGCGCCTTCTTCACCGTCGGGCTGCGCATCCTGATCAGCCTCTGGGTCCGCCGGGGGTGGGTTCCAATCCTCGGGGCGTTCATCCGTTCCCTGCTTGGGTTCGGAGCTGGTTTGCTCAAGACCGGACTCATGGTCTTCGGCGGTCTCAGGCGTACTGTCGGCTGGCCCTGGGTAGGCTGCCTCGGGTCCATTATTCAAGTTCACCATCATGATTCTCCCATCGGGAGCGCAGAATTTGCGCGCCTGTACATGGGAGGATGGGCGCAAGCTGCAAGTGCCGGGGCGCCGACGGATGGCCGAGGTGGTACCCTCCCCCGGGTTGATCAAGCAATAGAAGTGTCGCGCCGGGAAATTGTATCCTCTGCCTCAGCGTCCGGTTGGGACAGCCCCCACTCACCGAATCAAGGGAAACGACCTCAGTGAAAGCGCTTATCGTCATCGACGTCCAGCACGGCCTGTTCGCCTCAAGCCCGCCGCCATTCGACTCGCAAGACGTCATCAGCCGCATCAATGCGCTGTCAAACCGAGCAAGAAGCCACGGCGTACCGGTTATTTTCGTCCAGCATGAAGCCACCACCGGTGATTATTTCAGGCACGGCAGCGATGCCTGGAAACTGGACCATCGGCTGGAAACCACCCCCGCCGATCATTATGTGCGCAAGACCACGCCCGACGCCTTCCTTCAGACAGCGCTGCAAGCGGTCCTGACGAAAACCGGTTGCACTGACGTCGTGGTATGCGGCTACGCCACCGAATTCTGCATCGATACGTCAGTACGACGTGCGGCGGGCCTGGGCTACAACGTGGTCTTGGCCAGCGATGCCCACACAACCCACGACAAGGCCCATGCAACGGCGGCGCAGATCATTGCCCATCACACCGCTACGTTGCCTGCGATCAAGAGCTTCGGGGTGCAGATCGTCGCACAGGAGAGCGGGACACTCGATTTTCAGGGCTCAAGCCCTTCCCCAAGCCAGCACAGGTAAAAACGGAGTGATGGATGTGGACCCATTGGCGCGATGACTTCGCTGAATATGGCCCGTGCCCGGAATGCAGCCGGGCACCCGTTGCCTGAACCGCCATGGCAACAACCTCGGTTTCGGCGTGCGGGGCCGGAGCGTTGCTGGCGGATGTTGCAGTGGCTTGCGGCTTCTTCGACCAAACCCATCTGGCGCGGCATTTTTCCAGGGTGTTCGGCACGACACCCGGCGCCTACGGGTAGATCATGGCTCAACAGCCACGGAACCCGGACAGGGACTCGATGGTTGCGGTGCAGCCGCCGCACACGATGACCAGCACGTTGCTATGCGCTCGCAGGGACAGCTTGTTCTCGTAAAGCAGCGCCAGAGAGGCGCCGCACGCCGGCTCAACCAGTGTGCGGTGGTCGTTCAGGTAGGCCAGGCAGGCACTCACCGCCTCTGCGTCCGTGACTTGCACGGGCACCACGGGGCGCTCCTTCGACACGTCAAACGCCCGCTGACAGACCTGCCGCGCCCCCAGCGAGGTGGCCACCCCGGACACCACTGGAATCTCGGTCAAATCCCCCGCCTGGATCGACGCATTGAACGACGCCATGCCTTGCGTTTCGACGGCATAGATCGGCACGCTGCCCAGCCCATTGCGGCGCAACCCTTGATCGACACCGGCGAGCAAGCCACCGCCGCCAACAGAAAGAACCACGGCATCAGGGCGTACACCTTCGGCAACGACCTCGTCGATCATCGATGCATGCCCTTCCCACAGAAGCGGATCGTCGAACGGGTGGACGAAGGCGTCGGCGGGTGTCTCTAACGAACGGGCAAGTTCGTTGGCTTCGAACCATGACTTGCCATGCACGACGACCTCGGCGCCCTCCAGGCCCAAAAGGATTCTGGCTCGCTCCGAGGTTGTTTCTGGCACGACCACGACCACGGGAACGCCCAATCGACGCCCAGCATAGGCAACCGCGAGCCCGGCATTACCGCCCGACGAAGAGATGAAGCGCTTGGCACCTCGGGCGTGGTGCTGCTCGCAGGCGTGACCGACGCCTCGAATCTTGAAAGAACCCGAAGGCTGCAATGCCTCCATTTTCATCCACACCTGGGTGCCGGTGGCGTGGCTCAGAGGCAGTGACTGCAAAAGAGGTGTGTTGATACTCAGAGGCATGTAGTGAGTTCCGAAAAATGCGGTACCGATGAGGTCCTGGCCGGCGTTAGCGTGGCGCGTTCTTCAGCTCGTCCAGGTAGTTGTAAACCGTGTAGCGGGTGACCCCCAGGGCGCTGGCGGCCATCTCTACGCTGCCCTTGATCAGGAAAATCCCCTTTTCCTGCATCTCCTGCACGGCCAACAGGTTTGTTCGCTTGGTATTGGCTCGACCGCTGCCAGGGCTCTGCTCAGTGGCGCTTCTGATGATGGCGTGCACAAGGTCCTCGACGTTGTCGGGTCCAGGCTCGGCATTCGGTTCGGGGACGTGCGCCACTGCTGCGGGGAGCGGCGTGACAGCGCCAACCAGACACTGGAGCAGGTTGATGGCGTCGCTGATCCCGGCAGTATTGACGTTGATGCACAGCGCAGCGAAAGGCCGGCCATTACTGCCACGGTAAAACGCAGTGCTGCTGCGCAGCGCATGCCCTTCGCGGGAAAGCGTCGGGTAGTCCAGCACCAGCGACACAGGCTCATCCTTCTCTTCCAGCACGCTGGCGAAGGCTTTGTCCGCACGCATTCCGGCGAGTACCGAATCGCCTTTTTTCCGCCCGCTCACGTGCGCGTTCGCGATCTCGGCAATCGAGTATTCGGGCTTTCGAAGGTCGTGAAGCACAAGCTCGGCGTTGCCAGGCAGTACGCTGCCGATGGCCCGGACAGTGCTCGTCAAAAGCGCCAGGACGCTATCTTCGTCGAAAGTCAGGGGTGAGGTCATGGAAGTCTTAATTCAACAATTTGTGTAAAACTATCACCATGCCAGTGATATTTTCAACATAACGTCAAAATTTTCCGCCATCGTTCAACAGTGTTCGGTCCTTGGAGCAGCCATCGGCCAGAAGCGTGCGAGGGGGAATATGGACCCAGACCGTACTGGTGCCCTTGGCAATCAACTGACCAGTCCGTTGGAAAAGTTCTCTACGGCGAAGTCTACAAATGCACGGACTTTGGGCGCCATTTGCCTGCTGCTTGGCCAAACGACGTGGAAGGTACTCCCCCCTGCAAGGCTGCTGCTGAGTACCTTTTCCAAACGCCCGGCAGCCAAGCTGTCTTTGACAGCGAAATCAGGTACGCACGCGATCCCTCGGCCTGCCTGCGCAAGGTAGATCAGCGCCTCTACGTTGCTGCAGACCATAGTGACCGGGAGAGACTCACCTGCCTGAATGGCCTGTTGTTTCTTGAAAGGCCACTGATAGAGCTTCCCTGAATTCTGCCACCGGTAGTGCAAGCAGGAATGATTCAAGAGATCGCTGGGCTGGGTCGGAATACCTCGCGTTTGAAGGTATGCCGGCGACGCTACAAGGCATGACCGGTAAGGCCCGAGTGGTCGGGACATCAGCCGGGAATCCTGGAGTTCGCTACCCCGGATAACCACGTCGAACCCTTCGTCGATCACATCCACCATGCGGTCAGTGAAATCCAGATCCAACTGTATCTCTGGATAGCGCTCCATGAATGCGGAGATAAACGGCAAAGGCAATCCTCCAACAAGGGCCAAGCCGACGCGCAAACGTCCACGAGGGGACGTCGTCAGCGCCGAAAGATCGTCTTCTGCGGCTTGGATCTCGCCGAGGATACGCCTGCACCTTTCCAGAAACACTTCACCCTCGGACGTCAGTCTTACCGTCCGAGTGCTTCGCTGGAAGAGCCTGACTCCGACCCGCTCTTCAAGCCTGGAGATGCTCTTGCTGACAGCAGACGCGGATATCCCCATTTTCCGGCCCGTCGCAACAAAGCTCTGGCTCTGCGCGGTTTCGACGAAAATCTCCAGGCCACTCAACGTCTCCACAATCAACTCCGAATTAGTGACTGATGTGTCATTAGTGTTATGCACGTTACCTGCCTTAATCCAGACCGGTCAACGGCATACCATGATCAACACAACGCAGACTTCAACAACCTTCATCTGCCGACTATTCAGAAGCTATCGCAGCCTATCAGCCTGTTCGTGAGGCCCTGAGCCGGGCGTTCGAAGGCTATGCCTTTGGCGATCCAGCGGCAACGGCAAGAGCGATCGGGCTTTTCTTAAAACCGACGATCTCTCCCAGATCGCAAAAGCCGAGAACACCTATGAACACTGCTAACCGCTTGACCATCGTTACGGAATCCCAAGCGTACTGGCGCGTCATCTTCAACAATCCACCGCTCGCCCTGTTTGATCCGAAGACGTTTGCCGAGTTGAACGTACTGATGGACAACATCGAGAAGGATGAGCACCTCAAAGTCGTTGTGTTCGAGAGCGCCGATCCAGATTTTTTCATGAATCACCACGATGTCGAAAATCGCCTGACCGTTCCCGATCAACCAGGGGCAATGCCATTCTTTGGGAACTGGCCAAAGTGGGTCACGCGCCTTGCACAGTCTTCCGTGATCAGCATCGCCAAGGTACGTGGCCGGGCACGTGCTCAGGGCTTTGAATTTGCATTGGCCTGCGACATGCGTTTCGCATCCAAGGAGCACGCACAGTTTGCATTGATTGAAGTTGGTGGCTCATCGATTCCTGGGGGTGGCGGTGTTGAATGGCTTTCGGCGCTGGTGGGACGCTCCCGCGCACTGGAGATCGTGTGCAGCGCTGATGATTTCGACGCTGACCTCGGCGAGCGATATGGCTTCGTGAACCGGGCTCTCCCTGATGCTGAACTCGACGCGTTCGTCGATGCGCTTGCACACCGCATGGGACGCTTCGAGAAACGTGCTCTGGAGACCGGCAAGAAAATGGTAAACGCTCGTGCAGGCGTTCCCACCGAAGGCGATCTGTGGATGTCGAACCATATCCTTCAGGGCGTAGACCTGTGGCCCGAAGCTCAGAATGCATTCACAAAAATGCTCGATGCAGGGCTGGGTAAAGTCGGTGAGTTTGAGCTGAATTTTGCCGAACGGCTTGGCGATCTACCTGCCGCTTAATGACTCCGATAACTGACTGACCACCCAATGTGGGCCGTAATCAAAACGATCTGCGGCTCATGAATGCACCGAGGATAAACCATGACAGCTTATGTTGTTTACGTCAGAGATCGCATCACCGATGCAGAGGAATTCAAGATGTATGAGGAAAGGGCGGGGGCCGCGTCGGCAGGCCATCCAGTCACCCCACTCGCCTTCTACGGCGCGGTGGAAACACTTGAGGGCGCCCCAGTAGATGGTGCCGTTATCCTTCAGTTTCCGACCCTGACGGATGCCAAGGCTGCCTACGATAGCCCTCTGTACCAAAAAGCGCTGAAGCACAGGTTAAAGGGAGCAGACTACCGCGTGTTTATCGTAGAAGGCTTACCAAACGTGGCCGCCTCCGCACCCTGATGGCACGATCTCGACGATTAGAAGGTTAGACACTCCAGGGCGGTGCCATCCTGTCGGTTTTGAAAGCGCTCCCTGCCGGAAGCGCCTTGAACATCAAAGGCTCCGAGCCACCTCAGAGGCAAGCACCAGTCGCTCAAGCCCGATACCGAACCCAGCTCCTTCACGATAAGCTCCACCGCCGACAACTTGCTGCTGTGCCCCCAGCACAGGGCAACGCACCTCAAATCCATTGCCCTCAAGGTAATAACTCAGGCCACGCTTCACTGCGAGATTAAGTTCATATTCGAGTCCCAGCGAGTCAAGAAAGCCGGTGCAAATCGCTTGGCTACGCTGCAATGCCTGCGCGGGTGTGGAACTCAGAATTTCCAGTCCCAGTTGAGTGAATTCGCGATACCGACCGGCTTGAGGTCGCTCATACCGGTAACATCGCGCCACGTAGAAAAACATCGCTTCGTCTCGTGCCCCGAGAAGTGCCTTGTTGCGCTCCTGAAAAAGCGCGGTTGCTTCTGGGATGAGACAACAAGGACGTCCGGCCTTGTCATCAAAGGCCCACATTTGTCCGATTATTTCACTTCCACCGGCTTTCTCAATAAACGTGTCTTGGCCCCACAATGCAGGAACTATGGCCTCTTCAGCCCCGGCATCGATGAAGGTAGCTCCGAAATCTGCCTTCTATCTCACGCATGGTTGCAGCTTCTTTCCCTGTCACTATTCGAGTTCCGCGAAGCATTGTCATTTATAGATCTCCATTTTACAGGCAATAAAAAAGGCGCCATTGGCGCCTTGGTTTGGTTCATTGATTGGTCAGAATGGATGTTTAAAATTCTGAGCATTCGATGAGCGTGAGCAACCGCGGCACCCTGAGTGAGGTCCGTGATGATGACGGCGATTGCTTGGAATTAATTGAGTCATAGCTGATCCTCGCACAATTCTGGAAGCGCTCACAAGCTGCTGTATCTTTTTACCCATCGCAGGCCAATGACGCGGGCCGCTAATCCCGTTTTCACACAGCCCGGGTCTAACACGTCCAGAGCGAAACGCTATTGGAGTCCCTTCAGCCAACCAATCGCTTGCGCATGGGCGTGCATGCCAGCTCAAGCCCCGATGGCGAGGTATAGATGCCACCAACCTCCCCTTGGTAGCCACACCGATGGTAGAACGCAGTAGCATTCGGGGTCGCGTCCAGATGAATTTCAGCAAGCCCAGCCGCAAGCGCCAGTTGTTCCAGGTGCTGGATCATGGCCTTGCCAATGCCCTGCCCCATGTACGCGGGCAGCACAAAGAGAGCGCCCAGCTCCCCGGACTGGAAATCGATCAGCCCCGTCGCAACCGCCACGTCGCCCCACCAGGCAATGTGGTACTGCCGCTCCACACTGGCCCGGTACCGGTCCGTCAGGGGCACGTCCGTCCAGGCTTGAACCTGTTCGGGCGTGTAGACGGTAATACACTGGTGTCTTATGGCCTGAAGCCGGATATCGAAAGCGACCTCGGCGTCGCTGTACCTGGCGGGGCGGATCTGCAGCATGCTCACTCTCCTTGTCATGAATGTTCATGACCGGAGCATGAAAGAAGCCCCGGCCGTTGGTGGCGGGGCTTTGGGGATGCGTGGGACTTACACGCGCAACGCCCTATGGCCCGCCGAAGGCGGTCATCATGGGGCGCATCATGGTTATGCGGCTGCACGTAGTCATGGGGGCATCATCTGATGTTTCAGAAAAGAGTGCAAACTTCGGGGCGCAGAGGCGCTCGATGGACTGCCACCGGCCAGAAGCGGGTGGTCGCGAAAAAAGCCTGAACCCAAGATGCCTGTCTGAAAAAAGTGCCACCTGTTCGACAGCGCCGCACTGGGCCTGTGTAGCCTGGGCCCGCGGTAGTCCGGGTACTTGCCGGCTACACTGGCCGGAACCGCGAGACAATACTCCTTCCAAAGCAGAACGCTACTTGCTCATCGGTAATGCCATGAACCAGCCAATACGTAGCCACTCGTGAAGCGAGTACTCATCAGCGTTCAAGTAGACGCTGCCCTGATCCTTGTCAGGTCGGGCATAGCCATCATCATGGCGTGGCTGATTTGCGCAACGCTTTCACTGGGGGCAAGCTCAGGCTTGGCGCCATGGACCGCAGCGGGTGTGCAGAGGTTCGGGCTACTGTTTATTTTACTGGCTGTAACCCCCAGTGCACCGGGGATTGCCTGGGCGGCTCGACTAGGCAACCAGGTGAATACTTCACGGGCGAAGATCATCAGGCTGGTGGTGCAGCTGGGGAAATTCTGTTTTCTGGCGGGTGCACCTTCTGCAATTTTAATACCTGTCGTTGCAGCGTTCAAATAACGCGTCTATCGATCCATTGCAGCCTTTCGTGTCGGGCGGAACCCGGCCAGAAGCAGGCACAGAGCGACCTAAAGCCGGCTGCGGCCATCCTGACGTCAGCGGCTGACCCAGGCAGGTTCTGCCATCAACAGAAAATTGGCGAGTGTCGGCGTCGTGTCATTGCGGCGGTAGACCAGGCCAGTTTCAAGGTGAGGTCCATGACTGTCCAAATCGAGATAGCGTACCCCCGAGCGCGCCAGGTTTCTCAACGAGGCCGGTACCAAGGCGATACCCATGCCAGCCGAGACCAGGCTGATGATCGTCTGCATTTGAATGGCATGCTGGGCAATGTGAAGGCGCCCGCCGCAAGCGGTGTAATACTCGGTGACCAGGTCATAGAATGCCGGGGCGGCACGTCGGGGGAAGACCACCAGGGGACTCGCGATCATCGCTGCCGCAGACAATCGGCCTCCACCGAAGTCCAGACGCCCCTCCGATAACCATGCCTCAGGCACAGCTGCAATCAGCGGCTCAACCACCAGTGTCCGGTACACAAGCTGATCGGGAATACTCGCGCCCGGGTTGGCGATCACGATGCCGGCGTGCCCTCGCCCTTCGCTCAGTGCGCCGATCTGGACGTCGCTGGTAGCTTCCATCAGCGACAGCTCAACGTCAGGGTACGAACGTCGAAACTGTTCTACCAATGCAGGCAGAACGCTGTAATCCGCTGTGCTGACAAAAGATAGCTCAAGCTTGCCAGCCTGCCCTCGCAGCATGGCCTGTGCGGTGTTCCCCAGCCGGTCGATACCCTCCAGCGCTGCCAACACCTGGGGCAGCCATTGCTCGGCAAACGCCGTCAGCGCCACGCTGCGCTTGGTGCGCACGAACAACGGCGCACCCAGTTCGCGCTCCAGCGCCATGATCGATTGGCTTAGCGGCGGTTGTGTCATGCAGAGGCGCTGTGCCGCCAGACTGAAATGCAGGGTTTGAGCCACCGCCACAAAATGCCTGAGTTGGCGCACGTCCATCACTTATATCCCTGCCGACCTAATAAAGCATAAATAATATATTTCACTATCATCCTCTGGATCTCTAGCCTGAGTCCATACCCACAGCCCAGGAGGACTCCATGCCCGCTTATCGTTCTCGAACTACCACCCATGGCCGCAACATGGCCGGCGCCCGCAGCCTGTGGCGTGCGACAGGCATGACAGATAACGACTTTGGCAAACCGATCATTGCCATCGCCAACAGCTTCACCCAGTTCGTTCCCGGCCACGTTCACCTCAAGGACCTCGGTCAGCTCGTGGCCGGTGAGGTCGCACTGGCGGGTGGCGTGGCGAAGGAGTTCAACACCATTGCCGTCGATGACGGAATCGCCATGGGTCACGACGGTATGCTCTATTCATTGCCCTCGCGAGAATTGATTGCCGACGCCGTCGAATACATGGTCAACGCCCACTGCGCCGATGCCTTGGTGTGCATTTCCAACTGCGACAAGATAACCCCGGGCATGCTGATGGCTGCCATGCGCCTCAACATCCCCACGGTGTTCGTTTCCGGTGGTGCAATGGAGGCCGGCAAGGCGGTGATCAAAGGGCGATACCAGTCTCTGGACCTAATCGATGCCATGGTGATCGCGGCCGATGACGACTACAGCGACGAAGAGGTTGCGGCTGTCGAACGCGCCGCCTGCCCCACGTGCGGTTCGTGCTCCGGAATGTTCACCGCCAACTCGATGAACTGCCTGACCGAAGCCCTGGGCCTAGCGCTGCCGGGTAACGGTACAGCGCTCGCGACCCATGCCGACCGCGAGCAGCTGTTTCGGCAAAGTGGCCGTTTGATCGTCGAACTGGCCAAGCGTTGGTATGAGCAAGATGACGCGCGCACGTTGCCGCGCCACATTGCCAATCGAGCCGCGTTCATAAATGCCATGAGCCTGGATATCGCCATGGGCGGATCGACCAATACCGTTCTTCACCTGTTGGCCGCCGCGCGTGAAGGCGGTGTGACGTTCACCATGGCCGACATCGACCAGTTGTCACGCCGCGTTCCCTGGCTGTGCAAAGTCGCTCCGGCGAGCAACCAGGTCCACATCGAGAACGTGCACCGCGCCGGAGGCATCATGGCGATTCTTGGCGAACTGGACAGGGCGGGTTTGATCGATACGCGCTTGTCGGTCATCCACGCGCCGACCCTCAAAGACGCTCTGGACCGTTGGGATATCGCTCGTCACCCAGACAATCAGGTGCAGACGTTCTTCCGGGCAGCACCAGGCAACGCTCGCACCCAGAAAGCATTCAGCCAGGCGGCGCGCTGGGAAGAGCTAGATACCGACCGTAGTGCCGGTGCGATCCGTTGTGTGGAGCATGCGTTCAGCCAGGATGGCGGGCTTGCAGTTCTGTTCGGGAACCTGGCACCTGAGGGGTGCATCGTCAAAACTGCCAGCGTAGACCCGGCGATGCTGATTTTCGAAGGCAAAGCCATAGTCTTCGAAAGCCAGGAAGCCGCCGTGGCGGGCATCCTCGGTGACCAGGTCTGTGCTGGCGATGTCGTGGTCATCCGCTACGAAGGCCCCAAGGGAGGTCCCGGCATGCAGGAGATGCTCTACCCCACCAGTTATCTCAAGTCCAAAGGGCTGGCCAAGTCCTGCGCGCTGTTGACCGATGGTCGTTTTTCGGGAGGCAGTTCGGGGCTGTCCATCGGCCATGTGTCACCTGAGGCAGCCGAGGGGGGACTGATCGGGCTGGTGGAAACAGGCGATGTGATCAGGATCGACATTCCAGGGCGCAGCATTGCACTGCGGCTGGGCGATGAGACGTTGCGTCAGCGCTACCGAGCAATGCACGCACGCGGGGAGCAGGCGTGGCAACCCGCTCCACGTGCTCGCATGGTCTCCCCGGCCCTCCAAGCCTACGCCGCACTGACAACCAACGCCGCGCGCGGCGCGGTGCGAGATGTGACGCAGGTTCAGCGGCGCATTCAGCCGACCTTTAGGTGTGCGGCTCCATCCGGATAAAACCACCGTCAGGTCGTGGTGCGAATGTGTACCTGGTAAACCCAGAAATGGCCTCAGACCATGGACACCATGCCTGCTCCATAACTCTTTACTGTCCACTCATGCCGTTGTCAGTCAGCAACGGCCTGAAAAACGCTGGCGGTGGTTTGCCTGACCTGTTCCCGCAACCACCGGTGAACCGGTTCGGCATCGTGCCGGGGATGCCAACTCATCGCGATACTGACCGAAGGTGTATCCACTGGCAGTGCGAAAATGTGCAACTGGCTGGAGTTAGGGCTCCATCGGGCGAATGGCTCGGGTATGGCCGCGATGAAATCCGAACTCATGGCCATGGCCATGGCAGCTTGGAAAGAGGGAACCACCAATGCCACGCGGCGTTTTGCGCTTGACGCGGCCAATGCATCATCAATCGGGCCGCCCGCCACTCCACGTCGCGACGCATTGACATGGGGCCAGGCGATGAACTGGGCTAGATCGATGTATTCCGATCCGGCCAGCGGGTGGTCCGCCCTGACGACCCCCATGAAGTGCGTCTTGAGCAGTGTCTGGGTCTTGATCTCGGGTGCGTCCCCGTCGAGCACCCCCAAGTCCAGGTCTACCTCGCCGCTGCGCAACGCCTCCATGCTTTTCTTGGGTCGTAACACGAAGCGCAAGGTAATCCCCGGTGCCTGTTCCAGCAGCCGAGCGCATAACGCTGCCGCCCAGGTTCCGATCACGCCGTCGCTGGTGCGCAACGTAAAGGTACGCTCAACCTGAGCAAGCTCAAGGTTTGGCGGTGTGAGAATCCCCCTCACTTCCTCGATCAGCGTACGCACCCGCTCGCGCAAATCGATCGCCCGCTGGGTAGGCACCAACCCTCTCCCTGCCTGTACGAATAACGGGTCACCCAACGCGTGCCGCAGATGCGAGAGACGACGACTCATGGCGGGCGCACTTAGATTCAAGCGCCTGGCGGCCCCCGCAACGCTGCCCTCGCTGAGCAAGGCATCGAGGTCAATCAAGTGATTGAGGTCGAGATTCTTCATGTGGTTACCTGAATAAAGGAACATAGCCAGCCAGATAGCTGCAAATTGTGCATGCATAGGTTGCTATCAGTGCAATTTATTTAATCGATGGGTTAGGGAAAAATCCACGGCATTCGCCATCATTCCAGGGATCTGCCATGCCTGACTCACCAGACGTACCCGTCGCACGCCGCGCGTCCGTCACGGACGCGATGACCACCTCACTTGCACCGCTATGCGCCGTCGTCATCTGGGCGGGCAACACTATCGTCACCAAAGCCGCTTCCGTGGCCATCCAGCCTGCCTCGATTGTGTTCTATCGGTGGCTTCTCGCGTTTGCACTGCTTAGCCTTTTTAACGGCAAGGGTATTTGGCGTAATCGCCACGTGGTGGCGCAGCACTGGTCAAAACTGATGGTTTTGGGGGTGCTGGGCATGGCGGTCTATCAAGGGCTGGCCTACCAGGCTGCACTGAGTATGTCGGCCATCAACATGGGCGTGCTCGTATCGCTGGCGCCGCTCATGTCGGCTTTGCTATCCAGCGCCATTGCCCGCGAGGCCGTGCCAGTTCGCACGCTGGTTGGCGCATTGCTATCCCTGACAGGACTGGTTTGGCTGACCAGCCAAGGGCACCCCGCGAGCCTGTTCCAGCAAAGCCTTCAGCCGGGTGATGGACTCATGCTGATCGCCATCTTCGCCAACTCACTGTACGGGCTATTGCTCAAACGCTGGGCGGTACCCCTTTCAACCTGGCAGCAACTGCATGTACAGGTGGGGTTTGGTGTACTCGTGACCCTGCCGATATGGCTGGCAAGTCCCATCTCTCCAATCACCGTCAACAACGCGCCACTGATTCTGTACGCGGGCGTTGCAGCCTCGATCGGCGCGCCGTTTTTCTGGATGAAGGGGGTGCATTCTCTGGGCGCGCCGAGGGCTTCGTTGTATTTGAATCTACTGCCTGTATTGGTGGCGGGGGTGGCCTGCGTGGTGCTGGGGGAGCAGCTGCATAGCTATCATGCTGTAGGAGGTGCGCTGGCATTGATGGGAGTTGCGGTGGGGCTGCAAAAAAAAATAGCGAACGGGCGACCAAGGGGAACAGCGTTGACGTGTTCCAGGTCGCTACCGATGGACCCGCGTCATTGACTATGCGAACGAACGTCGATGCTCCAGGACGCTGAGGCCCATGAGCGTTTTTTACACACTCTGGACCCATTGCGGACATGAGCCAGATGCTACAATACAGCCCCAAACCACTAGCAACTGCCTGCCCTAATCAACTGCAGGCTCATGAAAAGGAAGTCAAGCAAATGGATGTACGTTGCACCTCTCTGGACGAAGTCCGCCAAGGGATCGATGAAATCGACCGCAACCTCGTTTCGCTTCTCGCCAAACGGGGCCGGCTTGTAACGCAAGCAGCTGCCTTCAAGAAAACTACCGATGATGTGCGTGCGCCTGCTCGGGTTGAGCAAGTGATAACGAAGGTTCGTGAAATGGCTGACGAAACGGGTGCATCGGCTGAGGTCGTGGAACAGGTCTATCGGGCAATGATTTCGGCCTTCATCACTGAAGAACTGGCCACCCATGCGAAGCTGGCCAACGAACCTTAAGCATCTTGATGACAACGCGGGGCTCATCCGAAGCCCCGCCGCTTTTCCCTACCCACTACTTTTGACTCAAAGCCGCAATCGAAACACCAGATGCGACAAAGGTGAAGCCAGCGCCCACGTTTAGCCCATTTACCAGCCGCTGCCGCTGGTACAGGTAGCGAGATAACACCGTGGCGAAAATGCCCATCAAGGCAAACCCCAAGGCTGTGAGTACATCAAACCACACCCCGTAAACCATCATCTGCATACTGACCGATCCGCGACTCGGATCGACGAACTGGGGGAATGAATGCCAACACGAACAAGCCTGGTTTCGGGTTGAGCGCAGCCGAAAGCAGACCCGTTAAAAAAATGCTGGGCAACGCCGTCCATGGCTGCAAGAACGGCTGGATGACGGCCGGTACTATGGGTTCGCGCTCTGCGATGCTGATCAGGCCGTTGCGAGCATTGGCCTGATGACCATCGACTGGCCGCCCCATCCATCGCACCCCACCATGGACCGGCGTGGGTACGTGCTCAATGTATTTGTCGAACCCGCCTACCGCCGCCGTGGCTTGGCCTCAGCCTTGATGCAAATCGCCGAGGCCGAGTTTGCTGGACGAGGCGTCACCTTCGCCGTGCTACACGCAACTGCGGTTGGCAAGCCTGTGTATGAGCAAATAGGCTGGCTGGGCACCTCGGAGATGGCCAAAGCCATCGGTTGATAAGGACAGTTATCGGCCAATAGCGGTTACTTCGGACTCCTCAGAGACGCCTCTAGCTCGTCTAGAAAGACGCGCACACGATGCGGCACCTGTTGCCGGGTTGGGAGCACAGCCGTGATAAAGAGTTGCTCGGGAGTGGCGTCCTTCAGCTCCACTAGCCGCAAGCTGTTCTCCTCCAGATCTTTACGAACATCCCAATAGGTGAGCATTGCTAGTCCGAGCCCCTGCTTGCTCGCGGTGCGTACTGCTTCGACGCTATTGGCAGAGAACACGCTTTCCCCTTTGAAGCCAACCACCCCCCTCTCCCGCACGAAAGGCCAATGCGGCATACCGTGGAGCGCTATGCAGCGATGTCGACGCAGGTCATCGAGAGTAGTGGGTACCCCATGTCGCTCCAGGTAAGCGGGGCTTGCGCACAGCACGCGGGGATTAGGGGCCAGCGAGCGAGCAACCAAAGCGGAATCGCGTAGGGTCGCGATACGGATCGCCACATCAATCCCCAGGCTGACAATGTCTACGATGCTGTCGGATAGGTGGAGGTCTACTTGAAGTGCTGAATGCTCGGCCAGCAATTGTGGGATGAGCGGCATGATGACGGCCTGACCGAATACTGTCGGAGCTGTCACCTTAAGGACACCGCGGGCCGTTCCTGCATTAGCCTTCAAGGTGACTTTCGCTGCCTCGCTCGCCCCGAGAAGCGTCTTGGAAAATGGCAGGAAAAGCTCCCCTTCGGTCGTGAGCGAAACCGAGCGAGTGGTGCGATGCACCAGCCGAACCTCCAGCTCATGCTCAAGAGAAGCTAGACGTCGCGATACAGTCATGGGGGACAGTCCAAGTCGCCGAGCTGCGCCCGAAAGACTGCCGCTTTCAGCAATGGCCGCAAACACTTCAACCTCTGAAATCTGCATCTTTATATCTCTTTCCGTTAAGGCGCCCTATCCATTTCGCAGGATTCCAATTGTCGCCGCTGATGCCTAGGCTCTGCGCATTGCCTTACTCGGCAGAAAACACTGATAGGACACTGATGATGCTCAATCCACGAATTCTAACCCCATATGATATGGCTGGTCGCGCGCTGAAGAACCGTCTGGCGGTAGCTCCAATGACACGTGTCAGCGCTACCGCGGCCGGGCATGCAACCCAGGAGATGGCCCGGTATTACGAGCGCTTTGCCCAAGGAGGCTTTGGCCTGGTGATCACAGAAGGCATCTATACCGATCAGAAGCACTCGCAGGGTTACCCTTTCCAGCCCGGTATCACCGATGACGTGCAGGCCCGCGCCTGGCGAATGGTGACAGACAGGATCCACGCTCACCGGGGTGTAGTCTTTGCTCAGATCATGCACGCAGGTGCCCTTAGCCAGAGCAACCGCTTCGTCGACGTTTCGGCAGGGCCCTCAGCTCTGCGTCCCAAAGGGGAACAGATGAAGTTTTACTATGGCGCGGGTCAATACCCCGTACCCCGAGCCATGACCGAAGAAGACATTGCCGACGCCATCGAGGGCTTCGCACAGGCTGCATCCCTGGCAATCAAATCTGCACACTTCGATGGCATCGAAATCCACGGCGCCAACGGATACCTGCTTGATCAATTCCTCACGGACTACACGAATCAGCGTAACGACCGTTGGGGTGGCTCTGTGCAGGCTCGCATGTCCCTGACCCTTGAAGTCGTAAAAGCGGTAAGGCAGGCGGTGGGCATGGTACCCATGGGTGTTCGAATCTCGCAGGGCAAGGTCAATGACTTTGAGCACAAATGGGCCGAGGGGGAGCAGGCTGCTGAGGTGATCTTCGGCTCACTCAGTGATGCTGGAGTCGACTTCATTCACGTCACGGAATTCGAAGCCTGGAAACCCGCATTTTCAGCCGGCCAGAACAGCCTTGTATCCCTCTCTCGTCGTTACGCACCGAAGGCGGCGTTGATTGCAAATGGTGGTTTGCATACGGCTGAGCATGCGTCATCCGTGATGGAGGAAGGGGCCGATATCATTGCAATCGGAAAGGCTGCGCTCGCGAACCCGGATTTTCCTCGGCGGCTAGCCAGCAAAGAAGCTCTGGATGAGTTTGACGCCTCGATCTTGGGGCCTATCGCCAACATCAAGAATAGCGAACTGGCTTTGGCCTAAGAGCAATCCCGGAAGCGGACGGATCTGTCCGCTTTTGGCCGTGTATGGCCGAGCAGTATGAAGCGCGCAGGGTCTTCGCTCTGGGATAGATCAAAGATGCCTTCGAGATATCTCTCAGTCATAGCGGCGGTTGTCCCCGACCAGCTTTCCCTTGTTCCAACCCTGACAAGGGTAGCTATGATGTTCATGACCTGTCCTCCACCTGGGGAACGACAAGCGTGGCTCACCAGAACAACGGTTGCTGACCGGTTAGAAGTCGCAATTTGGAATCAAGACGCCACAGTGAAAAAGCGTCAGATCATTTTGGTCATGCCTGATCGTGACGCACTTTTGGAAGCGCCCCACTGGTGGCTGTCTTCCTTTATCTCCCTATGCCGGCACGCCTTTTGCTGCACGCTCCGTTACAACAGAGGCAAGGAAGCGACATGAGAGAGTGGCGTACCAATGACGATATTCACGAGATGCACTGTGAGGCAATCTCCGAAGGGGTTATTCAACATGGCCAGGCTTTATCACGTGCGCACGGCGGCTATGCGGAGCCTTTAGCGTGCATGCTGATGGATGATGACGTGCTGATTGGCGGCGTCACGGGCCGAACTGAGTTTGGCCGCCTCTTTATCAACTACCTCTGGGTGGATGCCCGGTGCCGTAATCAGGGACTCGGAACTGAACTATTGCACAGGATTGAGGCGCTCGCACTGCAACGTGGTTGCCTGGAAGCACTAATCGAAAGCCTTGATGAGAATGTGGCTCGCTGGTACGAGCGATGCGGCTACCGGTTGATCGCACATTTACCACAGTACTGCGGCCCCTGGGGGCGTCACACGCTATTGAAGCCGTTGATGCCAAATGATTAAGGAACTCAAGACCAACAGGAACTACGTATCATGGACGGTGAAAAAGCAGAAACCTGCTTGTTGAAGGATCAAGAGCCTGATTATGAAGGCTACATCCAAGTGATCTTTCTAGCCAAACAGCACCCCACAGACCTAAACGCTCAAATTGCCGCCGCTTATGCCTGTGATCGCGCAGGCGATGAGCATCAGGCGGTACGCTTCTATGAAATTGCGTGGGCCCTCGGCATTCCCTCTGCACTGCGGTTTGAGTTTCTGATTGGCTTGAGCAGCACCCTGAGGAATGTGGGGCGTGCTCAAGAGTCACTGGACTGGCTTGAAAAACTGAGTAAAGAGCATCCGGAGAATGCGGCATTAGCAGCCTTCATGGCGCTCACATTGCATGCCTTGGGCCAAACCGAACTGGCATTGGCGATGATGCTTGAGGCTGCGTTGAAAGCTGGAGATGGGAAGGGGCTCGCGCCCTATACACGAGCGTTGACCGAATATAGAGACGGGCTGAGCGCCACGGGGTTATCAGCTACTGTATGACCATGAGTGTCGAAAGCGGCCAGCCGCGACAGGCCGCTTTCGGCCAACCCCAGTCATTTTGGTCAGAACCCCGTGAACCAAGGTAAAACCGCAGAACTGTCATGCCCTTCGCACCCAACTTTCCCTCGAAGATCACGAAGGCATAGAACCAGACTGATTGTGGCTGGAATAGATAAAGCGTTCAGCATCCACAAAAAAAATTACCGGAATCAAACGCCACCAGCGCAGTAATGTTAACAACCACCCCGCTGATTATCACTATATTGTATTTGAGGTGCTGACGAGGTGCTGACGTCTGATGGCCACAAAGCCATCCCAGTCATAAATCAGCCACTCATGAGAAAAGCCTCCGCATTCGGGGCACTTATGGGTAAGCGGTAGCCTGATGGGGATATGGGTACAGCGGGGGTAGCGACGCTCAAGTGTATTCCGCCCAGGAATACCCCCATGAAAATCATCCATTTCACTATTGTTCTCTTATCTCATAGCGTGCTGTCTTCTGCATCAGGAGATCAGTTCATGGACCGCATGCGTTTATACGTCGATTCGCAATTCACCAGCCCCTACGCCCTGTCGGTCTTTGTTGCACTGAAGGAGAAAGGTATCGACTTCATGATGAACACCGTTGACCTGCAGGCACTCGAAAACCAGGCAGACGCCTACGCCCTTCTCTCGCAAACCCAAAGGGTCCCTGCCCTGGTGCATGGCGACTTTGCCTTGTCCGAATCGTCAGCGATCACGGAGTATCTCGAAACCGTTTATCCTCAGGTGCCCATCTATCCAACCGATGTTCGGCTGCTTGCAAAAGCGCGGCAGGTGCAAGCATGGATTCGCAGCGACCTGTTACCCATTCGCCAGGAGCGCTCCACGCTCGGGGTGTTCTACGGCGTGCAATCCAGCCCTTTGTCGCCGACCGCCAGTGCCTGCGCCGATAAATTGTTCAGCGCCGCACGAGTATTACTTGTGGACAACGCGGAATATCTGTTTGGCCGGTGGTCGATAGCCGATGTTGATCTGGCGCTGATGCTCAACCGGCTGATACTCAATGGCGACGCTGTGCCCGCGGCCCTGGTGGAATACGCGCAACGGCAGTGGCAGCGTCCCAGCGTGCAGGCGTGGGTCACACTTTCCCGTCCGCCGCTTTGAATCCAGCGGCTGGCTTGCGAGCGAGCTTTTAGACCGCCGAAAACTCGCTGGGCCAATCAGTTCCGACCCTTCACTTCGCCGCCTGGCAGGCGCTGACACCCCGCGCTGCCCTACTGATGCTTGACTGCACTCAGGCAGTGAGCCTGCGCGAATTCCCATGGAAGGGCGCCACTATGAAAACGGTGATACTCAAGTTCAAACATGAACTGAAGAAAATGGTCCCGCCAACCCTGTTCTTTTTCATCATCCTGCCTATCGTTGTCCTCATCCGCGCGCTGATGATCAAAGGGACGGGGCTGGACCTGCCTACTTCCAAACCTCGCTGGCGTAAACCAAACCCGCTGACACCCCTGTAGCCGCTGCCGGCAGGCTGCGCTGGCCCTTTTCCACGTTGATGATCTTCAGTGTGCTCAGGGGCCAGCGCAGCCTGTCGGCAGCGGCTACAGGTTGAGGGGGTAGCCCCGGTCCAGCAGTGGCCGGTCCCACTCGGGGACTTGCCCGATACGCCCGATCAGGAAGTCGATCAGGGTTCGCACTTTCAGCGCCCGTCGCTGGGTTTCCGGATAAACCGCAGCAAAGTCGAACGAGGACAGCTGATAGTCATTGAGCACTGGCATCAGTGCGCCGCTGATCAGGTCTTGGCCAGCAATCAGGGTGGGCAGGCAGGTGATACCGGCACCTGACACGGCGTAATCGCGTAACAGGTGCACCGAGGAAGAGCGCAATTGCCCGTGCAAGGTCAACTCTAGGCATTCTTCGTCTCGGGTGAACTGCCAGCGGTTGCGCGAAGGATAACCACCAAATAATGCAACATGGTGGTCGGTAAGTTGATGAGGGTGAGTGGGCGCGCCATGTAGTTCGATGTAGTGCGGTGACGCGCAAAACAGGCGATGGACAGTGAAAAGCTTGCGTACCACCAGCCGCTCCGCCAGGGGCGGAAACATCTGAAAGGCGATGTCGAAACCCTCTTCAATCGGATCGACCACCCGATCGTTGACGATGACATCAAATTCGATATCAGGGTACATGGCGGTGAACTCGGCCAGCAGCGGCCCCAAGTGGTCCACGGCGAAACCTTGCAGAACCTGCAGGCGCATCTGCCCAGTGAGGTTGGCGCGCTGATGGCGCATTTTCTCGGTCAGCCCATGAAAACCGGCGACCATGTCGGCGCACTCTTGAAAGTAGGCCTCGCCAATGTCGGACAGGCTGACATGGCGGGTGCTGCGATGAAACAGTGGCGAATTGATGAAGCTCTCGAGTTGCTGCACCCGGTGAGTGATCACGGACCGGGTGACGCCCAGTTGCTCGGCCGCCTTGGCGAAGCTGCCGGTTTGCGCCACGCGTACGAATGCTTCGGTACTGAGTAGACGATCCATGACCTTCCCCTCTTCTTATAATTATCGGCTGAACACAGCACAGCCCTACCCTGCCATGGTAAGGCCGTGCTTGAGCGGTTGCCAGCGAGGTCGTCAGGAAAGCAGGTAGTCGGTGGGCTCCACCTCATGGGTGCGGCGCCGGAACTCGATGGCATCGAAGGGGAAGTTCTGAGTTACCCGGCCTTTGCTGTTCTTGTACCAGCTGCTGACCTTGGAAAAACCCCACGCCCGCAAACCATTGGCCTGGTCAACCCGCTGGTTGTAATGCTCGAACACTTGGGGCTTTACTTCCATGCTCTGGTGGCCGCCTTCCAGCAACAGGCGCACGGCGTCGACTATGTAGGTGGCCGTCAGCTCGGAGAACTGGATGATGCTGCTGTAGACCACCAGGCTGGTGTTAGGGCCATACATGCAGAACATGTTGGGGAAGCCCGGCACGCTGGTGCCCAGGTAAGCCCGCGCATCATCCCCCTTCCAGACCGTGTGCAGGTCCAACCCATCACGCCCCGTGATCCTGATGGGCATCAGGAACCTGGAGGCCTGGAAACCGGTACCATAAACAATCAGGTCAACCTCATGCTCAGTGCCGTCCACGCTGCAAATACCCTTGGGCGTAATCGCCTCGATTGGCTTGCGAATCATGCTGACATTGTCGCGCTTGAGCGTGGCGATCCAGGTGCCATTGTCCCGAATGATGCGTTTGCCCCCTACGGGTGAATCGGGGATGACCACATCGCGCAAGTCCGGACGATCCGCGATTTGCGGTTCCATCCACGCACTGATCTGCTGGCGCAATTGGTCATTGCGAGCGGAAACTGCGACCTCGGTCGGGGGGTAATCCGGGTCCACCACTACATCCTCAAGGAACCCGACGATGTTCGGCATCGCCACGGCTGCACGATGCCAGAGGCTGTAGTTGGGCAAGTGATCGTGCAGCCACTTGCTGCTGGCCGGCACTTTGTCATGCAGGTCCGGGGTGGGCAACAGCCAGTTGGTGGTACGTGCGAATACCTTCACCTGGGCGGCAGTTTTTGCCAGTTGTGGAATGAACTGCGCCGCACTGGCACCGGTCCCGATGACCGCGACCCGCTTGCCGCTCCAATCGACATCATGGTTCCACTGTGCCGAGTGGAAGGCCTGCCCCTTGAAGCTATCGATGCCCGGTATGGCCGGGATCAACGGCCGGTTCAGTTGCCCTACGGCAAACACCACCAGGTTGCTTTCTACGCGAATTTCACCCTGCGCGCCCAGGCAACGCAGTTGCCAACGCTGGCTGGCCTCGTCCCAGTGCGCATCGGTGACCTCGGTATTGAATTGAATATGCTCGTAGAGCCCATTCTGACGCGCCACCTCCTGCATATAACTGAATACCTGCGGGGCCGGGCTGTAATAGTCGTCCCAGGTGCCACGGGCATAGGAAAAGCTGTAGAAGAAGCTGTTGATGTCCACCCGGCAACCCGGGTAGGAGTTTTCGCGCCAGGTGCCGCCAACATCATCACCTTTTTCAAAGATGGTAAAGGGAATACCTGCCTGCTTGAAGCGCCGCGCTGCGCTCATGCCGCTCTCCCCCGCGCCGATGATAACCACCTTGAAATCACGATCGGCAGCCACATGCGATTTATGCCAACGCGGTGCCCGGGGGTCCTCTTCCGCAGTCACGATCTCCTCGGCTACCAACGACAGGTAAGGTTCGATCACCGGCCCCATCAGCCAAGTGGCAATGGCAAACAACTCGTCGGTGGTCGGCCGCGGCGGCACCGGCTGGCCGCTTTCACCGAATGCCAACAGCTTGCGCAAGCAATAGTCGCGCACCTGCGCCTCAAGGCTTGCGTCCATGCCGCTGTGGGCCACACCCATGGTCACGACCGGTTTCCAAGTAGGCTTCAGCACCTCCAGGTCGCCCGTCAGGTGTGCGACGGTCATCAACAAGGTAGGTATATCGGCTGATTCCAAGTGGGCACGCAAGGTTTCTTCATCAGGGCTCAGGGACTTCAAGGTAGTGTTGAATGTGTTCATGGTTGAACCTCTTTTTTTTGTTGTCGGATGTCATTGATTGGTGTGCCAGCATTACGCGTCGCGAAGGTATGGCTTGATCTGCTCTGCCACCCAGTCCAGTGCCAGGCCACTGGCAGCCAGTAATGGCATGGTCACGAACCCGTGCATCTGGCCCTCGAAGCAGCGCGCACTGACAGCAATGCCGGCTTGGCGCAGGCGTTCGGCGTAGGCCTCGCCTTCTTCGCGCAGCACGTCGTACTCGGCGGTCACCACCACCGCTGGTGGCAGACCACGCAGGTCCTTGGCGGCCAACGGTGACGCGGCCACCTGGGTACGCTGGCTGACATCGGGCACGTAGTGGTCCCAGAACCAGCGCATATCTTCACGCGACAGCAACAACTGCCGATGCGGGTCGTGGTAGGCAGGCCCATCCAGGTCCGCCTGGGTGACCGGGTAGATCAACACCTGCAAGGCCCACTGCAATTCGCCGCATTGAGCAGCCCGCTGGGCAAAGACTGCGGCCAGGTTGCCACCCGCGCTGTCACCGGCAACGATCAGGGGGCCGTTGGGCGCGCCTGCCAGTTCGGTACGGCGGTCCGTCACCCACCGAGCGGCCTGTTCGATGTCATCCAGCGCGGCCGGGAAAGGGAATTCGGGAGCCAGGCGGTAATCCACCAGCACGACGGTACAGCCTGTCTGGTGCGCCAGTTGGCGAGCGAAGGGGTCAAAATCATCCAGATTACCCACTACCCAGCCACCCCCGTGCAGGTAAAGGATCGCGCCGCGCACGGACGTACCGGGTGTCAGCACCCGTAACCGCACCCCGCTCAATTGCACCTCTTCCACACGAAGCATCGGCGGCCCGACGATATCCGGGCGCAGGCTCGCCATGACATCACGGGCCTCGACCGGCTGTATTTGATGGAATGGCTTCATACCACTGGCGGCCAATCGCTCGAGCAACCGGGCTGATTCGTTATCAAGCGCCATATTTCAGTTCTCCTGCGACGAAAGCATTCATGCCGAACGTTCAAGAACGAAGTCGAACGACACCGCACGAAAGTCCTCGTCGATACCGAACTGCTCGGCCAGGGAATGGCCAGCAGGCCGCGGCTCATAGGTCACCAACAGCGAGTCCTTTACCCCGAACACGGCGTCGGACTCGATGTAGGGGTCATCGTCGTTGAACAGATGGGTAACCAGGCGACGATGCCCCGGGGCATCGATCATGAAATGCAGGTGCGCAGGCCGCCACGGGTGGCGCAGGCAGGCGTCAAGCAGCGAGCCTACCGGCCCGTCGGTAGGGATCGGGTAACTGACCGGGACGATGCTGCGGATCGCATAGCGGCCCTGTTCGTCGGTGTGATAGCGACCACGCAGGTTCCCGTGGGGCTGAGCGGTATCCTGGCCGGAGTACTGACCGTTTTCGGCGGTCTGCCAGACATCCAGCATGGCCCCCGCCAATGGCTTGCCTGACTCGTCACGTACGTAACCGGTGATCAACGACGGGCTACCGGGCTCCAGCGCCATGTTCTCGCCGTACTCACGGTCGGGCATGCCCGCAATGTAAAACGGCCCGAAGACCGTGCTCTGGGTAGCCTCGCCGCTGGTGCGATGCTCGATGGCATCCACTAGCATGGACAAGCCCAATACATCAGAGAGCAGGATGAATTCCTGGCGTACCACGTCATCACAAATCTGGCCGGTGGCCGTCAGGAACTGGATCGCCTGGAACCACTCTGCCTCGCTGAGCTGCACCTCACTGGCAAAGCTGTGCAGGTGGGTCACCAGCTTTTGCAGTAGAAAACGCAAGCGTTCATTGGGGGTTTGGGCAAAGCTTTTGATCGCTCGTGCGGTAATGTCGTGTTCTGCGGAAAGGTCAATGTTTTTCATCTTGTTGTGTCCACTTCTCATCAAAAAAACGGCCAGGCGATACTCAACCGGGTGCCTGTCCTTTCAGGGCGCGAGTCAGCAACGACTCGATAGCGTCCTGTTCGAACGGACGCGGGTTGTAGTAGGGGCTCGCACAGGCAATGCTCGCGGCCTCTGCCGGGCCATGGTCAGGGAAGCCGATGTCCGCCAGCGCCAACGGGATGCCCAGGCGACGGTTCAAGTCATAGAGCAATGGCCCGACGTCGTCGGCCTGCTGCCCTCCCAGTGCACGGGCGGCCCGCCGCAACGGCTCGGCAGCCGCCCGACGGTTGTAGTGCGCGGCGTGGGGCAGGACGATGGCGTGAGCTTGGGCATGGGGCAGGTTGAACGTGCCGCCCAGGGTGTGGCACAGCTTGTGATGAATCGCCATGCCCACTGACCCCAGGCAGATACCCGCCAGCCAGGCCCCCTGCAATGCTTGGGCACGGGCTTCAACGTTGTAAGGGTCATCCATCACCTTGGGCAGCGACTGGGCCAGGGCGCGGATCGATTCCTCGGCCATCAGCGAGATCACCGGGTTCGCGTCCTGGGCGTACAGCGCCTCGATCGCATGGGCCATGGCATTAAGGCCGGAACAGGCGGACAACCCGGTGGGCAGGGTCAGGGTCAGTTCCGGATCGTAGATCACCGTCTTCGGCAGCACCCGAGGGTCGCGACCGGTCTTCTTCAGGCGGTTCTCGGTCAAGCCATAGATCGGCGTCATTTCAGAGCCGGCGTAGGTGGTGGGCACAGCCAGAATGGGCAGGCCGCTGTCCATCGCAATTGCCTTGCCCAGACCAATGGTGGAACCGCCGCCCACCGCCACGCAGCAGTCAGCTTCACGAAGGATGGCTTCCTCCCGGGCGGCCTGGGCGGTTTCCAGGGGTACGTGCATCACCGCGTGGGGGTATACGCCAGCACTGCGCTCTCCCAGCAAGCGAGCGACATGGTCGCCCAGTTCGCGCTGTTCCGGGGTAGTGAGAATCAGCGCGCGGCGGGCGCCAAGGCGCTGAATTTCCTCACTGAGGCTGGCCAGCTTGCCAGCGCCAAAAATGACCCGAGTGGGTGTGCTTTGATAGACAAATGTATTCATGGGCAAAGGGTCCCCGCAGAGCCTGGAGCACTGGGAAATAAAGGTGTATGTGGGCGGTGGACCGGCATGGCGCCGGCGTGCACAGATCAGACGTGCACGAGGAGCAGCATCAACTGCCGAGCGTTCGTTCGGAGGGACCGTGGTTGAAGGGTTCAGACAAACTGAAGGGGGACGTGGAAGCAGCTGGGGAGTTCATGGTTTTCACCCTGTTGTTTTTGTGTACGAGTGACGGAACAGTAAAAGCCACGGGGGTCTGCAACAAGGCCAATCTCGGCGAAATGACTGTTCGCGAAACGCGAACAGTCCGTGCATCTGCAGCCACTGCCACAAGCTGTGGTGGCCATTTTCAACGCTGAAGATGTCCAGCACACAGGCCAGCCGGTCCAGGTCCTCGTCGTCGGCTTCAGCCGCATCATAGCCAGCGATGCCCCCCAGCCCGTGCTTGCCGCACCATGACCATGGGGCAGCAGCACCACCGCCACGTCGCCACCGCTGGCAGGCGCTGTCCCCTGCAATTGACGACGTGATCTGATGCTCCTGTCAACTCGAAGCCTTGGAGGTCTCGGGACTGGCGTTTGCCACAGCGCTCGCAAACGCCCTAGCCTGTTTTTCTTCGACACCAACCATCGACGAGACAGTGATGAGCGAACTACAGGGACGTATCAAGCTTTCCGGGCTGAAATGCCGACCACTTGGGGCCAAAACCATCACTTGATACCCTGGCCACTGGTCTGAGAAAGTACCGATCAAACCTGCCCACACCCGGCACAGGGATTTCATGCCATGGATTGCCCCCCGACACTTCACACCCACCGCCTGCTGCTCACCCCGCTTCACCTGACCGATGCACCGGCCATACAGCAGCTATTCCCCCACTGGGAAGTGGTCCGGTACCTGGACAGCCGGGTGCCGTGGCCCTATCCGCAGGAGGGCGGGTTGGTTTACGTTCGCGATGTGGCGCTACCCGCCATGGCCGCAGGGCGGGAATGGCATTGGATGATTCGCACACGCGCCCACCCTGAGCGCTGCATCGGCAGCATCAGCCTGTATGACCAGCCAGGAAACAACAGGGGTTTCTGGCTCGCCCCGCAGTTTCAGGGGAATGGCTACATGCGCGAAGCCTGCAAGGTGGTCAATGCCTATTGGTTCGACACCTTGGCGCGCCCCGTGATGCAGGTTCCCAAGGCAGTCGCCAACCATGCTTCGCGCAAGGTCTCCCAGCATGAAGGCATGCGCATGATCGAAGTACGGGACGGCCATTTCGTCTCGGGGCCCATGCAGGTCGAGGTATGGGAGATGACGCGAAGCGCGTGGCTTGCCGCACGAGTTGACGCTTGGCCTGATCTCCACCGATCACCGCCATAAAGCCCACCACCGCCCCCTGCCCCGCGCCTGCTCCCGCGGCAAGACCCCGGGCATGTCCCGCAGCCTGATCCATGGCTCATCGCGCCAGTACAACACACTCAATGGCCCACCCTGCCAGCTCATCGCCGTGATCGCCGGTTCCGTTCCGGGCTTGCTCTCCCGCAACGCCGGTATCACCTCCTGGGTCAACCACAGCCGCACCGCCCGGTTCTCCGGAATGTGGCTGCGCACGATCAGCGTGATCGCACCCGACTCACTCACCAGCAGGCGCTTGCGCCAATCACCGCTGGCCTCCACCCATTGCTCGCGGTGCTGGTCAGCATCCAGTCGGCGCACCAGGCGTTCGGGATAGGGAATGGCCAACAGGCGTGCCAGGTCATGAAGGCAAAACCAGCACTGGCCCTCGATCATTAGGGCACGCAGCGGACGGTTGTGGCGGAAGAACAGCGTAGCGGTATAGGCGTCCATCGCAAGGGCTCCTGTTCGGAAGCGCTGCCACGGAGCGAAAGATGGTGGGTGGCAGCTGCGCGCAGGTTAGCGAACCGGTCACGACCGGCAGGCCCGAAGGCCTCCCACACGCAGCTGCCATAAAGCTTATTTTAGGCCAACGGCCATCCAATAAGCATTATGGTGCTGCGGTATCGTGAAGCGGGTCGCTAAACCCGGCCTTCGAGGCATCGAAGGCGGGGAAAGGTTATCGGGGTACCTGGGCAGTGACAACGGTGAGGATGTAAAGGGAAGTTTCGCCCGGGCGCTACGCCAGGTGGCTGGGCTGTGAGGCTGGGCGAGGCTCGGGCAGCGGGCGAAGCGTTGGATGCATAGTGCGTGGGTAAGCATCTTAGCCCGCGGCATGGTGTCCATGCCGTTGTGCGAAAGTGGCAGGTATCGGCCATCGCTACCCTGAGCTTACTTCAGGAAAACTCGAAGCCCGTGGTCCAGGCATTGAGTTTCTGCCACTCTCTGGGGGCGTGGGCCACGATATAAATGGCCTCGAATACTGCAATCTCTCTAAGAGGCAACGTACTTATTTTTGCATCAGGAATAGCCTGACGAACTGCACCAAGCGATTTACGCACGCCATGTAGAGGCCCCAGAGGCCTAGGCACCCTGTCACGCGCCCGCCTGATCCTGAATGAGCGCACCACCAGGAGGTAGCATAAGCAAACCAGGCTAGCGACTACGCCTTGAAGCTTATGTGCAAGCGCGAAACCCTTATCTGTGCGAACGCCCGGATGTAGTTTCATCAAGCACTCGGGCAATCTAAGGGTTTTCTGGAATTTCATGGCCTCCTTGTTATTTCTAGACTTTGCTGGTACGAGTAACCAGCTACGCACACAGAACGTTTCATTAGCGCCCCCATTTCGGATCCCCAACGCTGCCGAGGTAATTTCTAGCATTGCCGAACGGTGGCTTTCAGGAGTGAGCTTGAAATCAGGATCTGCGAGATGGAATGATATTTTCCTGCCCCGGCCCAAAAAACGTTGGCGATCATAGGAGGCACTCAGCTTTGAGCTGAGTCGCTGCGTTAAGCCTTGTCTTCCCAAAGGGCTGAATAACGCCAACGTCGCACAAAAAATCCACAACCATATGACCAGGTCTGTTGAAAAACCCAAGGCTTGATCAAAAGACCAAGTGGCTAATAGCACAACAGATACCAGGGCGGCATGAACAGCAAAAGTCACTGTTAAAGCGCGGAACAGGTGGGAGCTGGCGCCTCGAAAAAAAGCCGAGTACACAGTTGATAGTATCGAATTACCAGGCAAAAAGCTGATGCCCGACCCGAGACGATTTAGCTCACAAAAAACGCGCCCCCATAAAAACATAAGGAACGCGCCAACCAGCCAGAAACCAAGATGAATCGCGAAAACCATGAACATTATTATCCCTGCCATCCATCAACCGGAGCATTAATGATCGCGCTGCCTTGCGCGCTCAACTACGAAACAGCCTGCCGCACCTGGAAAACTCATCGCATATACTAGGCTGTTCGATTATGGCCCTTTGATATCATTGTCGCAATAGCCATCCCGGCGGATTGAGTTCGAGGCGAGGTTTGCGCGCGCACTCTGCGCTACGTTCACTTCAATGCGCAGTCACCGTCGTTTCTGGCCAACACTTTTCACACAGGCCCTAGGGGGAGTTTCACCGGGACGTCAAGCGCCCTGGCTGGGCTTGGGGCTGAGCGAATTGGGCGGTAGCACCGCCAATTCTGCCTGTTTCCCCGCGAGTCATTGCTTGTCCGTTCGAACCCATTCGTCATGAATATCGGCAAGCCAGCCTTTGCAGGACTGACTGATACATTTCAGCCCTTTACCGTCCTCGGCCTGCGCATACACGTAAACGGAATTGTTGTACCCCGTCAGAATGATCCGATCACTTTTTTGCTCAACCTTGTATTGGTTGGTCCCAAAAAGCCGCCCATATTGGTATAGGGACCTCACGGCGGTGTCATCCTTGATCTCCAATATCTGTTTACCCGGGGGAAAACCAGCGGGTTGGTATTGCCCATTCCAGGATTTGCCACAGCCTGAAATCACTGCCGCACCGAGCAATACGGGGACCAGCTTTATCAACGAACGCATCATCTGTCCTGATTACCACTTGTAAAGGTGCCGGTATATTGGCGTCATTTTGATTATGGCTATTTGACACTATTCTCGCAATCCCTTGGTAGCCGGGCCGTGGGCTGTGGCCACCCCTCTGCCAAACGAGACCACTCAGGGTCCGACGCCACCCACTCGCACGGCGTGTGTGATTAGCAAACAAACGAGAAGGTGAGCACAAAACCCCACCCCACTACGCTGTATGCTTGCGCCCCACCTGAACACGCACCCTCTGGATAACGGAACATCCAATGAACCTCCCCTCGTTCACCTACCATCCTGCCCCCCTCGCTACCGGCTCACTGCAACTCTCCCCAAACACCTGCATCGTCTGCCAGCAAGCCCGTGGCTACATTTACGTGGGCCCGGTGTACGCGGTCGAAGAGTACGAAGCCTGCATCTGCCCCTGGTGCATTGCCGATGGCAGCGCCCACCACCGCCTGGGTGCCACCTTCATCGACGAAGACAGCATCGGGCCAGATGCCTCGCTGGATGACGCCGTGGTTACCGAACTGAGCCAGCGCACCCCCGGCTTCGCCGGCTGGCAACAGGAACAATGGCTTGCCCATTGCGATGACGCCTGCGAGTTCATCGGCAAGGTTGGCCACGCCGAGCTTCTCGCGTTGGGCAGCGAAGCTATCCGCGCCGTGCAGGCGTCGACAGGCCTGCAGGACGGGCCGCGGTGGGACGTGTTTTTTGCGGTACTGGACAAGGACCGTGGCCCTACCGCGTACCTGTTCAAATGTCGCCATTGCTCAGCGCTCGACGCCTATCAGGACACTCACTGATCTCCCATTACCAAGGACCCCCGCATGTCTCTGGCAACCACCTACCTCGCCGGCCTGCGTTCGCGTTTGCCTGGCCATGACCTTGAACAGCTGCAACTGGCGCACGGCGCTTCGGCAGCAGACGTACACCGGCTTCTGGAACGCTACCCGCTGTGCCCGCCTGGCCTGTTGCAGTTGCTCGAGCAGTTCGACGGCACCCAGTACCGGGACTACCCGGGCGGTGAAGTGATGGTGCTGGTGTTAGGCTCGGACGTGTTCGGGTACCCCTACGGTCTGCGCTCGGTTGAACAGATATTCGAGGACGCTCGCGGTTACCGGGAAAGCATCGCGCAGATCTATGACGGCTACCTGGACGAGATGCCTGACTTGATCGGGCCCGGGATTGATGGCGCGGTGCCCATGAGCGACCGGCTGTGTTTCTCGCACTGCATGAACAATGGCGGCACCTCGCAACTGTACATCGATTTCGATCCCGCGCCGGGCGGGACTGTGGGCCAGGTAGTGCGTTACCTGCACGACCCTGACAGCTACGAAGTCATTGCCGCTGGGTTCGATGATTACCTGCAGCGGTTGATTGACGACGATTACGCGTTTATTCAGGAGGCCGATGAGTAAGGAGCTGGATGGGCTGGACCGAAGCAAGCCTGCGCCCACTACCCGCCTTGGCCGAAGCAGGCCAGAGGGGGTTGAGCGAAACCCTCAAGTGGCTTCGGCAACCACCCCGCCACCCCACGGCCTGAACACCAGAAAGCTTGCCACCGCCGCCACGCAGACGCTGGCCACGCCATACATCAGCACCCAGCTGAAGCCAAGGTCGAGCGCCGCATGGAAGGCGCCCACCGGCACCACTTGCTTGCCGGCCGCCACTGCCTGCGCCGCGGCCTGCAGTGCAGCGCCTTCGCTCACGCCGGACAGGGCCGCGCGGATCCCCTGCACCAGTATCCAGCCCATGACCGCGATGTTGATGGCCAGCGAGGTCATCCGCGCGCTCATGTCCATGCCCGACGCCATGCCCGCCCGGGCCGGGGGAACGGAGCCGGTACTGGTGTTGGTCACGGGGGTGTTGGTCAGGCCTAGCCCGGTGCCGGCCAGCAAGCAGCCAGCGACCATGCCAGGCACCATCAACCCGGCATGGCCGATGCAAACGCACATCAGCAGCAAGCCCGCACCGATCACCAGCAACCCGGCGGGAATCATCACACCTGGGTTCAGCTTCAGCGCGAGGCGTTCACCCAGCGGCGGCACGAACAGCGTGGGCAAGGTATACGCCAGCAATAGTGCACCGGCCTCGGCTTTGCCAAGCCCCATCCCCGCTTGCACATAAATGGGCAGGTAGATCATCAGCGGCCAGAAGCTGAAGTTCATGCCGGCCGAACCCAGCAGCGCCCCCGAGAACCCTCTGATACGCAATACCGAGAAGTCCATCATCGGCTGTTGGCTACGCTTCTGCGATATCACAAATGCCGCGAACGCCAGCAGGCTCAACACCAGGATCACACCGGCCTCCACACTCGACATGCCAGGCTGCGGGCCCTGGATGATCACGTAGGTCAAACCGAACACCGCTGAGGCCAGCAACAGGATACCCAGGCCATCCAGCTTGCCAGCCTGCGCCTCGCTCGAAGCCTGCACCCCGGCGCCCGCCAAGACGCAGGCAAGCGCGGCGATTGGCGCATGGATCAGAAACACCCATTGCCAGCTGGCCAGCGCGAGGATACCGGTGCCGATGATCGGCCCCAGCCCCAGGCCCGCGCCGAACACGATGCCCCACAGCGCGAACGCCTTGCCACGCTCACGGGCCTGGGTGAATTGCCGGGACAGAATCGAAATCTGGCAGACCAGCATGGCGCCGCCGCTCGCGCCTTGAACCGCCCGCGCAATGATAAGTACCGTGGCGTTGCCGGCCAGGCCGCAGGCCAGCGAGGCCAGGCCGAACACCGCGACACTGAGGATGAACAACGCTTTGCGCCCGTAGCGATCCACCAGCGTACCCACGGCCATCAATACGGTGGTGCAGGCCAGTGTGTAAGCGTTCATGATCCATTGCAGGTCACTGAACCGGCTGTTGATGAGTGCTTCGAGGGTGGGCAGTATCACCGGGATACTGGAGATTTCCAGGCCAAACATCATCGCTGCCAGGCAGACAGCCGCCAGCGCCTTAGCCGAATCCTTCATGTCGCACCTTTCCATAGGCTGAGTAAGTGCGGCGATGATCAGGGCTGGCGGGTTTTGTGGAAATCGGCACACAGGCCATGTATCGTCAATTTCATGCCAAAACATGCTCCCGACGCACTCCCCTTCAATCATCGCCTCGTCGTGCTTGCCTACGACCAGCTATGCACTTTTGAATTCGGCACCGCCATCGAAGCCTTCGGGCGCGACGACCCGCTGCTCAAAAGGCCCCTCTATGACCTGCACGTGGCCGCGGCCGAGCCTGGGCCGCTGCGGGCCTTCGGTGGTGTGCAACTGAACGTGGAGGGCGGCCTGGAGCTGCTGGAGCAGGCCGGCACCATCGTCATTCCCGGGTGGCGCGACCTGGCGCCCGCGGTGTCCAGCGACCTGCTTGACGCGCTCAAGGCCGCCAGCCAGAGGGGCTGCCGTATCTTCACCATCTGTGCCGGCACCTTCGTGCTGGCGGCCACCGGGTTGCTGTCGGGCAAGCGCGCCACTACCCACTGGCACCACCACGAGGCGCTGGCGAAGGCTTACCCTGATGTGCGGGTCGAGGCGTCGGTGCTGTACGTGGATGAGGGCGACATCCTGACCTCGGCAGGGTGCGCGTCGGGGCTCGATGCCTGCCTGCATTTGATCCGCCGTGACTTCGGCCCGGAAGCCGCCAACCGGGCCGCGCGCCGAATGGTCACCCCGCCCCATCGCCTGGGCTGCCAGGCGCAATACATCGAACAGCCGGTCACGGTTCGGCCCGGCAGCAGCCTGGCGCCGCTGCTGGACAGGCTGCGGGCCAACCCGAACAGTGACATCGACATCGAACAGATGGCACGCGCCGCGCACATGAGTCGCCGCACGTTTCTGCGCCGCTTCCACGATTCCACCGGCACCACGCCGGCCAATTGGCTGCTGGGGGTCAGGCTCGAGCGCGCCAAGGCACTGCTGGAGATCAGCGCCCTGCCCATGCCATTGATCGCCGAACAATGCGGCTTCGGCACCGCTGCCACGTTGCGGCACCACTTCCGCAAGCATCTGGACAGCAGCCCGAGCTGTTACCGCAAGCAATTCGGGCGCACGGCTGATCAGGGCCCCGAGCTGTAAGGCACCGCATAGTGAAGGTCGCTACCGGGTGATGAGTAATCCATGCCATCGGACCTCAAGCACGGCCTCGTTCTCTTCAACCGCCCCACCGTGCAGTCAACCCATTCCAGATTGACCCCCTTTCGGGCAAGGGCGGCGGCCTTTGCTTCCATCTCGACGATCTGTGCGCGCCGAAACTCGATCTCTGCCTGGCTGGGTAACAAAGGCGCCACCCACAACCAGGCAGCCGCGCACAGGACCGCCAGCGACCCGATCATGACGGCAACCGTTTTCACCCCCAGCAGGAGCCCCGCCTGCTGGTAGCGCTTCGCGGCCTTGGCGGCGGCCACATCAGCCGCCTCGAACTTCTCGGCCAGCAGTGTAGCGGCTCGCGTGGCCGTCGCATCCGCCAGGACCGAGAGGTCTTTTCTCGCGATAGACAACTGCTTCTGCACTTCATGCTCAAGGTTGCCCAGCGCCCGGATGGCGGCGTCACACGCATCTTGAGTCTGCAGCCCAGCCGAGAGCAGCGAGGTAAGCACTTCTGCTTGGGTGCGGATTTTTTCGTCGTAGGTTTCGTACTCGGCAGCCGTCATGGGCGTCGTCACCGGCTCATCCCCCGGCCCAAGGACCTCTGCCTGGCGAGTTCCTTCTCCTGGGCTTTCTGCAGCATCAGTTGATGGCTTCGCTCGGTGTGTGCGATCCGTTCCCTTACCCATTCCTTGTGCATCATGTTGAGCTCCAACATATCCTCGATGGGGGCGAATTTCAGCAGGCCACCTGGCTCGGCCAATAGCAGCAGGCCGCCGGAGCCTGAAGCTGCCTTGCCGCTCACCGTCTTGATGGCAAGCAGGTATTGGTTGATCTGCGCGCCAGTGAAGCGGGTTTTGCGGGTAGCAATGGCTTCGGCAGTCGACTGCACAAGGGCCTCGAGCCGCCCCGTTGCCTGCGGGCTGATCCTGGGAAATGCGTCCAGATAGGGGACTGTCAGCAGCCCTAGTGTGTCGGTGGTGGCCTTGGTCTCAACGTACCAGTGCACTTCACGCGACAGCTCGCACAGCCCTTTGTCTTCGATCACCTTCTTGAGCCCGGCATGCTTGCCGCGCTCCTTGCCCAGGTTGGCGCCGCCGGCCTTGAACTCGAGAAGACGAGCAACACCGCTGAAGTTCAGCAACACGTCGCCCAGCAATTGGTCGGCAGGTGTCTGCTGAAGCAGGTTGATGGAGCCTGCGGCCGCGGCTTCCGGGCCCCGCTGTTTGTCGCGGATCGAATAGCCAAGGGAAAACAGGAAATTGCCGATGGTGATGTTTTCATAAAGCTTCATGGGGGTGGGCTGACTCCTTTCACTCTGCGGGAGCTGTTCTGGCGCTGGCTAGCCAGCCCCCACAAGGGCAGTGGCGGCCACGGGCGCCTGGAAGGACTAGGCAAGCAGATCTTCGTAGAAGGCACCATAAGGCAAGTTCGGGTGCGCGATCTGGATCTCCAGAATCCATAGCCCTTTGTTCGGGTAATGCTCGAAATCGCCCAGGTCCCCGCCGCGGTGGATAGCGTGGGGAAAGTCGCTGACGCGGTGGCCCTTGATGTCCAGGTTCAGCGTCCAGCCCATGGCCTGCGCCTGTTCCTCGGCATAACGGTACAGCTCGGGCCCGGCCATGCGCTGAGTGCGCCATTGCGTTTCAACGCGCTGGAACAGCGTCTTTGCGGCCTGGGCGCAAGCGGCCATGGCCGGGTCGTCGCCGGTGACGAAGGTTTCCCCGGCGTCGCCTTCATGGCCCTGCCACACAGCGCCCATGTCGATGAAGAAGATATCGTGCTCACCCAGCACCGGGTCGCCGTCGGAGCGCTGCTTGAAGGTCTTGAGGGTGTTGGCACCGAAGCGCACCAGCAGCGGGTGCCAGATGCGCTGCATGGCCAGGTCCTGGAGCACCTGCTTGCCCAGCGCGCAGGCTTCGGACTCCAGCATGCCCGGCTTGATGCGCTGCGACAGCTGCTCGATGGCCCGCCAGGTCATGGCCTGGGCGTGGCGCATGGCGTCAATGCTGTAGTCAGGGCCCACGGCTTCCTTGGGTTGTACACTCACGGTTTTATCTCCTGTATCCCTCAGAAAAAATCGCTATACAAGCAACTATATAGCGATAGGGGCTCAAGCGGGGAATTCTCACCCCTTCAGGGGGCAAAGACGCCATATGCCTGTAGCGGACCTGACCCCGTCATGAAAGTCGCGCACACTCGGGCGCACCGCATGCACCGCCGACAAGGCATCGCGGTTGCCGCTGCAAAGTGACGTGCCGCGGTACATGACATCCATGCGACGCCAAGGCACCATGACGGCTCTACCCTATGGAAGTTCGCCTGCAAATGGACATTGAAGCAATCAGAAGACACCTGGCCAAACCCGCGACGAAATTCATCGCCGGCGGCTTCCGCCCCACCCATCGCGTGGAGGAAAGTTGGCTTGGCAAGGTGTCCCTTTACCGCCCGAACGAAGGTATCCCCACCAACGAAGCGGGCGAGCAGATGCTGCCGTACGCACAGTTTCACCTGCCGAGCCTGCCCTTCAACCACCCGGCCCTGGCAGACGTTCGCGTGTTGACGTTGTTCATGTCCAGGTCCTTTCCTGATGAGTTCGAGCCAATGGGCAAGAACTGGGTCATCAGGGAGTACAGCGCGAATGAGGAGCTGGTGTGCAAGGACCTGACGGTTGCAGGTTCCTTCCTCAAGGCATTTCCCCTGAAAGCTGAGGCAGTCGCCGAAGACTATCCGTTATGGGACGGTGGCGGCGTGCCCAGGGATATTGAAATCGCGGTGCTGGAGCTTGAGCGGGCAGGCGCGATAGAGAGTTATTACGACCTTGTGACGCACGCCTACGAACACAAGATCGGCGGCTACCCTTCGTTCTGCCAATCGGGGGTGGAGCCTGATGAGGACTACGAGTTCGTGTTCCAGATTTCCTCGGACGCCAAGATCAACCTCAACGTGGTGCACAGTGGCAGCCTGATGTTCTGGAAAAGCAGAACCTCGGGCGACTGGACGGTCTATTACGATTTCTACTGAAAGGACGTACATGCTTATCGTCTTCAGCGGCCTGCCCGGCACCGGAAAAACGACCATCGCCAAGGCTCTCGTGGCGGCCACGGGGGCCGTGTACCTGCGCATCGACACAATCGAACAGGCGCTGCGAAACGCCGGCGTGCTGGCCCAGGGCGTGGGCCGCAGTGGCTACCAGGTCGCTTGCGAGTTGGCGCTGGCCAACCTTCGCCTGGGCAACAGGGTGGTCGTTGATTGTGTCAACCCCGTCCTCGAAAGCCGGAGCGCCTGGCGTGAAATCGCCGTGCAGGCGGGTGCTCGGTCGCTCGACATCGAGGTGATCTGTTCCGATGCGCAGGAACATCGGCGCCGGGTGGAAACCAGGACCACGGATGTCCCCGGGCTGACCCCGCCTACCTGGCGGTCCGTGCTGGAACATGAATATGAGCCATGGGATGAAGCCCCGTTTTGCCTGGACACTGCCCTGATCTCGCCCACGCACGCGGTCTCGCTGATTACCCATCGCCTGCAGATTGAAGCGCATCGTCCGCGAGACTGAGCCGCGGCCGCCTTCAAGTTGCGCTCCCAGCCCTGCTGGGGACAGCCGCACGATAACAATATCAACCCCTGCGCTGTCCCCAGAACAAGTGACAAGGTCGCCGCAGAACCCTTCACCCGATCAATACCCATTCCCTGCAAACTCTGTATCATTTCCGGCGATTCGCTGAAGATCGCTGCATTTTTTCTGGCGTCAATTAACCAGCACCCTGGCAATCACCCAGCCCGTCTACGTCGAAATCCGTTCACGGCGCAGCAGAGGCTTCCCAACAAACACCGAAGGTTTTACGTTTTTAAAATCACCTTGAATCAATGACTTACCTTTCCAACGTCATTTATTTGACACTATCAAAAAACAAAAGCGTTTGACAACAAAACATTGACGCAGGCATATTGCCACCACTCAGGCAGCCCGCACTTCATTCCCCACCTTGTTGGTCAGACCCCTTGGGACTGATCTCTTGTGCTGCTCAATGTTTGTACGACCTCGATGGTTCACTTGCACCCAACCGCACGCAGGCACGCTCCCCCATGCACCATTCCGATGATATTGCGAACTTGTTCAACAGACTCGGCGCACATGTGGGCGACTATCAGGAGATAGAGTCTGTTTTCGAATACCACGAAGAATCCCTGCCACCCACCCCGGCGCCAGCGCCTTCGACCACCGCCCGCCAGCCGCTGAGCCGCCTGCTGCAGGAAATCGAACAGCAACGCCAGCGCCTGGAGGCCGCCAGTGACGCACCGCGGGCTTTCGCCCCCATGGGCAAGGCCAGGGTTGTCGCCGTGGTGTCGGCCCAGGGCGGGGTCGGCAAGAGTACCTTGGCCGGCGTGCTGGCCAATGCCCTCAAGCGGCCTGGCGGGCGCACCCTGGCACTGGACCTGTCACCGCAGAACGCCCTGTGCCTGCACGTGGGCGGTACCCTGCAGTGGCCGGGCATCGCCCAGAACGCAGGCGGCAATGGCCGTGAATTGCTGCGCGAGGGCTACGGTCGCAGCCACTGCCTGGCCTACGGCGTGGTCGACGACGTTCAGCGCGTAGCCTTTGAACAACGGCTGGCCAATGACCCGCTGTGGCTGGCCGGGTACCTGGCTGCCCTGGACCTCAATGCGCACGACACCGTGATCATCGACACGCCCCCCGGCGCCTCGGTGTACCTGAGCCAGGCCCTGGAAGTGGCTGACGTGGTGGTGGTCGTGACCACCGCCGAAGCCGCGTCCTATGCCTCCCTCGACCAGATGGACCGCCTGCTCGCCCCCTACCTGCAACGCCCAGCCCCAGCGCACTGCACCTTTGTCATCAACCAGCTGGACACGTCCCGCCAGTTCAGCCTCGACATGTGCGCGGTACTGAAGAACAGAACCGGCATGCCACTGCTGGGTGTGGTTCGCCAGGATCACTTCCTCAGCGAGTCATTGGCGTATGACCGCGATCCGTTGGCGCACACCCCAAACACCCGAGGCTGCCAAGATGCCCTCGACCTCATCGAATCATTGCGTGAATTGCTAGTGCAAGCCACGCGAGAGCTCTGAATGCCATGACCGACGCCCCACACCCTAAGCCCGGCTTCAAGGGGCGCGCCGAACTGCGCCTGAACGGTTGGCTGAGCCGCTTCCGCCAATGGCGTGGCATGGCCCGCTGGACGCTGATCCTGGGCACCACGGCCATCGCCGCGCTGCTGCTGGTCAGCATCGTCAGCGCACCCCTGGACCTGTACACCCAGTGCCTGTTCGCCGCCCTGTGCTTCCTCTCGGCGCTGCTGCTCAAACGCCTGCCGGGGCGCTTGCCGGTGCTGGCGCTGATCGTGCTGTCGCTGGTGGCCTCGCTGCGCTACGCCTACTGGCGCCTGGCCGACACCCTGGGGTTCGACGGCTGGCTGGACTCGGTGTTCGGCTATGGCCTGATGGCCGCCGAGCTGTACGCGCTGGTGGTGCTGCTGTTCGGATACGTGCAGACCGCCTGGCCCTTGCGGCGCCAGCCAGTACTGCTGGCCGGTGAGCCCAGCGAATGGCCGACCGTGGACGTGTTCATCCCCACCTACAACGAAGCGCTGAACATCGTGAAGCTGAGCATCTTCGCCGCCCAGGCGATGGACTGGCCCAAGGACAAGCTGCGCATCCACGTGCTGGACGATGGCCGCCGCGATGAATTCAAGCGCCTGTGCCACAGCATCGGCGTGAACTACATCACCCGTGACAACAACGACCACGCCAAGGCCGGCAACCTCAACGAGGCACTCAAGGCTACCGACGGCGAATACATCGCCATGTTCGACGCCGACCATGTGCCCACCCGCTCCTTCCTGCAGATCGGCATGGGCTGGTTCCTCAAGGACCCGAAACTGGCAATGCTGCAAACCCCGCACTTCTTCTTTTCGCCCGACCCGTTCGAGAAGAATCTCAACACCTTCCGTGCCGTGCCCAACGAAGGCGAGTTGTTCTACGGCCTGGTGCAGGACGGCAATGACCTGTGGAACGCCACCTTCTTCTGTGGTTCGTGCGCCATATTGCGCCGCAAGCCGCTGGAAGAAATAGGCGGTGTTGCCGTGGAAACGGTCACCGAGGACGCCCACACCGCGCTCAAACTCAACCGCGCCGGCTACAACACCGCGTACCTGGCCATTCCTCAGGCCGCGGGCCTGGCCACCGAGAGCCTGTCACGGCACATCAGCCAGCGCATCCGCTGGGCCCGCGGCATGGCGCAGATCTTCCGGGTGGACAACCCACTGCTCGGCAAGGGCCTGAAGCTGGGCCAGCGCGTGTGCTATGCCAACGCCATGCTGCACTTTTTCTATGGCCTGCCGCGCCTGGTGTTCCTGACAGCGCCCCTGGCGTACCTGATCTTCGGGGCGCAGATCTTCCACGCTTCGGCCTTGATGATCACTGCCTACGCCCTGCCGCACCTGTTTCACTCCAACCTGACCAACTCGCGTATTCAGGGGCGCTTTCGCCATTCGTTCTGGAACGAGGTGTACGAGACGGTACTGGCCTGGTACATCATGCCGCCGGTACTGATGGCCCTGGTCAAACCCACCTTCGGGGGCTTCAACGTCACCGACAAGGGCGGCATCATCGCCCGGGAATACTTCGACTGGAAACTCGCACGCCCGTACATCGTGCTGCTGGTGCTGAACCTGATCGGCCTGGGCTTCGGCATTCACCAGTTGATCTGGGGCGCGCCGAATACCGCCATCACCGTGCTGATCAACGGCACCTGGACCCTCTACAACCTGATCATCATCAGCGCCGCGGTAGCGGTGGCCAGTGAAAGCCGCCAGGTGCGGTCCGAACCGCGGGTGCGCGCCGAGCTGCCGGTGAAGGTGCGATGGGCCAACGGTCACGAAGTGATCTGCACCACCCAGGACTTCTCGCAGCACGGCCTGGGCTTCAAATTGCCTGCCGGCACGACCGCCCATGCCGGTGAGCGGGTGCGCGTGACGCTGTCGCGCAACGCCGCCGCACGCATATCCCACGCCGAGTTCGACACCACGGTGGTGTTCAGCAAAGGCCAATACGTGGGCGTGCGCTTCGACCCGCTGACCCTGCGCCAGCAAAGTGAACTGGTGCGCATGACTTTCTCGCGGGCCGACACCTGGGCCGCCAGCTGGGGCAGCGGCAAGGTCGACACCCCGCTGTCGGCCCTGCGTGAAGTCAGCGCCATCGGGCTGCTGGGCATGGTCGCACTGCTCAAGGCCCTCATCAGCCGCCCCTCTGAAACATCGACGGCGCGCGTCGCGCCTTCGCTCGCGCTCGATTCCAATCTGGACAAGTCATGATCATGAAATCCCACCCTTCGCGCCGCCCTTTCATGCGCCTGGCTTGCTCCGTCCTGTGCCTGGCCACGGTGGTACACAACGCTTGCGCAGCAACGCCCGCCGATGCCACGCCTGTGGCCGGCAGCTACAGCCGTGATATCACGCTCAAGCAACTGGGCCATCTGGAAACCATGAACCTGCAGGGCGTGGAATCCTCCGACAGTGTCGACTTCAGCGTTCGCGCCGACGAAGTGGTCAACGGCGCCTCGCTGGTGCTGGACTACAGCTACTCGCCCGCCTTGCTGGCCGACCTGTCGCAGATCAACGTACTGGTCAACGACCAGGTGGCTGCCAGCCTGGCGCTGCCCAAGGACGGCGCGGGCAAGCCACAGCAGCAAGTGGTCACCATCGCCCCGCAGTTGATCACCGAGTACAACCACCTGCGCCTGCAGTTCATCGGCCATTACACGATGGAGTGCGAAGACCCGCAACACAGCAGCCTGTGGGCCAAGATCAACAGCAGTTCGCAACTGCGCCTCAGCGTGTCGCCGGTGCCGCTCAAGGACGACCTGTCGATTCTGCCGATGCCGTTCTTTGACCGCCGCGACGCCAGCCAGGTGAACCTGCCGTTCGTGTTCGCCAAGGCGCCAGGCAATGGCACCCTGGAGGCCGCGGGCGCCTTGTCGTCGTGGGTCGGCGCGCTGGCAGGCTACCGGGGAGCGCGCTTTACCAGCAGCGTGGGCGAGATCCCGCAAAAAGGCAGCGCCATCGTGCTGGTGGAGGGCCAGGAAGCCGCGCATTCGCTGGCCAGCCTTGGGCTGAGCGAGTTGAAGGGCCCCACCGTCACCCTGATGGCCAACCCCAATGACCCCCACGGCAAAGTGCTGATCGTGGCTGGCCGCACCGCCGCTGAACTCAAGCTCGCGGCTGACGCCGTAGCCCTGGGCAGCAAGGCGCTGGTGGGCAACAGCGTGGTCATCGACCACCTGGACGCGCTCAGCCCGCGCAAGCCGTACGATGCGCCAAACTGGCTGCCTTCCGACCGCCCGGTACGCCTGGGCGAGCTGATCGACACCCGGAAACTCAGCGTGTCGGGCTACAACCCGGGTTACATCACCGTGCCCCTGCACCTGCCGCCGGACCTGTTCAACTGGCGCGAAAACGGTGTGCCGCTGGACCTGAAATACCGCTACACCCCGCAGCAGGAGTCGACCAACTCGTCGCTGCTGGTGAGCCTCAATGACCGTTTCATGAAGTCCATGCCGCTGCCGTCACTGAAAAGCCTGGACGGCGGCGACAACCTGCTGGCCATGCTGAAGAAAGACGAGAGCCTGCCCCGCGAAGCCATCGTGCGCCTGCCGCTGGACCTGGCCCCCGCGCGCTCCCAGTTGCAGTTGCGCTACATGTTCGACTACGTGAAGCAGGGCCAATGCCGTGACATCATCATCGACAACATGCGCGGCCTGATCGACCCGGATTCAAGCCTGGACCTGAGCGGCTACAACCACTATATCGCCCTGCCGAACCTGGGCGTGTTCAACGACAGCGGCTTTCCGTTCACGCGCCTGGCCGACCTGTCCCAGAGCGCCGTGGTGATGCCGGACAACAGCGGTCCGGCCGAATGGAGCGCCTACCTGACCGTGCTGGGGCGCCTGGGCCTGTCCTCCGGCTACCCCGCCACCGCCGTCACCGTGGTGCAGGCCGACGCCGTGCAATCGGTGCGCGACAAAGACCTGCTGGTACTGGCCTCGGGCGGCAACCAGCCGTTGCTGAGCCAATGGGCCGACCACCTGCCCGTCAACGGCGAAGGCGGCAACCACCGCTTCAACATCTCCGACCTGGCCCTGCGCGTGCGTGACTGGATCAGCCCCGACCCACAGGCCAACCAGCGCAAGCCGCGCGTTACCGTGACCTACAGCGGCCCGGACAGCAACACCTACCTGGCGGGCTTCGAGTCCCCGCTCACGGCCAAGCGCAGCGTGGTAGTGATCGCCAGCGGCCGCCCGGAAGGCCTGAGCGATGCCACCGATGCCCTGATCGGCGGCGAGCAGTACAAAGACACCCTGCAAGGCAGCCTGGCCGTGGTTCACGGCAACCAGATCAACTCCCTGGTGGCCGACGAGCAGTACTACGTGGGCGACCTCAGCCTGTTCAAGCGCGTGCAGTGGACCCTGTCGCAGAACCTGCAGTGGATGCTGCTGGTGACCGTGTTCGGCATCCTGCTGGTGAGCGTGTTGCTGTACCTGTTCCTGCGCTCGCGCGCCCAGAAGCGCCTGTCATGAAAAGCGCTGCCCTGACCGCGCTGGCGCTGGCCACGCTGCTGCCCGGGCTTGCCCAGGCACAGACGTGCAGCGCGCAGAACTGGCCGCTGTGGAACGACTACGTGCAGCGCTTCGTGCAAAAGGACGGGCGCATGCTCGGCTCCAGCATGGACCCCAACCAGAGCAGCTCCGAAGGCCAGTCCTACGGGATGTTCTTCGCCCTGGTGGCCAACGACCCGGTCACCTTCGACGCCCTGTGGCGCTGGACCCGTGACAACATGGCCGGGGCCAACCTGGGCCAGAACCTGCCGGGCTGGCTATGGGGCCTGGGGCCGGCGGGCACCTGGAGCGTGCTGGACAAACACTCGGCCACCGACGCCGATTTGTGGTTCGCCTACGCCCTGCTGGAAGCTGACCGCCTGTGGCACAAGCCGCATTACCGCGCCGATGCCCGGCTGATCCTGGCCAACGTCGAACACACGCTGATCCGTGACATTCCCGGCTTGGGCAAGATGGTGCTGCCCGGCCCCGTGGGCTTCGAGCACCCCGACCAGCTGTGGCGCTTCAACGCCAGCTACACGCCTATCCCGCTGATGCGCCGCTTCACCCGGGAGTCGCCCGCCAGCCCCTGGAAGGCAGTGGCCGACAGTACCGCGAAGATGGTCGCCGACCAGGGCGTCAACCGCGCAGGCTTCGTGCCGGACTGGGTGGCGTACCGCGGCACCGATGTCAACAAGGGCCTGTTCGTGGTGGACCCGTTCTCCAATGCCCTGGGCAGCTATGACGCTATCCGCACCTACCTGTGGGCCGGGCTGACCGCACCTGCCGACCCGCTGTACAAACCCATGCTCGAACACCTGGACGGCATGGCCCGGGCCACGGCTTCGGCCGGGGTGCCGCCGGAGAAAGCCAATATCCTCACTGGCGCCACCGAAGGCGTGGGCCCGTATGGCTATTCCGCTTCCATGGTGCCCTACCTGCGCGCCAAGGGCCTGGGGCAACTGGCTGACCAGCAGCAGCGCATCGTCGACCAGGCCATCGCCCATTACAGTGACCCGGCCGACCCGGCCTACCGGCAACCGCAGTACTACCACGTGATGTTGAGCCTGTTCTCCCTCGGATGGACCGAGCATCGTTACCAGTTCAATCAAGACGGCACGCTCAATGTGTCGTGGGAGGCCGCATGCGCCAGCAAACCTTAGCCCTGGCCATCTGCGCCGCCCTGGCCTCCACCGCGGCCCTGGCAGCCCCACCGCCGGCCAATAGCCCGCAGGCGTTGCTGATCGAGCAAGGCTACTACTGGCAAGGCAAGAACCAGCCCGACCGCGCCCAGGAAGCCTGGACCAAGGTGCTGACCCTGGCGCCCGAACAACCCGATGCCCTGTACGGCCTGGGCCTGATCGAATTGCAGCGCAAGCGCTTGCCCGCCGCCCAGGGTTACCTCGCACGCCTGCAGGCGCTGAGCCCCTTGCCGCGCCAGGCCTTGCAACTGGAGCAGGACATCGCCCTGAGCCCGGATGACCAGCAGCAACGGCTGGAACAAGCCCGTGAAGCCAGTGACGCCGACGAGCGCGACAAGGCCGTGGCCCTGTACCGCCAGTTGTTCAACGGTCGCCAGCCCCAGGGCCTGATTGCCCGCGAGTACTACAACACGCTGGGTTTTGCCACCGGTGGCTGGCCAGAAGCGCGGGTCGGCCTTGAGCGGCTGCGCCGCGAACGCCCGGACGACGAGATCCTGGACCTGTGGCTGGCCCTGCACCTGGCCCGCAACCCCGCCAGCCGCCCGGAAGGCATCCGGGCGCTGGCGCGTCTGTCCCATAACCCGGACATCGGCGGCAATGCCGACGAAACCTGGCGCTTTGCCCTGGTGTGGCTGGGGCCGCCCAACCGCGACCAGGTCTCGCTGTTCCAGCAATACCTGCAAGCCCACCCCCAGGATGAGGAGATCCGCGCGCTGATGGCCAAGGGCATTGCCCAGGGCCGCGGCGGCATCGGTTGGCAGCGCGACCCGCACGTAGCCCGCGGCCTCAAGGCCCTGGACGCCGAGGACATGAACACGGCAGAGCAGGAATTCCAGGCACGCCTGAAAGACGCGCCCAGCGACTTCGATGCACTGGGCGGCATGGGCATCGTGCGTCAGCACCAGAAGCGCCTGAGTGAGGCCGAGAGCTACCTGGTACAAGCCAGCAAGGCGCCTGGCGGCGGTCAATGGAAAGCAGCCCTTGACGATGTTCGCTACTGGCTGTTGCTGGACCAGGCTGCGGCCGCCCAGCGCAGCGGCCAACTGGCCCAGGCCAGCGAACTGATCGAACAGGCCATCGCCCGCAAACCTGCAGACCCGGCAGGCTTGACCGCCCGTGCCGGTTTGCTGGTGCAGGCCGGTCAACTGCCGGCCGCCGAGAGCGTGTACCGTCAGGTACTGGCCAGCGCACCGGATTACCCCGACGCCCTCAATGGCCTGATAAGCGCGCTGGCTCGCGATGGCAAGCCCGACGAAGCCCTGCGCCTGATCGACGGGCTGACGCCGTCGCAACAGGCACGCCTGTCGCCGACCATCCACATTCGTGCCCTGCGTAACGCCCAGCTTGCAGGCCTGGCCCAGCGCCGTGGTGACTGGGCCGGGGCGCAAAAGGCCTACCAGGCAGCCCTGGCCGACGACCCCGGCAACCCGTGGACACGCTTTGCCCTGGCGCGCGTGTACCTGCACAACGGCCAGGTGCAGATGGCCCGCGACTTGATCGACGAACTGCTCAAGCGCCAACCCAACCAGCCCGACGCCCTGTACACCAGCACCCTGCTCTCCGCCGAGCTGGGTGAGTGGAACAAGGCCCAGGCCACCCTCTCGCGCATTCCCGCCGCCGACCGCAGCGCTGACATGAACGAGATGGACGTGGACGTGCGCCTGCATGTGCAGACTGAAATGGCCGTCGAGATCGCCCGCCGCGGCCAGCGCCAGGATGCCTGGGCCTTGCTTGCGCGCTGCGAACCCCTGGCCCGCGGTAAGCCCGAGCGCCTGGCGGTGCTGGCCAGTGCGTATGCCGAAGCCGGCAACCCCGACCAGGCCGTGCGCCTGATGGCCGGGCTGATGGAGCACACCCCGGCCACCCCGGACCCGCAACTGCTGTACGCCGGGGTGCTGCTCAAGGCCGACCATGACAGCGAAGCCAGCGACATCCTGCGCCAGTTGCAGGGCACGCCCATGAGCGACAGCACCACCCGTCGCTATGAAGACCTGGTGTACCTGTACCGCGTGAAGCAGGCCGATGAGCTGCGCGAGAAAAATGACCTGGTGGCGGCCTATGACATGCTCTCGCCGGCGCTCAAGCAGCGCCCCCACGACAGCCTGGCGGTGTCGTCCCTGGCGCGCATGTATGCCGCCAGTGGCAACGTCGAAAAAGCCCGCCAGCTGTATGAGCCGCTGATCCAGGGTGACCCGCACAACGCCCGGCTGCAACTGGGCCTGGCCGATGTCGCCTTGCAAGGTCGGGACTTCAGCCTGGCCGAAACCTCAGCGCAGAAGGCCCTGGCCCTGGAGCCGGGCGTGCCCCAGACCCTGACGGCGGCAGCCCGCGTCTATCGCGGCATTGGCCAGAGCGGCGAAGCGGCGCGGTTGCTGCGCAAGGCGGTGGCTATCGAGAACAGCCAGCGCGCCACTACCCCGTACGTCGCCAATACCCCGGCGGCGGAAAAAACCGTCGCCTCGGACAACCCCTTCGTCGGCCTGGCCGGGCAGCGTCGCCAGGCCACGGTGCTGGCCACCAACAGCCTGATCCCGCCCCCGGTGGACGGCGCCGACGGCGCCGCGACTGACACCGTCGCGGCGGTGGCCAGCCGCAAGACGACGCCGGCCGCCACCGTGGCCGCCAACCCGTTCCAGAACGTCTATGCGCGCGACGGCGACACCGCGCCGCGCACCGACCTGAGCCCAGCCCAGGTGGCGTTGAACGATATTCTGCAAGACCGTACCCCGTCGGTCACCCAGGGCGTCTCGGTACGCAGCAACAACGGCGAAAAAGGCCTGAGCAAACTGACCGATGTCGAGGCCCCGCTGGAGGCTACCCTGCCCGTCGGCGATGGCACCGACAGCGTTGCCCTGCGCGTTACCCCGGTATCCCTGAGCGCAGGCACTCCGGGCAGCAATGCCGTGGCGCGCTTCGGCGCCAGCGGCACCGACACGGTCGGCTCGCAGAAAGCCAATGGCGTGGGCGTTTCCGTGGCCTATCGCAACAAGGACGAAGGCATCAAGGCCGATGCCGGGGTCAGCCCCCTGGGCTTCATCTACAGCACCCCCGTGGGCGGTGTCAGTGTCAACCGGCCGTTTGCCAGCGACGGCAACTACCGCTACGGCGTCAGCGTCTCGCGACGCGTGGTCACCGACAGCGTCACCTCGTTCGCTGGCTCGCGCGACTCGCGCACCGGTGACAAATGGGGCGGCGTGACGGCCAACGGCGTGCGCGGTGAGCTGAGCCACGACGACCAGCAGGTGGGCGTGTACGGCTACGGCTCGGCGCACAAGCTGGTAGGCAACAACGTGGAGTCCAACAACCGCTTCGAATTGGGCAGCGGCGTGTACTGGTATTTGCGCAACGCGGCGGACAGCACCCTTACCGTGGGCCTGAGCGGCTCGGCGCTGACCTACTCGAACAACCAGAATTTCTACACCTACGGCAACGGCGGCTACTTCAGCCCGCAACAGTTCCTGGCACTGGGCGTGCCGGTCACCTGGGCACAACGCGGCGAGCGTTTCACCTATCGCCTCAAGGGTTCGGTGGGCGTGCAGCACATCGGCCAGGACAGTGCCGATGTGTTCCCAGGCCACAGCAGCCTGCAGGCGCGGGCCACGGCAGCGGGCCTGTCGGGCTACGACAGCCAGAGCAGTACCGGCATCGGCTACAACGTCAGCGCGGCGGGCGAGTACCGCCTGACCTCGAACTTCGTGCTGGGCGCCGCGCTGGCGGCGGACAACGCCAGCGACTACCGCCAGGTCACGGCCGGCCTGTACCTGCGCTACACCGTCGAAGACATGACCGGGGCCATGGACCTGCCGGTCAGCCCTTTCGCCTCCCCTTATTCGAATTGATTCAACGAGGACTTTTTCATGGCTGCTTCCGTACTGGCTGGTTTGACCTTACTCGTGATCGGCGAAAGCCACATGAGCTTTCCCGACTCGCTGATGAACCCGCTCTACGACAACCTCACCCAGCAAGGCGCCACAGTGCACGCCATCGGCGCGTGCGGTGCCAACCCGACCGACTGGGTAACCCCCAAGCTCAAGCTGGACTGCGGCGCTACCCGCGAGCCGGGCGAAAAGATCAAGGTGATGAGCCGCGGCACCATGGACACCCAGCCCATCAAGGACGTGATCGCCAAGGACAAGCCCGACGTGGTGGTGCTGATCATGGGTGACACCATGGCCTCCTACAAGACCACGCCGTTCCCCAAGGTATGGGCGTACCAGAGCGTCACCGCCCTAACCCGGCAGATCGCCGACACGGGCGCCAAGTGCGTGTGGGTAGGCCCGGCCTGGGGCAAGGCCAACGGCAGCAACATCTACGAGAACACCTACGGCAAGAACCAGGTGCGCACCCAACTGGTGGCCGGCACGCTGGCCAACATGGTCGCGCCGTGCACCTACATCGACTCCACCCATTTCTCCAAACCGGGCGAGTGGATCACCTCCGACGGCCAGCACTTCACCATCGCCGGCTACAAGTCGTGGGCGGCCGCGATCGGCAAGTCCATCAGTGAACTGCCGGCCAGTGCCGTGGGGGCCAAACCGTGATGCGCCTGGCCTTCGTCATCGGTGGGCTGGCCCTGAGCGCCAGCGCCGTGAGCGCCGAAATTGCGCTCTACCCCACGGGGCCCGCCCAGGACTCCGCTTACCTGCGCCTGGTCAACGTCAGTGCCAGCCCGCTGGTGCTGACGCCTGACGGTACCCAGGCGACCCTGAACCTGGCAGGCGACACGTTCGCCACCGACTTCATCGCCGTGCCGGGCGGCAAGACCGCCAAGGGCACTCTCAGCCGCGATGGCCATCAGGTACCGCTGGCCGTGACCGTGGCACCGGGCGACTTTGCCACGGTGTTCGCCCTGCCGGCCGCCGGCGGTGGCATTGAGCAACAGGTGGTCACCGAACCGTTCGACCTGCCGAACCAGCTCAAGGCCTCGCTGGCCTTCTTCAATGCCGATGCCCAGTGCTCCGACGCCAAGGTGAACGTGGCCGGCAAGGACCTCGACCTGTTCCAGAAAGCCCCCGCCGGCAACCCGCGCCGCCAGGAACTGAACCCGCGCGCGCAACTGGCCGTGCAACTGGTGTGCGCCGGGGCCAACATCGGCGCGGCGCTGGAAATCGGCCCGCTGCAGGCCAACAAGCGCTACAGCCTGCTGCTGATACCCTCGCCTGGCGGCCCGCGCCTGGTCGCTGTCACCGACAGCGTCGCCAACTGAAGGGAAACCCGCGCCACCATGGTTTTTGCCTCGCTCGAGTTTCTGACACTGTTCCTGCCGGCCTTCCTGCTGGTGTACACCCTGGCGCGGCCGGCGTGGCGCAACGTCATCCTGCTGGTGGGTAGTTGGTTGTTCTATGGTTGGCTGAGCCCGCTGTTCCTGTTCCTGCACATGGCCCTTACCGTGCTGGCGTGGGTCGGCGGCCTGCTGGTGGACCGCGCCCAGGAGGGTGGGCGCGAACGTGTGCGGCGGTTGGTCGGCCTCATCGTGATCAACACCGCCGTGTTGTGCTGGTACAAATACGCCAACATCCTGGCCGCCACCTGGAATGACCTGCTCACCCACTACGGCGCCCTGCCCATGGCCTGGCAACGGGTGGCGCTGCCCGCGGGGTTGTCGTTCATCGTGTTGCAGGCCATCTCCTACCTGGTGGACGTGCACCGGCGCGTGGTGCCGGTGGAGCGCAGTTTCATCAACTTCGCCACCTACATTTCCATGTTCGGGCACTCCATCGCCGGGCCCATCATTCGCTATGACTGGGTGCGCCGGGAGCTGAACCAGCGCTACTTCAACTGGCAGAACTTTTCCCTCGGCGCCCGGCGTTTCATGATCGGCCTGAGCATGAAAGTGCTGGTGGCCGATACCTTGTCGCCGCTGGTGGACGTGGCTTTTCACCTGCATCAGCCATCGTTGGTGGATGCCTGGGCCGGCTGCCTGGCGTACTCGCTGCAACTGTTCTTCGACTTTGCCGGTTACAGCGCCATGGCCATCGGCCTGGGCCTGATGCTGGGCTTCCATTTCCCGGAGAATTTCAACCGGCCCTACCTGGCCAGCAGCATCCAGGATTTCTGGCGCCGCTGGCACTTGTCACTGTCCAGCTGGCTGCGCGACTACCTCTACATCGCCTTGGGCGGCAACCGCAAAGGCGCATGGAAAACCTACCGCAATCTGTTCCTGACCATGGCTATCGCCGGGCTCTGGCATGGGGGTGACAGCTGGAACTACCTGCTTTGGGGTTCGGCCCACGGTGTGGCGCTGTGCCTGGACCGCGCCTGGTCGCGCTCGCGGCTGCCGGCGGTTCCGGCGTGGGCCGCGCACACCGGTACGCTGCTATTCGTGTGCCTGGCCTGGACACTGTTCCGCGCGCCCGACTTCGCCACCGCCATGGACCTGTACGCCGGCCAGTTCGGCCAGCACGGCGTGGCGCTCGGTGAAGCCATGGCCGTGACCCTGCGCCCGGTGCATGGCCTGGCGGCACTGCTGGGCGTGGCGTGCATCCTGGCCCCTTTGCTGCAAGCGCGTTGTGAGCGTCGACTGGCAGGCAACGCATTGTTTGCGCTGGCTGCCGCCCTTTGGCCCGTGCTCGGATTCGTGCTGTCGTTCTGTTTGATCGCCA
>NZ_JAPYKM010000013.1:0-156204 GCF_029623465.1 Pseudomonas sp. RIT-To-2 | reverse complement strand
CACCTGCTAATCCGCACATAATTCCTTACCGGTTTTCCGTTGGGGAGGGCGCCGTGGATAGGGCGCGCTTATGGAACTGACCGGCAGGCGCCGCAGGAGTTTCATAACAATCGGTAATAAGCAAACGGCTACTGCCTGCGGATACAGAAACGCTCCAGAAGTTCATTCCATCAAATAATTCCATACGGCTACTTCACGCAATGACTTTAATCGAACGTCTGTTTTACCTGGAGTTTTTGCCAGCGTTGGGCAATCGCGATTAGTTATTTGCAGCGAATGTTTGGCTGGACTAAATTCGTCTGTGTTTATCTGGATCCAAAAAAACAAGTCAGACAGGTCCTATCATGCAGTGGATAGCGCAAGCGCTGGAACGCTTTTCCTCCGCCCAGGATGATGGAGAAATCTTTGACGCGTTGGTCTGGGGCGCGAGAAATCTGGGTTTTGAATATTGTGAAGTGGTGGTGCTGGTTGATCGGGCGAGGGGTGGGTTGACGTGTTTTCAACACCACAATTATCCCGCTGCCTTTAATCAGTTGTATCGGGATAATTCCCGTACATTAATCGAGCCCTTGTTGGAAAAAGTACAGCGCACCCAACTTCCCTTCGTATGGAGTGAAGCGCTGTTCAGCGCCAACCCCGAAGTCTGGCAACACTGCCAGGCTCATGGCGTGCGCCATGGTGTGACACGGATGGTTCAAGGGCTGCATGGCTTTAATACATTGATCAGCCTGTGCCGTGGTGAGGGGGATGTAGCGGGGGCAGAGTTCTACGACAACGTGGCTGACTTCATGTGGTTGACGAACCTGGTTCATGAGGCATTGGCCTATCGTTGCGAACATGCCTCACGGCAAGCCGAACTCCACGCTGTCATCCAGCCTCACTTGTCCAGCCGGGAATTGGAAGTGTTGAAATGTGCCTCGATGGGGATGACCTCGGAGTTGGTCGCCATTGCGCTGGCGGTCAGCCAGAGAACGGTCAATTTCCATATTGCACGCTGCATCGAGAAGCTCGGCGCCTGCAATAAATTGTCCGCGGTGGTCAAGGCCACCCAGTACGGGCTGATATAAGGGTTCAATACCCCGTCATTTCCAGGTAACCCTGGCCGGCATGGCTGCCGGACATCCGCACCGGACCCTCCCAGTAAGGCGGGGTAATGTTCATCCAGGCGCCGCTGTTCAGCGCATCGAGGCGCACATCCAGCCCGTGCGTGGGAATGGTGACTTGCCATTGCGTCGGCGCGCGGTGCTGTTCAAGCGTGGCATGGGTGGCCAAGGGGCGAAGTTGCACCTGGTTGCTGGCCAGTGGCTCACTGCGGCCATCGGCATCGGTCCAACTGCCACTGACAAAATCGGCACCTCCCTGCTGACGCAGGCGGAACAGCATCACCTGGGCGCCATTGTCCAGGTGCAGGGAGAACCAGTCCCATCCCTGTTGGTTCGCCGCCAGCGGCTGGCTGCTCCACTCGTGGTCCAGCCACGCCTGGCCGTTCACCTGCCAGTGGCCGTCCGGGGTACGGACCTGGCCACTGACCTGGTAAAACGGCTGGCTGTAATACCAGGAGGCCTGGCCCTGCTGCGATTTTCGGCTGTAGCCCTGCAAGCCTTGCAGCACCAGGGGGCGATCGGTGTGCAGGTCCAATTCGTAACTGAAGTCGGCGCCGCGGGCGGTGACCCGCAGCGTGCCCAGGTTGGCAGTTGACGGCGCAAGGCTGTCCAGGCGCCAGTCGTCTATCCAGGCGGCAAACGGCTGCGCTTGTACCCCCGCTTGGCCGATACCACCGCGGGCCAGGGTCTGGGCGCTGTGCTGCCAGTGTTCGCCGGTCAGGGCGGCGTGGCCGAGCCACAGGGTTTTGTGGCTCCAGCCAGGGGCTTCGGCGCCGGGCGCCAGGGCACTGCGAAACAGGGTCCACTGGGCGCCGAACGAACGACCATCGCCAGCGCTGAGGTTGGCCGTCACGTACCACCATTCGATGCGGTAGTCGGGGTGGGCGCCATGGTCGCGGGGAAAGATCAGCGGGGCGCCCGGCGTCACTGGGGCAAACCCCTCGACCTGGCTTCCCAGCCCGGCGAAGCCTGTTGGAGGGGGCGGGGCGTCGCAGGCGGTCAGTAGCAGGCACAACAGTGCAAGGCACGAACCCTGTTTTCTAACGTTCATCGGCAAACACTCTCAACAGGTCCGTCGGTTGGCTGCGCAGCAAACGCACCATGGGCCAGACCGACGCCAATACCGTGGCCAGCATCGCCCAACCCAGCAGTTGCACCAGTTGGGCGGGGAACACCTGTAGCGGCAGCCGCCAACCGAATGCCTGTACATTCACCACTGCTACCAGGCACCAGGCCAGCAGTACGCCCAAAGGGAGCGCCAGCAGCAGCGTCAACAGGCTCAGCAGCCAGGTCTGGGCCAGGTTGAGCATGATCAGGTGGCGGCGGCGCATGCCCAGCGCCCATAAGGGAGCCAACTGGGCGAGGCGGTTGTCACTCTGGGTCAGCAGGCTGATGAACAGCGCCACGGCAGCCACCGCCAGGGTCAGCGTGTCCAGGGCATTGGTGGCGCTGAAGGTGCGGTCAAATACCTGCCGCGCCCATTGCTTGAGCTGGCCCTGGTCCACCAGGCGCTCATCGCCCAGGGCGAAAGCTGCCTGCAGGTCACGCTTCAAGGCAGGTACCGCCGTGGGCGGCAGGCGCAGTGCCAGACGCGTCGGTGGCTGGGCCGGCCACAGCCGTTGCCAGCGGGCCGCGTCAAGCAGCACATGGCCCTTGGGGTTGCCGTAGTCGGCGTAAATGCCCACCACGGTCAACGGGCCTGCTTCGGGCAGTTCCACGGTGTCGCCGATGCCGACCTTCAGCCGCCGAGCCAGTTGTTCGCTGAGCATCAGGCTGTCGCCGTGGAATAACCGGTCCCACGGGTTGCCTGTGGCTTGCTCCAGCAAGGGCCAATGCTCACGGTAGAGCGCATTGTCGATAATGCCATGCACCTGCACGGGCCAGCCTTTGAGCGCAACGTCCTGCTCGCGCTCGGGCAGCACGGCCTGCACATCGGGCCGCTGTCGCAGCCAGGCCTGGACCTGGGCTGTTTGCGCGGCGTCGGCGGGGCGCACATAGAGCTCGGCGACCAGGCGTTGTTCAAGCCAGTGGTTGAAGGTCTGGCGAAAGCCTTGGGTCATGCTCGAAGCACCGATGTTGGTGGCCATGGCCAACAGCAGCGCCATCAGCGCCAGGCTCAGTGCAGGCAGTTGCTGACGGCAGTCGGCCAGAAACCACTGGCCGACGGCACTGCCCGTTGGCAAGCGGGCCAGGCCGGCCAGCAGGCCCTCGAGCAGCACCGGCAGCGCCAGCGCGGCGGCCAGCAACAGGCAGGCCAGCAGGGCGAAGCCCGCGGCAAGGCTGTCCCCCCCGCCTGCCAAGGCCAGGGCCAGTATGCCCAGTAAACCAGCCGCCGCACCCTGTCGCCGCAAGCCTTGGCGGTGAGCCCCTTGCCAGGCCTGATGACTGGCCAATGCCAGCAGTGGCAGGCGCGCCGCTCGCCACAAGGTATGCCCGCAGGCCAGCAGCGCACCGGTCAGGCTCAACGCAACGGCCCCCAGCCACCATTGCGGGCTCAGGCTGAGCTGGTTGCCGACCTCGGCGCCATACAGGCCGCGCAGGCTGGCCGCGACGTCGGGCAGCAACGCACTTGCCAGGCCGTAGCCACTGGCCACCCCGGCCATAGCGCCCAGCAGGGCCAGAACGGTCAGTTCCAGAAGCAGGGCGACGACCAACAGGCGCACGCCCACACCACAGGCGCGCAAGGTGCGCATCAGGGCCCGGCGTTGTTCCAGGGCCAGCCCGATGGCCGCTTGGGCAATGAACAGACCGACCACGAACGCCAGCAGGCCCAGCGCCGCCAGGTTCAAATGCAGGGCTTCGGTCAGGCGGTTCATGTCCTGCCCAGGGTCACTGTGCTGGCGTCGCAACTGCCCGGCCAGGTCGTCCGGCACTGCGCGCTGGAAGTCCTCCGGCAGCAGCAGGCGTGACAATCGCTCGGGCGCACCGAGCACGGCCTGGGCATGGCTGATGTCCATCATCAGTACCCCGGGGGCCATGTCGTCACGACCCTGCAGGGGCGGTAGCCGTGCATCGGCGCTGTCACCGTCGCCAAGCCCCAGGCTGTGCAGGGTCTGGCGTGCTACCCAGGTTACGCCCGGGGCGCCGATGAAGCGATAGAGGTCTGACTCAGTGGGTACCTGGCCGCCCAGCGCGGTGTTTGTCGGCAGGGTCAGCGGGTCGATGCCGGTCACGGTCAAACGTTGGCCGTTGAGGTCCAGGCGCCCTTGCAGCAGAGGCGACACTGGCCAGCCGCGGCGCCGCAGGTCGACGAACAGCGACTGCGGCAGGTATTCGCCTTTTTCCGGGGCGAGGCTGGTCTGGGGGCGGCCACCAATCAGCTCACTGGCCAGGGCATAGCTATGGCGGGCCTGACCGTTGAGGGCCTGCACGCCGATCAGCAAGGTAGTGGCCAGCCACAGGCCCGCCAGCACGCTTGCCAGTTGCAGGGGGTGCCTGCGCCAGTGGCTGAGCAGGGCGGTGAGGGTCCACCACAAGCTGGCCAACTCAGTCGGCCCTCACGCGGCCGGCCTGCAGCACCACCTTGCGCTGCAGGCGGGCGGCGATGGCCGGGCTGTGGGTGACCATCAGCAGGCTGCATCCACTGTCGGCCTGTAATTGCAGCAACAGGTCCAGCACCTGGGTGCTGGTGCGTTCGTCCAGGTTGCCGGTGGGTTCGTCGGCCAGCAACAGCGGCGGCCGTGGCGCCAGCGCGCGCCCCAGTGCCACGCGTTGCTGTTGGCCGCCGGACAGTTGTTCGGGGTAGCGTGCCAGGAGGGCAGTCAGGCCCAGGCGCTCGGCCAGTTCGGCATGCCAGGCCGGGTCGTGGCGCCCGGCCAGGCGGGCCTGAAAGGCCAGGTTATCGGCTACGTTCAGGCTGCTGATGAGGTTGAATTGTTGAAAGATCAAGCCGACGCCATGGCGCCGCCAGGCGGCCAGTTGGCCCTCGTTCAAGTGTTCCAGCGCCTGGCCGTTGACCTCGATGCGGCCGCTGTCGGCCCGGTCCAGCCCGGCCACCAGGTGCAGCAGGGTGCTCTTGCCGCTGCCCGACTCGCCCATCAGCGCCAGGCTCTGGCCCTGGGCAAGCTGCAGGTCTACCCCGGCCAGAACCGGAAGTGGACCTTGGGGGGTGGGGTAGGATTTTTGCAGGTGGGTGATGGTCAGCATGGGGGTATTGTTTTGTCCGAGCGCAGGCGAAGGCAAATTAATGCATGCCAAATAATTGTGTGAAGGCCACCCGGTGCCTTGCATGGGGGTGTGGCGCTCGATCTCGAGCGCAGCAAAATCCCAACGCCCTGTACCTGACGGCCCTACCCCTTGTTCTTCACCAACCCCCTCACCCAAAACCGATTCGGGTGGCAAGCTTCCGCCACCGCACGCGGCAAGGGCAACGCCTCGCCGTCCAGCCAGGCCGCCACCAGCTCCCCGCTCAACGGCGCAGTGATCAACCCACGCGAGCCATGCCCGCTGTTCACGTATAAGCCCTCAAGCCAAGGGCACGCCACGTCCGGTACCTGGCGGGCGTCGCGGCTGAGTATGGCGTAGGCCTGCAGAAACGCCTCGCGCTCGGCCACCGGCCCGACGATGGGCAGGTAGTCCGGGCTGGTGCAACGGAACGCGGCGCGGCCCTGCAGGTGTTCCGCCGGCAGGCCATGGGTGCCCAGGCGCTCGGCCAGGTCGGTGGAGATTTCATCGAGCATGGCCAGGTTGCCCTGGTGCTCGGCCACGGTCGGGGTAAGGTCGTCGCTGTGGAAATCGAAACTGGCACCCAGGGTGTGTTCGCCCAGGCGGGCGGGGGCTACGTAGCCTTCGGCGCATACCACGGTGGCCAGGCTGGCGCTGCTGTCCGTGCGTGGCAGGGCGGTGATCTGGCCGCGGATGCGCTTGAGCGGCAGGGTGGCCGTTTCATCAAAGTCGCGTACCTGGGCCGCCGTGCACAGTACGGCCACGGGGGCGCTCGCCAGCAAGCGTTCGCCGTCCCAGGCCTGCCACTGGCCGTCGACGCGGCGCAGGTGCAGTACCTCGTGGTGGGGCTGCACGTGCACGCCGCGCTGCCCAGCCTGCCATTGGCACAAAGCGGGTGGGTGTACCCAGCCGCCTTCCGGGAAATACAGGCCACCGCTGGGCAGCTTCACACCCGCCACTGCCTGAGCGGCCTCGCGGTCCAGCACCTGCAGCAGTTGCGGGTCGAAGGCGTCGGCCAGTTGCGCCTGGCGCTGGCCTTCCTTGTCGTCGAAGGCCAGTTGCAGGACGCCGCAGGCGTCCCAGTCGCGGCCACGCTGCAACTGTTCCAGCAGCCGGCGGGTGTGGCCAAAACCGCTGAGGATCAACTGCGACAGCGCCGTCCCATGGGCCGAAAGTTTCAGGTAAAGCACGCCTTGGGGGTTGCCGGACGCTTCCCGGGCCACGGCGTCGTGGCGCTCCAGCAGGCTGACGCGCCAGCCCCGGGCGGCCAGGCTGGCGGCGGTGGCGCAACCGGCCAGGCCGGCGCCGACCACCAGGGCATGGCGCTCGCCCTCGGGGCGAGGGGGGCGGGCGAACCAGGGCTTGGCCAGGGCGGGTGCCGACACCGGCCCCTCGAACACACCGCGCAGCACTTCCCACTTCTTGCCGATACCGGGGATGCGCTTCATCTTGTATCCCACCGCGATCAACCCGCGGCGCACCCAGCCGGTGCTGGTGAAGGTGCCCAGGGTGGAACCCGGCGCGGCCAGGCGGGCCAGTTCGGCGAACAGTTCAGGGGTCCACATTTCAGGGTTCTTGGCCGGGGCGAAGCCATCCAGGAACCAGGCATCCACCTGGGCGTCCAGTTGTGGCAACTGCTCCAGCACATCGCCGATCAGCAGCGTCAGGGTGACACGGCCGCCGTCGAACACCAGGCGCTGGAAACCCTGGTGAATACCCACGTATTGGGCCAGCAGTGGCTGAGTGTAAGGCGCCAGCGCTGGCCACAGGGCCAGGGCGCGGGTGAGGTCGGCGTGGCTCAGGGGGTACTTTTCCACGCTGATGAAATGCAGGCGTGCGCCCGGTGTGGCGTGTTCGGCGAACAACTGCCAGGCGCAGAAGAAATTCAGCCCGGTACCGAAGCCGGTCTCGCCGATGACCAGCCGCTGCCCGTCGGCCAAGGCGCCGAAGCGCGCCGTCAGGTCGTTCTGGTCGATGAACACATGGCGGGTTTCTTCCAAGCCCGAGGCGGCGAAATACACGTCGCCATAGTGGCGCGACGTCGGGCGGCCCAGGTCGTCCCAGTCGATCTGGGCGTGCAGCGGTTCGGTACTCATGTTCGGCTCGATGACAGACAAGGGTTCATGATAGCGAGGCTGATGCGCTAGGCTCTAGAGCTTATTGGTCAAGGAGTACTGCCCATGTTCGAGTCCGCCGAGATCGGCCACGCCATCGACAAGGAGACCTACGACGCCGAAGTGCCGGCGCTGCGCGAGGCGCTGCTGGAAGCCCAGAACGAACTCAAGGCCCAGGCGCGCTTCCCGGTCATCATCCTCATCAATGGCATCGAGGGGGCGGGCAAGGGGGAGACCGTCAAACTGCTCAACGAATGGATGGACCCGCGCCTGATCGAGGTGCGCTCCTTCGACCAGCAGACCGATGAAGAACTGGCAAGGCCCGCGGCCTGGCGTTACTGGCGGCAATTGCCGGCCAAGGGCAAGATCGGCGTGTTCTTCGGCAATTGGTACAGCCAGATGATCCAGGGGCGTGTGCACCGCGAGTTCAAGGACGCCCAGCTGGACCAGGCCATCAACGGTGCCGAGCGCCTGGAGCAGATGCTGTGCGACGAGGGCGCGTTGATTTTCAAGTTCTGGTTCCACCTGTCCAAGAAACAGATGAAAGCGCGGCTCAAGGCCCTGCAGGACGACCCACTGCACAGCTGGCGCATCAGCCCGCTGGACTGGCAGCAATCGGAAACCTACGACCGCTTCGTGCGTTTCGGCGAGCGCGTGCTGCGCCGCACCAGCCGTGACTACGCGCCTTGGCATGTGATCGAAGGTGTCGACCCTCATTACCGCAGCCTCACCGTAGGCAAGCTGCTGCTGGAAGGCTTGCAGGCAGCCCTCAAGGCGCCCACCGAACCGCTGCACCAGAGCGTCGCGCCGTTGGGGCACAGCCTGGACGGCAAGGGCCTGCTCGACAGCCTGGACCTGAGCCAGCACCTGGACAAGGATGATTACAACGAACAGCTGGTAATCGAGCAGGCGCGCCTGGCCGGGCTGCTGCGGCACAAGCACATGCGCCGTCATGCCCTGGTGGCGGCGTTCGAGGGCAATGACGCGGCGGGCAAGGGGGGCGCCATTCGCCGGGTGGCCGCGGCCCTGGACCCGCGCCAGTACAACATCGTGCCGATCGCCGCGCCCACCCAGGATGAACTGGCGCAGCCTTACCTGTGGCGGTTCTGGCGTCAGATCCCGGCGCGAGGCAAGTTCACCATCTTCGATCGCTCCTGGTATGGCCGCGTACTGGTGGAGCGGGTGGAAGCCTTGGGCAGCACCAGCGACTGGATGCGTGCCTATGGCGAAATCAATGATTTCGAAGAGCAGTTGGCCAACGCGGGCGTCGTGGTGGTCAAGTTTTGGCTGGCGATTGACAAGGACACCCAGCTGGAACGCTTCGAGGCCCGCGAGAAAGTGCCCTTCAAGCGTTTCAAGATAACCGATGACGACTGGCGCAACCGCAAGAAGTGGGACCAGTACCGCGAAGCGGTGGAGGACATGGTCGACCGCACCAGCACGGAAATCGCCCCGTGGACGCTGATCGAAGCCAATGACAAGCGCTGGGCCCGGGTCAAGGTACTGCGCACCATCAACGAGGCGCTGGAGAAAGCCTTCAAAAAGGACAAGTAAGCGTACCGGGCCGGGCGCCTGATCTGTCATGGTGCTGCATCAAGCGCTTCAATGATGGTGGCTTGGGCGCAAGCTGCAAGCTACAAACTACTGGCTACGAGCGAAAGGCAGCGCGTTGTTGCCTTCGCTTTCAGCTTGCAGCTCAACGCCGAAGGAGGTGCCCCATGCGTGAAGTGGTGATCGTCGACAGTGTCAGGACCGGCCTGGCCAAGTCTTTCCGTGGCAAGTTCAACCAGACCCGCCCCGATGACATGGCGGCCCATTGCGTGAACGCCCTGCTGGCCCGCAACGGCATCGACCCGGCCAGCGTCGAGGACTGCATCGTTGGCGCGGCTTCCAACGAAGGCGCCCAGGGGTTCAACATCGGCCGCAACGTGGCGGTGCTGTCGAAGCTGGGTACCGGCACGGCGGGCATGACCCTCAACCGTTTCTGTTCTTCAGGCCTGCAGGCCATCGCCATTGCTGCCAACCAGATTGCCTCGGGCTTCAGTGATGTCATCGTTGCCGGCGGCGTGGAGTCCATCAGCCTGACCCTGCGCAGCGTCAACCAGGACCGCCTGCTCAACCCCACCCTGCAGGAAAGCTCGCCGGGTATCTACATGCCCATGGGCTTGACTGCCGAGGTAGTTGCCAAGCGTTACCAGGTCAGCCGCGAGGCCCAGGACCAATACGCCCTGCAAAGCCAGCAGCGCACGGCCCAGGCCCAGGCCGATGGCCGTTTCGACGACGAAATCGTGGCCATGAACACCCGCTACCTGGTGGAAGACAAAGCCACGGGTGAGCAGAAATGGCTGGACGGCGTGGTCGACCGCGATGACTGCAATCGCCCGGACACTACCCTGGAAAGCCTGGCCAGCTTGAAGCCGGCATTCAGCGAGGACGGTTCGGTGACGGCCGGCAACGCGTCGCAGTTGTCCGATGGCGCCTCCATGACCCTGGTGATGAGCCTGGAACGGGCGCAGGCCCTGGGCCTCACGCCCCGCGCAGTGTTCCGTGGTTTCACCGTGGCCGGCTGTGAGCCGGATGAAATGGGCATAGGCCCGGTGTTCGCCGTGCCCAAGCTGCTGAAAACCGCCGGGGTGGGCCTGCAGGACGTGGACCTGTGGGAGCTCAACGAAGCCTTTGCCTCCCAGTGCCTGTATTGCCGCGACCGTCTGGAAATCGACAACGCGAAGTACAACGTCAACGGCGGTTCGATCGCCATCGGCCACCCGTTCGGCATGACCGGGTCCAGGCAGGTGGGGCATATCGTGCGCGAATTGCAGCGCCAGAAACTGCGCTATGGGGTGGTGACCATGTGCGTGGGCGGCGGCATGGGCGCGGCGGGCCTGTTCGAGGCGTTTTAACGACCCTGTGGGACCGGGCGCAGCTCGGGAAAAGACCACCGCGCAGTGGCTGACATGGAGCGGCGGCCGGTTCCCGAGCTGCACCCGGTCCCACAGGGATCAAGGCGTCGCGTCAAGCGCGGCCTTGCATGCGGGCGATGTAGGCCTCGGTTTCCCGGGCGGCGATTTCCTTGGAAGGGTAGGGGCCTTCCTGGGTGTTTTCGCGGGTGGTGAAGAAAAATTCACCGTTGACCATGATCACCCGGTCACTGCGGTAGTGCACGGTGTCGGCCGGGTCTTGTGCGCGCTTGCCATACATGGAAAGTCTCCCAGATTGCGGGTGTTTCATCTTATCGAGTTCCGAGCGGCGCGGTGTCTACCGCCGGTCAGCCATTCTTGCCTGATTCGAGCATGTTCTCCGGGCGTACCCATTGGTCGAACTCGGCGTCGGTCAGGTAGCCCAGGTCCAGCGCCGCCTGGCGCAGGGTCAGGTTCTCGGCGTAGGCCTTCTTGGCGATCTGCGCGGACTTGTCGTAACCGATGTGCGGGTTCAGCGCCGTCACCAGCATCAGGCCACGCTCCAGGTGGTCGGCCATCTGGACAGGGTCCGGTTCCAGCCCCGCGATGCAATGGGCCTGGAAGTTGCTGCAGCCATCGGCCAGCAATCGGATCGATTGCAGCAGGTTATGAATGATCACGGGCTTGTAGACGTTCAACTGCAAGTGGCCCTGGCTCGCCGCGAAGCCGATGGCCACATCGTTGCCCAGCACCTGGCAGGCCAGCATCGATAGCGCTTCGCACTGGGTGGGGTTGACCTTGCCCGGCATGATCGAGCTGCCCGGCTCGTTGGCGGGCAGTTTCACTTCGGCCAGCCCGGCGCGGGGGCCCGAGCCCAGCAGGCGCAGGTCGTTGGCCAGCTTCATCAAGGCCACGGCCAGGGTTTTCAATGCCCCCGCCAGCGTCGTGAGCGGCTCATGCCCGGCCAGGGCGGCGAATTTGTTCGGTGCTGTGATGAAGGGCAGGCCCGACAACGCAGCCAGTTCCGCGGCAATGGCTTCGGAGAAGCCATGGGGCGCGTTCAGCCCGGTACCGACCGCCGTGCCGCCCTGGGCCAGCTCGCACACTGCCGGCAAGGCCGCGCGAATGGCGCGCTGGGCGTAATCCAGCTGGGCGACGTAGGCCGAGAGTTCCTGGCCGAAGGTAATGGGCGTGGCGTCCATCATGTGGGTGCGGCCGGTTTTCACCAGTGTCATGTGCCGCGCCGACAATTCAGCCAGGCCCGCCGACAGTTCGGCGATGGCCGGCAGCAATTGCTGGTTGACCGCCTGGGCGGCGGCGATGCTCATGGCGGTGGGAAAGCAGTCGTTGGAGCTCTGGGAACGGTTGACGTGGTCGTTGGGGTGCACCGGCGCCTTGCCGCCGCGGCCCTTGCCGGCCAGTTCATTGGCGCGCCCGGCGATCACCTCGTTGACGTTCATGTTGCTCTGGGTACCGCTGCCGGTTTGCCAGACCACCAGCGGGAACTGGTCGTCATGTTCGCCGTCCAGCACCTCATCGGCGGCCTGTTCGATGAGCCGGGCGATGTCGGCGGGCAGGTCGCCGTTGCGGTCATTGACCCGCGCCGCCGCCTTCTTGATCAGTGCCAGGGCATGCAGCACCGCCAGGGGCATGCGCTGGTCGCCGATGGCGAAGTTGATCAGCGAGCGCTGGGTCTGCGCACCCCAGTACGCCTCTTCGGGAACTTCGATAGGTCCCAGGCTGTCAGTTTCTGTTCGGCTCATGCGATGGTCCTCCTGAACGGGCTTGATTCGCAGTTTAGGCTGTGCAACGGCCCGGCGGTTCCATCAGGTTTCATGTGCCGGGGCCTGTGCCGGGGTTGAGTGATAGGCTCGCTTGGGCGCAGAATGTTTGATTCCGGGGGAATTACCTCGCCTGCTAACTTAAGGAAACTCGATGACCCGTCTTCGTGCCATCTGTACCGCGGTTGCTCTGGTCTGCGCCAGCGGCCAGGTCTTCGCCGACACCGCCAGCCACAACGCCAGTGCTGAATCGTTCCTGATGATGGCGCACGCCGACAAGCTCGGGACTCCGGTCTACATGCAGGTGCAGCAGATGTTTGCCCAGCGTTTCGAGCAGACCAAGGCGCCGGAAGCCAAGCGCGCGGTGCTGGAAACCTACCAGGCCAAGGCCAACGCCGCCCTGGACCAGGCCATTGGCTGGCCGAAACTGAAGCCGGACATGATCAAGCTGTACACCGACACCTTCACCGAGCAGGAGCTCAAGGACCTGGTCAAGTTCTACCAGTCGCCTCTGGGCAAGAAAGTGCTGGAAAAAATGCCTGCGGTCACCCAGCAGTCGGCCCAGATCACCCAGCAGAAGCTGGAAAGTGCCGTGCCGGTGGTCAACAAGCTGCTGTCTGACATGACCACCGAGCTGGCGCCGCCGAAAGCCGCGGCCCCAGCCGCCGCACCGGCCAAGAAGCCGTAAGCGGGGCCAGCCATGTCCATGCAGCAACGCATTGAGCAGGCGCTCGGCGCCCTGAACCCGGTTCATGTGCAGGTGCTCGACGAGAGCCACATGCACAGCCGAGGCCAGGAAACCCATTACAAGGTGGTGCTGGTGTGCGAGCAATTCGTGGGCCTGAGCCGCGTGAAGCGCCAGCAGATGGTCTATGCCACCCTGGGTGAGCTGATGGGGCAATTCCATGCCCTGGCCCAGCACACCTACACCCCCGAGGAATGGGCGGCCGTCGGCTCAGCGCCGGCGTCGCCTACCTGCGCGGGCGGGCATTGATCCAGAGCAATACTTCCAGGGCCGCTTTTTTGATAGAATCGCGGCCTTAGGTTCCCCTGTAGGAGCACTTCGCCACCCCCATTCGTGGGGGAGGGTGGGGCGCTCCTACAGTCGTTTCAACTCACGTGTTTTTCGACCCGGTCCTTCCTTTGCGAGGATGACCACCTGGAGTTTTTACCCATGACACAAGCCATTGTCGTGGCGGCACTGTACAAGTTCGTCACCCTGGAAGATTACGTTGACCTGCGCGAGCCCCTGCTCAACGCCATGGTCGACAACGGCATCAAAGGCACCCTGCTGATCGCCGAGGAAGGCATCAACGGTACCGTGTCCGGCACCCGCGAAGGCATTGACGGCCTGATGGCCTGGCTGCGCAACGACCCGCGCCTGGTGGACATCGACCACAAGGAGTCGTACTGCGACGAGCAGCCGTTCTACCGCACCAAGGTCAAGCTCAAGAAGGAAATCGTGACCCTGGGCGTGCCCGGCGTGGACCCTAACCGCAGCGTCGGCACCTACGTCGACCCCAAGGACTGGAACGCCCTGATCAGCGACCCCGAAGTGCTGCTGATCGACACCCGTAACGACTACGAAGTGGCCATCGGCACCTTCGAGGGCGCCATTGACCCCAAGACCACCTCGTTCCGCGAATTTCCGGACTACGTCAAGGCCAACTTCAACCCCGCGGTGCACAAGAAGGTCGCCATGTTCTGCACCGGTGGCATCCGCTGCGAGAAGGCTTCCAGCTATATGCTGGGTGAGGGATTCGGCGAGGTGTTTCACCTCAAGGGCGGGATCCTCAAGTACCTGGAAGAGGTGCCTCAGGAAGAAACCAAGTGGCAGGGTGACTGCTTCGTGTTCGACAACCGCGTCACCGTGCGCCACGACCTGACCGAAGGCGACTACGACCAGTGCCACGCCTGCCGCACCCCCATCAGTGCGCAGGACCGTGCCAGCGAGCACTATTCGCCGGGTATCAGTTGCCCCCATTGCTGGGACAGCCTCAGCGAAAAGACCCGCAAGAGCGCCATCGACCGCCAGAAACAAATTGAATTGGCAAAGGCGCGCAATCTTCCTCACCCGATAGGCCATAATTACCGCAAAGCCGCCCAGGACTGACGCCATGCAAACCCGCCTGCTGTACGTGATGGACCCCATGTGTTCCTGGTGCTGGGGTTTTGCCCCGGTGGCCGAAGCACTGATCCAGCAGGCGAAGGCCGCCGGCGTGGGCGTGCACCTGGTCATGGGTGGTTTGCGCACAGGGGGCGGGGCAGCCCTGGAACCGTCCCTGCGCAGCAGCATCCTGCACCACTGGCATGCCGTGCACGACGCCACGGGCCAGCCCTTCCGGTTCGAGGGCGCGCTGCCCGATGGCTTTGTCTACGACACCGAACCCGCGTGCCGGGCAGTGGTGGCGGTGCGCAGCCTCGACGAGGGCGCGGCCTGGGACATGGCCAAGCTGATCCAGCATGCATTTTACGCCGAGGGCCGCGACGTGACCCAGGTGGCCGTGCTGGTGGAGCTGGCCGAAGCGGCCGGCATTCCGCGTATCGAATTCGCTGCGGCCTTCGACAGCGCCGAGTTGCTCAGCGCCACCGCGGACGATTTCAGCTGGGTGCGCGACCTCAACATCGCCGGTTTCCCCACCATGCTTGCCCAGCGCGGCGGGCAGATGGCCCTGTTGACCAATGGCTACCAGCCATTGGAGGAACTGGCGCCGCTGTTCGCCCGGTGGCTGGAAAGGGCTGCCCATGCTTGAACTGCCCGGGCCGACCGAATTGCCCCTGCGGCCCGAGCCGGTCAGCCCTGACCGGCTCAGTTGGGCGAATATCCGGCAATTGGCCCTGAGGCACCGTAAAGCCCTGTGGATCGCCAATGGCGTGGCCGTGCTGGCCACCCTGTGCAGCGTACCGATTCCGCTGTTGCTGCCGTTGCTGGTGGACGAAGTGTTGCTGGGCCATGGCGACGCGGCCCTCAAGGTCATGGACCATGCGTTGCCCTCGGCCTGGCAGCAGGCGGCCGGCTACATTGGCCTGATGTTGCTGGTGACCTTCTGCCTGCGCTGCCTGGCGCTGGTGTTCAGCGTGGTGCAGGCCAAGCTCTTCGCCGGGCTGGCCAAGGACGTGGTCTACCGCCTGCGCGTCCGCCTGATCGAGCGCCTCAAGCGTATTTCCCTGAGTGAATACGAAAGCCTGGGCGGTGGCACCGTCGCCACGCACCTGGTCACTGACCTGGACACCCTGGACAAATTCGTCGGTGAGACGCTAAGCCGCTTTCTGGTCGCCATGCTTACCCTGGTCGGCACCGCGGCCATCCTGATGTGGATGAACTGGAAGCTGGCGCTGCTGATTCTGCTGTTCAACCCGCTGGTGATCTTCGCCACCGTGCAATTGGGCAAGCGGGTCAAGTCCCTGAAAAAGCTGGAAAACGACAGCACGGCGCGGTTCACTCAAGCACTCACCGAAACCCTGGACGCCATTCAGGAAGTGCGTGCCGGCAACCGTCAGGGCTTTTTTCTCGGGCGCCTTGGCCAGCGTGCGCGCGAGGTGCGTGACTACGCCGTGGCGTCGCAGTGGAAGAGTGACGCGTCGGCGCGGGCGAGCGGCTTGCTGTTCCAGTTCGGCATCGACATCTTCCGTGCCGTGGCCATGCTCACCGTGCTGTTTTCCGACCTGTCCATCGGCCAGATGCTGGCGGTGTTCAGTTACCTGTGGTTCATGATCGGGCCGGTGGAGCAACTGCTCAACCTGCAATATGCCTACTACGCCGCCGATGGTGCCTTGACGCGGATCAACGAGCTGCTGGCCCGTGCCGACGAGCCTCAATACCCTGGCGGCATCAACCCGTTCCGTAACCGTGAGACGGTGGGAATCGAGGTGCGAGACCTGAGTTTCGGGTATGGCGAGGAAAAAGTGCTGGACCAGTTGAACCTGTCCATCGGCCCTGGCGAGAAAGTCGCCATCGTCGGCGCCAGTGGCGGTGGCAAGAGCACCCTGGTGCAACTGCTGCTGGGGCTGTACACGCCCCAGAGCGGCGTGATCCGTTTTGGCGGCTGCACCCAGCAGGAAATTGGCCTGGCGACCTTGCGCGAACATGTGGCGGTGGTCCTGCAGCACCCCGCGTTGTTCAACGACACCGTGCGCGCCAACCTCACCCTGGGCCGTGAGCGCAGTGACGACGCCTGCTGGCAGGCGCTGGAAACGGCCCAGCTGGACACGGCCATCCGTGCGTTGCCTCAGGGCCTGGACAGCATCGTCGGCCGTTCCGGGGTGCGCCTGTCCGGCGGCCAGCGCCAGCGCCTGGCCATCGCGCGGATGATTCTGGCCAATCCGCAGGTGGTCATCCTCGACGAAGCCACATCGGCGCTGGATGCCGCCACCGAGTACAACCTGCACCAGGCCATGGCGCGCTTTCTGGGCGGGCGTACCACGCTGATCATCGCCCACCGTCTTTCGGCAGTGAAGCAGGCCGACCGGGTGCTGGTGTTCGACGGTGGCCGCATCGCCGAGGACGGCGATCACCAGCAGCTGATTGCGGAGGGCGGACTTTACGCGCGCTTGTATGGCCACCTGCAACAGGTCTAGCGCAGGCGTTACCGGTACATTTGTACCAAAGACAACGCTAGCCATTCATTTGGATAGGCCTGTAAAGTGCCGCGTTGAATGAAACAAGATGCCTGACCGCCAGAAATCCCCTGTTCGCGCAGTTTTCGCCTAGGCTGTGCTGATGGAGCTGGAGTTTTCCCTGGTGGTTGTCTGGCGCTGCTGATGCAAGGGACCTCATGAAGCAAAATCGGACTCTCGAAACGCCGAGATTATTGGGCATCGTCTGGCCATTTATCGCAGTCGTGCTGTTCCAGGCACTATTGGGTTGCATCAGCCTGTACGCGTTGTCGGCCGTACGAGGCTATGTGGCGGGTGAGAGCCTGTGGTCCAAGGGCCAGAAAGACGCCATCTATTATCTGAATCTCTACGCCGACAGCCGCGACGAGCGCATTTTCAGCAAATACCAGGCCGCCATCGCCGTGCCACAGGGCAGCCATGACCTGCGCGTGGCCCTGGACCGGCCGGCCCCCGACCTGGTGGCGGCGCGCCAAGGCATTCTCCAGGGCGGCAACCACCCCGACGATGTATCCAGCCTCATCTGGCTCTACCTCAATTTCCGCCACTTCAGTTACCTGGAACGCGCCATCGAGCGCTGGACCGTGGGCGACAGTTACCTGGTGCAACTGGACAACGTGGCCCAGCAGATGCATGCCGGCATCAGCCGGGGCAGTGCCACCGAAGAAGACATCATGCGCTGGAAGGATCAGATCCTGGCCATCAACGACGGCGTCACGCCCGCGGCCAAGGCCTTCAGCGATGCCCTGGGCGAGGGATCGCGGTTCTTGTGGCGCCTGCTGATGGTGGTGAACCTGGGCACGGCGGTGCTGCTTATCGCCCTGGCGCTATGGCGCGTGCACCGCCTGCTGGGCCAGCGCCATGCCTTTGCCAATGCCCTGGAGCTGGAAAAGGAGCGGGCCCAGGTGACGCTGGCCTCCATCGGCGACGGGGTGATCGCCACCGACTTCGACGGTTGCATCGCCTACATGAACCCGGCGGCGGAGCAACTGACTCACTGGAACGCCGAGCAGGCCAATGGCTTGCCACTGGCTTCGTTGTTCAACCTGCTGGACGAGAATGCCGAGAAAGACAGCTTTACCCTCATCGAACATATTCTGGCGGGGCAGTTGTCCGGGGGCAGCGAGCACGCCAAGCTGATCCAGCGCCTGGACGGCAGTACCGTGTCGGTGACGCTGGTAGGCGCGCCTATTCGCACCGATGGGCGCATCAGCGGCACCGTGCTGGTGCTGCATGATATGACCCAGGAACGTCAGTACATCGCCAACCTGTCGTGGCAGGCGACCCACGATGCCCTGACCGGGCTGGCCAACCGCCGCGAATTCGAATTCCGTCTCGAGCAGGCGCTGGGCAAGCTCAACCGCGCCCAGAGCCGCCACTCACTGATGTTTCTGGACCTGGACCAGTTCAAGCTGGTCAATGACACCTGCGGCCATGCCGCGGGTGACGAGTTGCTGCGGCACATCTGCACCTTGCTGCAATCGGGCCTGCGCGAAGGCGATACGCTGGCACGGCTGGGCGGCGACGAATTCGGCATTCTGCTGGAAAACTGTCCGGGCGACATGGCTGAACGCATTGCCGAAAACCTGCGTCAGACCGTGCAGAACCTGCATTTCGTCTGGAAGGGGCGGCCGTTCGTCACCACGGTCAGTATCGGCCTGGTGCACATCGCCCAGGCGCCTTCCACGCTGGAAGCCTCACTGCGCGCCGCCGACATGGCGTGCTACATGGCCAAGGAAAAAGGTCGCAACCGAGTCCAGGTCTACCATGCCGACGACACCGAATTGTCCATGCGCTTCGGTGAGATGGCGTGGGTGCAGCGGCTGCACATGGCCCTGGAGGAGAACCGTTTCGTCCTCTATGCCCAGGAAATCGCCTCGCTGGGGCGTACCGATAATTCCGGTGGCCATGTGGAGATCCTCCTGCGCCTGCACGATGAGAGCGGGCGGGTGATCATGCCGGAGAACTTCATTCCCGCCGCCGAGCGTTATGGCCTGATGACGGCCCTGGACCGCTGGGTAGTGCAAAATGTATTCAAGGTCATTCAGCAGTGCCTGACCGAAGGCGCCTCCCAGCCCTTGGCTATCTGCGCCATCAACCTGTCCGGCACCAGCATCGGTGATGACGCCTTCCTGGCCTACCTGCGTGAGCAATTCCAGCGGTTTTCCATACCGCCGGAGCTGATCTGCTTTGAAATCACCGAAACGGCCGCCATCTCCAACCTGGGCAGCGCCATCCGCTTCATCAACGAACTCAAAGGCCTGGGGTGCCGGTTCTCGCTGGACGATTTCTGCGCCGGCATGTCGTCGTTCGCCTACCTCAAGCACTTGCCGGTGGACTTCCTGAAGATCGACGGCAGTTTCGTCAAGGACATGCTCGATGACCCCGTGAACCGCGCCATGGTTGAGGTCATCAACCATATTGGCCATGTGATGGGCAAGCAAACCATCGCCGAGTTCGTCGAAACTCCCCTGATAGAGCAGGCACTGTTGGAAATCGGGGTAGATTATGCCCAGGGTTATCTGATAGAACGTCCACAGGTATTCACCTGCGAAAGTCTGCAGCGACGCGAGATCCGCCCCCGCCCTTTGTTGTTCACGGCGCCGGGGACGTTTCGCTGACGCTGGCAGCCGTGACCATCACTCCATAAAGAAGGAATCTGAAAAGTGATCGAGGCGTTCGTCCGTACTGGCCCCCTCATGGAAGCCACCAGTTACCCGCTCTGGGCTCAGCAACTGATCCGCGATTGCAGTGAAAGCAAGCGCCGGGTGGTCGAGCATGAGCTGTACCGCCATATGCGCGATGCAACGCTCAGCGCCAAGACCATGCGCCAGTACCTGATCGGTGGGTGGCCGGTCGTCGAGCAGTTCTCCCTGTACATGGCCAACAGCCTGACCAAGACACGCTTCGGCCGCCACCCTGGCGAAGACATGGCGCGGCGCTGGCTGATGCGCAACATTCGCGTGGAGCTCAACCATGCCGATTATTGGGTGCATTGGTGCAACGCCCACGGCGTCACGCTGGAAGATCTGCAGGCTCAGGAAGTGCCTGCCGAACTGCTGTCCCTGAGCCACTGGTGCTGGCAGAGCACTACGGCCGACTCGCTGATCATCGCCATGGCGGCGACCAATTACGCCATCGAAGGGGCTACCGGTGAATGGTCCGCCGTTGTGTGCGAGAACGACACCTATGCCAACGCCTTCCCTGAGGAAGGCCGCAAGCGCGCCATGAAATGGCTGAAGATGCATGCTCAGTATGATGATGCGCACCCGTGGGAGGCGCTGGAGATCATCTGCACGCTGGCCGGGCACAACCCCAGCCGCGCCTTGCAGGCAGAACTGCGCCGCGCCATCTGCATGAGCTACGACTACATGTTCAATTTCCTGGAGCGCTGCATGGCCCTGGAGCTGGAGCAGCGCACCGTGCGCCGTGAGCGCGTGGTGGCCATCGCCCAGCACTGACGCTTTACTGGGCGTTGAACGCCTGGCCGTTCACGCCCTTGCTGTCCGGGCCCATCAAGTACAGGTACACCGGCATGATGGCCTCGGGCAGCGGGTTTTTCTCCGGGGCTTCGGCGGGGTAAGCCTGGGCCCGCATGCTGGTGCGGGTGGCGCCCGGGTTGATGCTGTTGGCGCGCAAGGCGCCCATGGTATCGAGTTCGTCTGCCAGGGTCTGCATCAGCCCTTCGGTGGCGAACTTCGACACCCCATACGCTCCCCAGTACGCCCGGCCCTTGCGCCCGACGCTGCTGGAAGTGAAGACCACCGACCCGTCCGCGGACAGCTTGAGCAACGGCAGCAGCGTGCTGGTGAGCATGAACATGGCGTTGACGTTGATGTGCATCACGCGCATGAAGTGCTCCCCGCTGAGCTGGTCCACCGGCGTGCGCGGGCCGATGATCGAAGCGTTGTGCAGCAGGCCGTCGAGGCGGCCGAATTCGTTCTCGATCATCACCGCCAGTTCGTCGTACTGGTGGGGCAGGGCGGTTTCCAGATTGAAGGGGATGACCACGGCCTGGGGGTGGCCGGCGGCCTGGATCTGGTCGTAGACCTGGTCCAGGTTGGCTTCGGTCTTGCCCAGCAACAGCACGGTAGCGCCGTGGGCGGCATAGGCCAGGGCTGCGGCGGCACCTATGCCGCGGCCGGCACCGGTGACCAGGATGACGCGGCCGTTGAGCAGGCCGGGTGGGGCGGTGTAATCGAACATGGGTTGTCCTTTGGGTTTGCATCGGCCCCCTGTGGGACCGGGCGAAGCTCGGGAAAAGTACACCGCGTGATGGCGGGCACTACGCGGTGCCGCCTTCCCGAGCTTCGCCCGGTCCCACATCACGGCAGGTGACGCCGGTTGTCAGGTCAGCAGCCGCACAGTGCCTGGTCGAGTACCTTGCGCAGGTCCAGCGGCCGGTCCACTACCACATCCGCGCCCCAGTGGCTGGGGTTGTCGTGGGGGTGGATGTAGCCATAGCGGACCGCGGCCGTGCGGGTGCCCGCGTCCCTGCCTGATTCGATGTCGCGCAGGTCATCGCCCACGAACAGCACGCTGGCGGGGTCCAGGTCCAGCATCTTGCACGCCAGGGTCAGGGGCTCCGGGTCCGGTTTGCTGTGGGTCACGTGGTCCGGGCAGATCAGCAGTGCCGAGCGCTCGGCCAGGCCCAGTTGCTGCATGATCGGCTCGGCAAAGCGCACGGGCTTGTTGGTGACCACGCCCCACCGCAGGCCGGCTTTCTCGATGTCGTCCAGCAGTTCGGCCATGCCTTCGTACAGGTGGCTGTGCACCGCACAGCCAGCCTGGTAGCGCTCCAGGAACTCAAGGCGCAGGGCCTCGAATTCCGGCGCCTGGGGTGACAGCGCAAAGGTGGCCGAGACCATGGCCTTGGCGCCGCCGGAGACCACGTCACGGATCAATTGGTCATCGATGGCCGGCAGGTTGCGTTCGGCGAGCATGGCCTGGCAGATGGCGATGAAGTCCGGCGCCGTGTCCAGCAGGGTACCGTCCATGTCGAAGAGAACCGCTCTCAAGCGCATCGATCACTCCTCCCGCAGGGTCTGGACCATGTAGTTGACGTCGACGTCGGCGGCCAGCTTGTAGTGCTTGGTCAGCGGGTTGTAGGTCAGGCCGATGATGTCCTTGACCGCCAGGCCTGCCGTGCGGGCCCAGGCGCCCAGTTCGGAGGGGCGGATGAATTTCTTGAAGTCGTGGGTGCCGCGGGGCATCAGCTTGAGGATGTACTCGGCACCGATGATGGCGAACAGGTAAGACTTGGGGTTGCGGTTGATGGTGGAGAAAAACACCTGGCCGCCGGGTTTGACCATCTTGAAGCAGGCGCGAATGACCGAAGACGGGTCCGGCACGTGCTCCAGCATTTCCAGGCAGGTGACCACGTCGAACTGAGCGGGCATTTCCTCGGCCAGGGCTTCGGCGGTGATCTGCCGGTATTGCACCTGCACGCCGGACTCCAGCTGGTGCAACTGGGCGACGGCCAGCGGCGCTTCGCCCATGTCGATACCGGTCACGGTCGCGCCGCGCAGGGCCATGGCCTCGCTGAGAATGCCGCCGCCGCAGCCTACGTCCAGCACCTTCTTGCCGGCCAGCTTGGCGCGTTCGTCGATCCAGTTGACCCGCATCGGGTTGATGTCGTGCAGTGGCTTGAACTCGCTTTCGCGGTCCCACCAGCGGTGCGCCAAGGCTTCGAACTTGGCGATTTCGGCGTGGTCGACGTTACTCATGGGGGTGTCCTCTGAAAACTTGCTTGAAATCGGTGTGTTGCCGGCGGCCTGGGGGCCGCCGTGACGGTTATTCGTGCCGGGCGCCAATGCGCTGGCCCCAGCGTTGGGCTGTGTCGACCAGCCCCTGTTCGTCCAGGCGCGTGAGGCGCCGGTCTTCGAGCAGGGCCTTGCCGGCCACCCAGACGTGCTTCACGCACTCGCGCCCCGTGGCATAGATCAATTGCGACACCGGGTCGTAGATCGGTTGTTGCGCCAGCCCCGACAGGTCGAAGGCGGTGATATCCGCAGCCTTGCCTACCTCCAGCGAGCCGATGGACGCCTGCAGTCCCAGTGCGCGGGCACCGTTCAGGGTGGCCATGCGCAGCGCCCGGTGGGCATCCAGGGCCGTGGCACTGCCCGCTACAGCCTTGGCCAGCAGCGCGGCGGTACGGGTTTCGCCCAGCAGGTCCAGGTCATTGTTGCTGGCGGCGCCGTCGGTGCCTACTGCCACATTGACGCCGGCCTGCCACAGGCGTTCCACCGGGCAGAAGCCACTGGCCAGTTTCAGGTTGGACTCGGGGCAGTGCACCACGCTGGTATTGCTTTCCACCAGCAGGGCCAGGTCGTCTTCATTGATCTGGGTCATGTGCACCGCCTGCAATCGCGGACCGAGCAGGCCCAGCCGCGCCAGGCGTGCCAGCGGGCGCTCGCCGGTGGCAGCCACGGCCTGCTCCACTTCGAAGGCGGTTTCATGGATGTGCATCTGGATGGGCGCGTCCAGTTCGTCGGCCAGCACGCGGATTTTCTCCAGGCTGGCGTCCCCCACGGTATAAGGGGCGTGGGGGCCGAATGCAACGCAAAGGCGTGGGTGGTGCCTGAGGTCGCTGAACAGCTCCATGCCCAGGTGCAGGGCTTCGTCGGCGTCGCGCGCACCGGGAATGGGGAAGTCCAGCACCGGGATGCTGATCTGCGCGCGCATGCCGCTGTGGTGCACCCGTTCGCTGGCGGTGCGCGGGTAGAAATACATGTCCGAAAAGCAGGTTATCCCGCCCTTCAGTTGCTCGGCGATGGCGAGGTCGGTGCCGTCGCGCACGAAATCCTCGTCCACCCAGCGGGCTTCGGCCGGCCAGATGTGGTTTTCCAGCCAGGTCATCAGCGGCAGGTCGTCGGCCAGTCCGCGGAACAGGGTCATGGCGGCATGGCCATGGGCATTGACCAGGCCGGGGGTCAGCAGCATGCCGGGCAACTCCCGAACCTCTGCCGCCGGGTGCTTCAAGGCTTCCGCGCGCGGGCCGATGAATACTATATTGCCATCGCGGATGCCCAGGCCGTGGTCCTTGAGCACCACGCCGGCCGGTTCCACGGGCACCAGCCACGTGGGCAGGAGCAGCAGGTCGAGCGGCGAGGTGGCATTGGGCATGGGAAATATCCGGTGCTTTCAATCGATGATGGCGAAGTATACCCGAGCGTCTTCCCCGGGGGATCGCTATAATCGACCGCTTTTGATGTCGGCTTTCAGATCAGGGGTAGGCAATGCGCGAACGTCTATTGGCAGCAGAGAAAGTCAGGGCCATTGATTGGCGTGACGGTACCCTGCATTTGCTTGACCAGCGTGCCCTGCCTGTGGAGCAGAACTGGCTGGCCTACACCGACGCCGCCGGGGTCGCCGGGGCCATCCGTGCCATGGTGGTGCGCGGTGCGCCGGCCATTGGTATCAGTGCCGCCTACGGCCTGGTGCTGGCAGCTCGCCAGCGTCAGGCGCAGGGCGGGGATTGGGTGTCGGCGCTGGACGCCGATTTCCGCACCCTGGCCGCTGCCCGGCCGACCGCGGCCAATCTGTCCTGGGCGCTGAACCGCATGCGTGAGCGGCTCACGCGTGTTCGTCTGCACCCGGATGCTCTGGCGTTGCTGGAAGCCGAGGCCATTGCCATCCACGAAAGTGACCGCGAAGCCAACCTGACCATGGCACAGCTGGGGGTAGACCTCATTCGCCGCCATCAGGGCAACATGCAGGCCCTGCTAACCCATTGCAATACCGGTGCGCTGGCCACGGGCGGCTTTGGTACCGCCCTGGGGGTCATTCGCGGGGCGTTCATCGAGGGAATGGTCGAGCGGGTGTTTGTCGACGAAACGCGCCCTTGGCTGCAAGGCTCGCGCCTCACGGCCTGGGAGTTGGCCAATGAAAACATTCCGGTCACCGTCAACGCCGACTCCGCGGCGGCCCACCTGATGAAAACCAAGGGCATCACCTGGGTCGTGGTGGGGGCCGACAGCATCGCTGCCAACGGCGACGTGGCCAACAAGATCGGCACCTACCAGTTGGCTGTCACCGCCATGCATCACGGCGTGCGCTTCATGGTGGTGGCGCCCAGTTCGACCATCGACATGAGCCTGGCCAGCGGCGACGACATTCACCTGGAGGAGCGCGCCGCCAGTGAGCTGCTGGAGGTCGGTGGGCGGCGCTTGGGCGCTGATGTCGAGGTTTTCAACCCGGTATTCGATGTAACACCGGCCGACCTGATCGACGCGATCGTGACCGAGAAGGGCGTGGTGGAGCGGCCGGATGCAGCGAAGATGGCACAATTGATGTGCCGCAAACGGTTGCATTGATGGGGGGGCATCGCTTCCCGGGCAAGCCCGGTCCCACACCCAATGGCTAATGGCTTTGCCTCCCTGGCACTGCTGCCGCGAAAGGTGTGGGACCAGGCTTGCCTGGGAAGCAGGCGCCACCCAACCCGCCCAGAGTCGCCCAAAAAACCACCCAAAAATACCCACCATCCCCCCGAAAGCCCCTCAGACCCACCTTCAAGCTCGTTTGCCCATGAATTAATGGGTTTGCAAGCCTTGAGGGGGATAGGTGCCTGACGGCGATTGTGGTAACATCCGACGGTTTCCAGGGTCGCCTATAGGTGCGGCCCCCACTGCGCAGATCCTGAGCATAACTCGTTGATTTGTCGTAAGTCGCCTCGCGGCACTGGCCGTCGGCGGCGAGCTTCGCACGTCCCGGTGGATGTCGCGGAGTTTCACCAGAAAAAGGAATCAGGCTTCTCATGGGCGAACTGGCCAAAGAAATCCTCCCGGTCAATATCGAAGACGAACTGAGACAGTCCTACCTCGACTACGCGATGAGCGTCATCGTCGGGCGTGCACTGCCTGATGCGCGTGATGGCTTGAAGCCCGTGCATCGCCGCGTTCTGTTTGCGATGAGCGAGCTGGGTAACGACTGGAACAAACCGTACAAGAAATCCGCCCGTGTGGTCGGTGACGTGATCGGTAAGTACCACCCCCACGGTGACACCGCGGTCTACGACACCATCGTTCGCATGGCCCAGCCTTTCTCCCTGCGCTACCTGCTGGTGGATGGCCAGGGCAACTTCGGTTCGGTGGACGGCGACAACGCCGCGGCCATGCGATACACCGAAGTACGCATGACCAAGCTGGCGCACGAACTGCTGGCCGACCTGCACAAGGAAACCGTGGACTGGGTGCCCAACTACGACGGCACCGAACAGATTCCGGCGGTGATGCCAACGCGCATCCCAAACCTGCTGGTCAACGGTTCCAGCGGCATCGCCGTGGGCATGGCCACCAACATTCCGCCGCACAACCTGGGCGAAGTCATCGACGGCTGCCTGGCGCTGATCGACAACGCCGACATCACCATCGATGAACTGATGCAGTTCATTCCTGGCCCCGACTTCCCGACCGCGGCCATCATCAACGGCCGCGCCGGCATCATCGAAGCCTACCGCACCGGTCGTGGCCGCATTTACATGCGCGCCCGCTCCACGGTGGAAGACATCGACAAGGTCGGTGGCCGCCAGCAGATCGTCGTCACCGAGCTGCCGTACCAGCTGAACAAGGCTCGCCTGATCGAGAAGATCGCCGAGCTGGTGAAAGAGAAGAAACTGGAAGGCATCACCGAGTTGCGCGACGAGTCCGACAAGGACGGTATGCGTATCGTCATCGAGCTGCGCCGTGGCGAAGTGCCTGAGGTCATCCTCAACAACCTGTACGCCCAGACCCAGATGCAGGCCGTGTTCGGCATCAACGTCGTCGCGCTGATCGATGGCCGTCCACGTGTGCTGAACCTCAAGGACCTGCTCGAGGCATTCGTGCGTCACCGCCGCGAAGTGGTGACCCGCCGTACCGTCTTCGAACTGCGCAAGGCCCGCGAGCGTGGCCATATCCTGGAAGGCCAGGCCGTGGCGTTGTCGAACATCGACCCGGTCATCGCCCTGATCAAGGCCTCGCCAACGCCTTCCGAGGCCAAGGAAGCCCTGGTCAGCACCGCCTGGGAATCCAGCGCCGTGGTGGCCATGGTGGAAGCGGCCGGCGCCGAGTCCTCGCGCCCCGAGAACCTGGACCCGCAATATGGCCTGCGTGATGGCAAGTACTGGCTGTCGCCGGAACAGGCCCAGGCCATCCTCGACCTGCGCCTGCACCGCCTGACCGGCCTGGAGCACGAGAAGCTGCTGGCCGAGTACCAGGAAATCCTCAACCAGATCGGCGAGCTGATCCGCATCCTCAACAGCGCCGCGCGCCTGATGGAAGTGATCCGCGAAGAGCTGGAAGTGATCCGCGCCGAATACGGCGATGTGCGCCGCACCGAGATTCTTGATGCGCGCCTGGACCTGACCCTGGGTGACATGATCCCGGAAGAAGAGCGCGTGGTGACCATTTCCCACGGCGGCTACGCCAAGACCCAGCCACTGGCTGCCTACCAGGCCCAGCGCCGCGGCGGCAAGGGCAAGTCGGCTACCGGCGTGAAGGATGAGGACTACATCGCTCACCTGCTGGTAGCGAACAGCCATACCACCCTCCTGCTGTTCTCCAGCAAGGGCAAGGTCTACTGGCTCAAGACCTACGAGATCCCGGAGGCCTCCCGTGCCGCCCGTGGTCGCCCGCTGGTCAACCTGCTGCCGCTGGACGATGGCGAGTACATCACCACCATGCTGCCGGTCGAGGAATACACCGAAGGCCACTTCATCTTCATGGCGACCGCCAACGGCACCGTGAAGAAGACCCCGCTGGAATCGTTCAGCCGTCAGCGCAGCGTGGGCCTTATCGCCCTGGAGCTCGACGAGGGCGATGTGCTGATCTCCGCCGCCATCACCGACGGCGAGCGTGAAGTGATGCTGTTCTCCGATGGTGGCAAGGTCACCCGCTTCAAGGAGTCCGACGTCCGGGCCATGGGCCGTACTGCCCGAGGCGTGCGTGGCATGCGCCTGCCGGAAGGCCAGAAGCTGATTTCCATGCTGATCCCGGAGGAAGGCAGCCAGATCCTCACCGCTTCCGAGCGTGGTTATGGCAAGCGTACCGCCATCAGCGAGTTCCCGGAGTACAAGCGTGGCGGGCAGGGCGTGATCGCCATGGTCAGCAACGAGCGCAACGGCCGCCTGGTCGGGGCTGTACAGGTACTGGACGGTGAGGAGATCATGCTGATCTCCGACCAGGGTACCCTCGTGCGTACCCGTGTCGGTGAAGTGTCCAGCCTGGGCCGTAACACCCAGGGAGTTACCCTGATCAAGCTGGCCAGCGACGAAACGCTGGTAGGCCTGGAGCGGGTGCAGGAGCCATCGGAAGTCGAGGGCGAGGAATTGCTCGAAGGCGAAGAAGGCTTCGAAGCGCCGGTGGACGGTGTCGATGCACCGGAAGACGTCGCGGGTGACGATGAGTTGCCGCAGGAATAAACAACAGTCGTGCGTGTAAGGCTTGGGGGCGGTGGCGTCTGTTCCCCCCAGCTTCGCCCGGTCCCGCAGAGGTTCTCTGTGGGGGCGGGCGAAGCTGGGGAAGCAGGCACCACCGCCCTCGGCCAATGCAAATAGACATCAAGCAGAGCGAGAGTGGATGTGAGCAACCGAGCCTTTAACTTCTGCGCAGGTCCTGCTGCGCTTCCCGAAGCTGTTCTGCAGCGCGCCCAGGCCGAGATGCTGAACTGGCGCGGCAAGGGCCTCTCCGTGATGGAGATGAGCCACCGCAGCGACGACTACGTGTCCATTGCCGAAAAGGCCGAGCAGGACCTGCGTGACCTGCTGTCCATTCCCTCGAACTACAAGGTTCTGTTCCTGCAGGGCGGCGCCAGCCAGCAGTTCGCCGAGATCCCCCTGAACCTGTTGCCTGAAGGCGGCACCGCCGACTACATCGAGACCGGTATCTGGTCGAAGAAGGCCATCGAGGAAGCGCGTCGCTACGGCAACATCAATGTCGCCGCCAGCGCCAAGCCTTACGACTACCTGGCCATTCCTGGCCAGAACGAGTGGAACCTGACCCCGGGTGCCGCCTACGTCCACTATGCGTCCAACGAAACCATCGGCGGCCTGGAGTTCGACTGGGTGCCGCAGACCGGTGACGTGCCGCTGGTGGTCGACATGTCCTCCGACATTCTGTCGCGCCCTATCGATGTGTCGCAGTTCGGCATGATCTACGCCGGCGCGCAGAAGAACATCGGCCCCAGCGGCCTGGTGGTGGTGATCGTTCGCGAAGACCTGCTGGGCCGTGCCCGCAGTGCCTGCCCGACCATGCTCGACTACAAGATCGCAGCCGATAACGGTTCGATGTACAACACCCCGGCCACTTATTCCTGGTACCTCTCGGGCCTGGTGTTCGAGTGGCTGAAAGAGCAGGGTGGCGTGGCCGCGATGGAAGTGCGCAACCGCGCCAAGAAGGACCGCCTGTACGGTTTCATCGACAGCAGCGAGTTCTACACCAACCCCATCTCTCACAATGCCCGCTCGTGGATGAACGTACCGTTCCGTTTGGCGGACGAGCGCCTGGACAAGGCCTTCCTGGCCGGTGCCGACGCCCGTGGCCTGCTGAACCTGAAAGGTCACCGCTCGGTCGGTGGCATGCGTGCCTCTATCTACAACGCCCTCGGCCTGGATGCCGTCGAGGCTCTGGTCACTTACATGACCGAATTCGAAAAGGAAAACGCCTGATGTCTGAACAGGAACTCAAGGCCCTGCGGGTCCGCATCGATACATTGGACGAGAAAATTCTCGAACTGATCAGCGATCGCGCCCGCTGCGCGGAAGAAGTCGCCCGGGTGAAGATGGCTTCCCTGGCCGAAGGCGAGAAGCCGGTGTTCTACCGGCCCGAGCGCGAAGCCCAGGTGCTCAAGCGTGTCATGGAGCGCAACAAGGGCCCGCTGAGCAACGAAGAGATGGCGCGGTTGTTTCGCGAGGTCATGTCCTCCTGCCTGGCCCTTGAGAACCCGTTGCACGTCGCCTACCTGGGGCCGGAAGGCACCTTCACCCAGGCGGCGGCCATGAAGCATTTCGGCCACGCTGTGGTCAGCAAGCCAATGGCCGCCATCGACGAAGTGTTTCGCGAAGTGGTCGCGGGTGCGGTCAATTTCGGCGTAGTGCCGGTGGAAAACTCCACCGAGGGTGCGGTCAACCACACCCTGGACAGCTTCCTGGAGCACGACATGGTCATCTGCGGGGAGGTGGAGCTGCGTATCCACCACCACCTGCTGATCGGTGAAAACACCAAGACCGATGCCATTACCCGCATCTATTCCCACGCTCAGTCACTGGCCCAGTGCCGCAAGTGGCTCGATGCCCACTACCCCAACGTCGAGCGCATCGCGGTGTCCAGCAATGCCGAGGCGGCCAAGCGGGTCAAGGGCGAGTGGAATTCCGCCGCCATCGCCGGTGACATGGCCGCTACCCTCTACGGCCTGCAGCGCCTGGCCGAGAAGATCGAGGACCGCCCGGACAACGCCACCCGGTTCCTGATCATCGGCAACCAGGAAGTACCGCCAACGGGCGACGACAAGACATCGATCATCGTGTCCATGAGCAACCGCCCGGGCGCGCTGCACGAACTGCTGGTGCCGTTCCATGACAACGGCATCGACCTGACCCGCATCGAGACTCGTCCGTCGCGCAGCGGTAAATGGACTTACGTGTTCTTCATCGATTTCGTTGGCCACCACCGTGACCCACTGATCAAGGGCGTGCTGGAAAAAATCAGCCAGGAAGCCGTCGCACTGAAGGTGCTGGGTTCCTACCCGAAAGCTGTACTTTGAGGTTTTAGCTCCGAGGTCTAGTCATGAGTGATTTTCTCGCCCTTGCACAGTCGGGCGTACAAAAGCTGTCGCCGTACGTGCCCGGTAAGCCGGTGGACGAACTGGCGCGCGAGTTGAACCTGGATCCGGCCAGCATCGTCAAGCTGGCCAGTAACGAAAACCCGCTGGGCGCCAGCCCCAAGGTGCGTGAAGCCATCGCCAACGAGCTGGCCGAACTGACCCGTTACCCGGACGGCAATGGGTTCGAGCTGAAATCCCGGCTGGCCGAGCGCTGCCGCGTGCAGGCCAGTCAGGTGACCCTGGGCAATGGCTCCAACGATATTCTCGAACTGGTGGCCCGTGCTTACCTGGCGCCCGGCCAGAATGCCGTGTTCAGCGAGCATGCCTTTGCCGTGTACCCGATTGTCACCCAGGCGGTAGGCGCGGAATCGCGCGTGGTACCGGCGAAAGCGTGGGGGCACGACCTGCCGGCCATGCTGGCCGCTATCGATGCCAATACGCGTATTGTCTTCGTAGCCAACCCCAACAACCCCACCGGCACCTGGTTCAACGCCCAGGCACTGCATGCGTTCCTGCGTGACGTGCCGACGGACGTGCTGGTGGTGCTGGATGAGGCCTACATCGAGTACGCCACCGGTGGCGACCTGCCGGACGGCCTGGACTACCTGGCCGAATTCCCCAACCTGCTGGTATCACGCACGTTCTCCAAGGCCTATGGGTTGGCGGCGTTGCGCGTGGGTTACGCGTTGTCATCGCCGGTGATCGCCGATGTGCTCAACCGCGTGCGCCAGCCGTTCAACGTCAACAGCCTGGCCCTGGCCGCCGCCTGCGCGGCGCTGGCCGATAGCGACTACCTGGCCAAGAGCCGCGAGCTCAACGAGTTCGGCATGCAGCAGTTGGAGAACGGTTGCCGCGAACTGGGGCTGGGCTGGATCCCGTCCAAGGGCAACTTCCTTTGCATCGACCTGGGCCGCGTGGCCGCGCCGGTGTTCCAGGGCTTGTTGCAGGAAGGTGTGATCGTGCGCCCTGTCGCCAACTACGGCATGCCCAATCACCTGCGGGTGACCATTGGCCTGCCCACCGAAAACGCCCGTTTCCTGGAAGCGCTGAGCAAGGTTCTGGCTCGTGCCTGATTTTTCCTTCGTTGCAAAACCCGCGCCGTTGATCGGCCGTCTGGTAGTCGTCGGCCTTGGGCTGATTGGTGGTTCGTTTGCCAAGGGTGTGCGTGAAAGTGGCCTGTGTGGCGAGGTGGTCGGGCTGGACCTGGACCCGCAGTCGCGCAAGCTGGCGGTGGAGCTGGGGGTGGTAGACCGTTGCGAAGAGGACCTGGCTGCCGCGTGCCAGGGTGCCGACGTGATTCAGTTGGCGGTGCCGATCCTGGCCATGGAGAAACTCCTGGCCCGGCTGGCGGTGCTTGACCTGGGTGGCGCGATACTCACCGATGTGGGCAGCGCCAAAGGCAACGTCGTGCGTGCGGCCCGCGAGGTGCTGGCGCCAGCGCAGTTGATCAATTTCGTCCCTGGCCACCCTATCGCCGGTTCCGAGCAGAGCGGGGTGGAAGCCTCCAACGCCGAGCTGTTCCGTCGTCACAAGGTTATCCTCACGCCGCTGGAAGAGACTGCGCCGCGTGCGCTGTCGGTCGTGGACGCGTTGTGGCGCGCCTTGGGCGCCGATGTGGAGCACATGGCCATCGAGCGCCATGACGAAGTGCTGGCCGCCACCAGCCATCTGCCGCACCTGCTGGCTTTCGGCCTGGTGGATTCGCTGGCCAAGCGCAATGAAAACCTGGAAATCTTCCGCTATGCCGCGGGCGGCTTTCGAGACTTTACCCGCATCGCCGGCAGCGACCCGGTAATGTGGCACGACATCTTCCTGGCCAACCGCGAGGCCGTGCTGCGCACCCTGGACACGTTCCGCAGTGACCTGGATGCCCTGCGCGATGCCGTGGATGCCGGTGATGGGCACCACATGCTTGGGGTATTCACCCGCGCCCGGGTCGCCCGCGAACATTTCGGCAAGATCCTCGCGCGCCGTGCCTACGTGGACAAGCGCCCGGCCAAGGGCCTGAATTTCATCGCGCAGCCGGGCGGCCGCGTGTCGGGCAGCGTGCGCCTGCCGGGCGACAAGTCCATTTCCCACCGTTCGATCATGCTCGGTTCACTGGCGGACGGTACCACCGAAGTGGAAGGGTTCCTGGAGGGGGAAGATGCCCTGGCAACCTTGCAGGCCTTCCGGGACATGGGCGTCGTCATCGAAGGCCCGCACCACGGTCGTTTGACGATCCACGGAGTTGGCCTGCATGGCCTGCAGCCGCCGCCGGGGCCGATCTACGTCGGCAATTCGGGTACGTCCATGCGCCTGCTGGCCGGCTTGCTCGCGGCTCAGCGCTTTGACAGTGTGCTGACCGGTGACGCGTCGTTGTCCAGGCGGCCAATGAGCCGCGTGGCCGCGCCGCTACGGGAAATGGGCGCGCAGATCGACACCGGCCTCAATGGCCTGCCGCCGCTGACCATCAAGGGTGGGCAGCGCCTCACGGCGATTGATTACACCTTGCCGATGGCCAGTGCCCAGGTTAAGTCCAGCCTCCTGTTGGCGGGCTTGTACGCCCTGGGTGAAACCCGTGTGACGGAGCCTGCACCGACCCGCGACCACACCGAGCGCATGCTGCGCGGCTTCGGCTACCCGGTGTCCATCCAGGGTGGCGCTGTGTCGTTGGCATCCGGCCATGGCCTGACAGCCACGCGCATTGAAGTGCCGGGTGATATTTCTTCGGCCGCGTTCTTCCTGGTGGCCGCGTCGATTGCCGACGGCTCTGACCTGGTGCTGGAGCATGTGGGGGTCAACCCGACCCGCACGGGTGTCATCGACATCCTGAAACTGATGGGTGCCGACATTTGCCTGGAAAACCTGCGGCAGGTGGGCGGCGAGCCCGTGGCCGACCTGCATGTGCGCTCGGCCGCACTGCAGGGTGTCGAGATTCCCGAGGCGCTTGTGCCTCTGGCCATCGATGAATTTCCTGTGCTGTTCATTGCCGCCGCCTGCGCCCAGGGGCGTACGGTGCTGCGCGGCGCCCAGGAGCTGCGGGTCAAGGAGTCGGACCGCATCCAGGCAATGGCCGATGGCCTCAGTGCCTTGGGTGTAACCTGTCAGCCAACCGAAGATGGCATAATCATCGACGGTGGCGCGCTGCGCGGCGGCGAAGTCCAGGGCCACGGCGATCATCGCGTCGCCATGGCCTTCAGTGTGGCGGCGCTGCGGGCCAGCGGGCCGGTGCGCATCCTCGATTGCGCCAATGTCGCCACCTCCTTTCCCAACTTCCTGGCGCTGTGTGGCCAGGTCGGGATCCGTGTAACCGAAGAGGGCAAGTCGTGATTTCCCACGCGCCAGTAATTACCATCGACGGCCCTAGTGGCTCGGGCAAGGGCACCGTGGCCGGCATCCTGGCCAAGCGCCTGGGCTGGAACCTGCTTGACTCCGGCGCCTTGTACCGCCTGCTGGCCTTCAATGCCGGCAACCATGGGGTGGCCCTGGACAATGAAGTGCTGCTGGCTCAGCTGGCCGCTCATCTGGATGTTCAGTTCATCGCCGCGACCGAAGGTCAGTTGCAGCGCATCATTCTGGAAGGCGATGAAGTCAGCACCGTCATTCGCACCGAAACCGCCGGCGCCGGCGCTTCGAAAGTCGCGGCCCTGCCGGCCGTGCGCGAAGCCTTGCTGCAGCGTCAGCGCGCCTTTCGCGAGGCCCCGGGGCTGATCGCCGACGGCCGTGACATGGGCACCGTGGTGTTCCCCGATGCGCCACTGAAGGTCTTCCTGACCGCCAGTGCCGAGGAACGTGCGCGTCGACGTTACTTGCAGTTGAAGGGCAAAGGCGAAGATGTTAGTCTGTCGAGTCTGCTAGATGAGATACGTGCGCGTGACGAACGCGACACCCAGCGAGCGGTGGCCCCGCTCAAACCGGCGGCCGACGCCATTCAGCTGGATTCCACGGAATTGTCCATCGAGCAGGTGCTGGAACGCATCATGAGCGAAATCGCAATCCGCGATATCGCCGGGTGACCAGAAAGCTCACGGGAAACCAGTCCCTAGCCCGTGCGCTTTCTTTACTATGAACGAACCCGCATTGTCTGGAGTGCGGCTGATGGGCGTTTTCTCCGCCCAAATCTACAGGAATTAAAATGAGCGAAAGCTTTGCAGAACTCTTTGAAGAAAGCCTGAAAACCCTCAACCTTCAACCAGGTGCGATCATCACCGGTATCGTTGTCGATATCGACGGTGACTGGGTTACTGTCCACGCTGGTCTGAAGTCCGAGGGCGTCATCCCGCTCGAGCAGTTCTACAACGAAGCTGGCGAGCTGACCATCAAGGTCGGTGACGAAGTTCACGTTGCGCTGGACGCGGTCGAAGACGGCTTTGGCGAAACCAAGCTGTCCCGTGAAAAAGCCAAGCGCGCCGAGTGCTGGATTGTTCTGGAAGCAGCTTTCGCCGCCGAAGAAGTGGTCAAGGGCGTTATCAACGGTAAGGTTAAAGGCGGCTTCACTGTCGACGTTAACGGCATCCGTGCGTTCCTGCCTGGTTCCCTGGTTGATGTCCGTCCGGTTCGTGACACCACGCACCTGGAAGGCAAAGAGCTGGAATTCAAGGTCATCAAGCTGGACCAGAAGCGCAACAACGTTGTCGTTTCCCGTCGCAGCGTCCTGGAAGCAGAGAACTCGGCCGAGCGCGAAGCTCTGCTGGAATCCCTGCAGGAAGGCCAGCAAGTCAAAGGTATCGTCAAGAACCTCACCGACTACGGCGCCTTCGTGGACCTGGGCGGCGTGGACGGCCTGCTGCACATCACCGACATGGCCTGGAAGCGTATCAAGCACCCTTCCGAAGTGGTCAACGTTGGCGACGAGATCGACGTCAAGGTTCTGAAGTACGATCGCGAGCGCAACCGCGTTTCCCTGGGCTTCAAGCAACTGGGTGAAGACCCATGGGTTGCTATCAAGGCTCGTTACCCAGAGAACACCCGCGTCATGGCGCGCGTGACCAACCTGACCGACTACGGCTGCTTCGCTGAGCTGGAAGAAGGCGTTGAAGGTCTGGTACACGTTTCCGAAATGGACTGGACCAACAAGAACATCCACCCTTCGAAAGTCGTACAAGTCGGCGACGAAGTGGAAGTCATGGTTCTGGACATCGACGAAGAGCGTCGTCGTATCTCCCTGGGCATCAAGCAGTGCAAGTCGAACCCATGGGAAGACTTCTCTGGCCAGTTCAACAAGGGCGACGAAATCTCCGGCACCATCAAGTCGATCACCGATTTCGGTATCTTCATTGGTCTGGACGGCGGCATCGACGGTCTGGTTCACCTGTCCGACATCTCCTGGAACGAAGCTGGCGAAGAAGCAGTACGCCGCTACAAGAAAGGCGATGAGCTGAACACCGTGATCCTGTCGGTTGATCCAGAGCGTGAGCGTATCTCCCTGGGCATCAAGCAACTGGAAAGCGATCCGTTCTCCAACTACGTTGCTGTCAACGACAAAGGCGCTATCGTTCGCGGTATCGTTAAAGAAGTTGATGCCAAAGGCGCCATCATCACCCTGGCCGACGACATCGAAGCCACTCTGAAAGCTTCCGAAATCAGCCGTGACCGCGTTGAAGACGCGCGTAACGTTCTGAAGGAAGGCGAAGAAGTCGAAGCCAAGATCATCAGCGTTGACCGCAAGTCGCGCGTGATCAACTTGTCCATCAAGTCGAAAGACGTTGAAGACGAGAAAGAAGCAATCCAGAGCCTGCGCGACAAGCCAGCTGCTTCGGACATCGCAACCGGTCCAACCACCCTGGGTGACCTGCTGCGTGCTCAAATGGAAAAGCAGAACTGAGTTCTGACTGACCATTAAGAAAAAGGGCGGCTTCGGTCGCCCTTTTTCATGCCTGCGATTTGCTGTTCCTTCCGCGCTGTTATCTTCTTTCCTACACCCTCCATCACCGCATATCACGCCGTCCGTCAACGCCTCCCACACCGTCCATTTTTGAAACAATCCCTTCGTTGATCCTCTGCACACCCTCGCGCACTATCTCCTGTACCTGTCCGGATCCACTCATGTTCCCGCAGGATGCACGCAGATTCCTGCAATCTGCATATCTGGTTTTTCAAGGAGATCGTTCCATGCCGACAGGCACCGTCAAGTGGTTCAACAACGACAAGGGGTTCGGCTTTATCTCATCCGAGAGCGGAAAGGACCTGTTCGTCCATTACAAGGCCATCAAGGCGCCTGGCTTCAAGAGCCTGGCCGAGGGCCAGAAAGTCACCTTCAACGTCGAGCGCACCCCCAAGGGCGAACAGGCTATCGACGTGGAAATCGAGTAGGTCGCCATGGAAGCGCACGCGGATGGACCGCTCGATTCTTCCAGGGCGGGTATCGGGTACATCACTAATGACGCCGATGGCCGTGAAGTCTTTTTCAGGGTCAAATCCAGCGTGGAAGGTGGTCCCACTTTTATCCCAGGGCAGGCCGTCACCTACGAGGTCCAGGAGGGCCCGGACGGCAGGCTTTACGCAATCAATATCGAGGTCGCGGAGTAAGCCGGTGGCTTGCCCGACACCTCCAAGGAACAGCATATGGCTACCGGTAAAGTTAAATGGTTCAACAATGAAAAGGGCTTCGGGTTCATCACGGTCGATGGTGGTGGGCCGGACGTGTTTGTGCATTTCAAGGAAATCAAGGTCGATGGCTTCAAGTCGCTGGTTGAGAACCAGGCCGTCACGTTTGATATCGACGCCAATGGGCCGAAGGGTCCTCAGGCCAAAAGTGTGACGCCGGTCTGACTGGCCGTGCCAAGGCGCCTCCATGGGGTGCCTTGGCTGTTGCAGGCGCTCTCCTGGCCTGCGATGAGCGAAACTTCTCAGCGTGGCTACATTAAACGGTCATCGCGGGGCGTCACCCTAGCCGTCTGCAAGAAATCCTTTTGCAGAAAGAATCTCCAGTGAAATCAGTTGTCTACCTAAAACAGGGCGTGCGGACACCACAGCCAGTGAGTGGTGCGCGTTTTGGGGGCGACACAAGGAACCGGGAATGAAAGGAACGTTGCTGATGACTGCGCTCATGGTGTTGTCGGGGTGCGCGGCCACGATGTCATCCCATGAAGTAAAGGGGGTGGCCACGCTGCATATCAATTGCTCAGGCATCACGTCTTCGTGGGACAAGTGCTATGAGAAGGCGGAGCAGGCGTGCGGTGCGCGCGGTTATAGCGTACTGGCCAAGAGCACTGATTTGACGGATGACACGCCGGACTATCCCTTTGGTATCAATCCTGCAGGGGTATCGAGTCGCAGCCTGGTGGTGAAATGCAAGCAGTCATGAGGCTCGGAGTGTCGTCGGCGCGGGTGCATCTACCGTAAAGGTTTGCAACAAGTCAATATGCGGGCTGTTCAAATCCCTCCAGCCATGCTAAAACCTTTGAAGCGATTGTCTAGCTTCTTGATAAAGAAGGGAAAAATATGACGAAGTCTGAACTGATTGACCGTATTGTCACCCATCAAGGCTTGCTCTCATCCAAGGATGTGGAACTGGCCATCAAGACCATGCTTGAACAGATGTCCCAGTGCCTGGCAACCGGGGACCGGATCGAGATCCGCGGCTTTGGCAGCTTTTCGTTGCACTACCGCGCGCCGCGGGTGGGGCGTAACCCGAAGACCGGGCAGTCGGTCAGCTTGGATGGGAAGTTTGTGCCGCATTTCAAGCCGGGGAAAGAGCTGAGAGATCGCGTGAATGAGGAAGAAGAACAGGTGCGTGCCTGACAAGCTTGGAGCGAATGGTGCATAAATTGAAAAAACTGGTGCTGGCACTGCTGGTGCTGGCGGTGGTAGCAGTCGTCCTGATTTTTACGCTCGAGAACCAGTCGCCGGTTTCTCTGGTTTTCCTTGGCTACAACCTTCCCAATATTCCGGTTTCGGTGTTGATGGTGGCTGCGCTTCTGATCGGAGCCCTCATCGGTCCAGCCCTTGCTGTTGTGCTTCTGTGGCGCGGCAGGTATCGCCACAAGCGTATTTAGCATTCGCTGCAGCAGGCTATGCCGCTTCATGGGCAGCGACCCAGAAGAGGGTTGGCTATTGATTCCAACGGTGTGAAACGTTTTCGCCGAACGAGCGTCCAACCCGCGGGTGTTCAGCCTCTCGCGAAGGCGCGGTCGAAATATTCAGTCCATATTTACCTGTCGAAGCGGTCAGGGCGTTCTATAGAATAAGCGCGTCAGTACCGGCTTCCAGGCCGATGACGGTAGTATTTCCAGCCACCTGCGGGCAAGCGTCACCCGATACCGACCGATGTCTCTCTTGCCAAAGACCCCGCTGTCGCCCCTGTTCCCCGTGTTTTTTTTAGGTCTTGATGGTTACATGACAAATTCGATTCCTGGTAGTGGGTTTGTTCGTGGCTTGGCTAGCGCTCATACGGCGGCCAGTCATGGTCGGTAGGGAGCAGGGCGCTCTCAAGTCCAGTGCCGGGCCGACAATCGCCGTGTTATTGGCCGCGCATAATGGGTATCCCTGGATCGAAGCTCAGGTTGCCTCCATCCAGGCCCAGGCTCACGTGGATGTCAGTATCTTCGTGAGCGTGGACAGTTCCACAGATGAAACTTTCGAGTGGTGTCGTGTGTATGCGCAACATCATGCGAATCTCACCCTGTTGCCCGCTGTTTCACTCGGCAGCGCCTCGCAGAACTTTTTCAGGCTCTTTCGGGACGTAACGCTCGATGGCTTTGATTACGTTGCGCTCTCTGACCAGGATGATATCTGGGACGACCTCAAGCTGCATCGCGCTGTTCAAGCGCTGGATAGCAAGGGCGTTCAGGCGTACTCCAGTAACGTGACGGCCTTCTGGGCTGATGGGCGAGAAGCACTCATTGATAAGGCACAGCCTCAAGTCAAGTGGGACCATTATTTTGAAGCCGCAGGGCCAGGCTGTACTTATGTATTCAGCAAAGGCCTTGCGACGGCGTTCAGGAATTTGCTGCTGGCCCATGAAGACGAGGTGCAGCAGGTGTCGCTGCATGACTGGTGTCTCTACGCATTTGCCCGGAGCAGAGGGTTTACCTGGTACATCGACCCTGTTACCTCCATGCGCTATCGGCAGCATGCTGAAAACGTGGTGGGCGCCAATGTTGGACTGGCTTCTTTATATGCCCGGTTTCGAAAAATCAGTGCTGGCTGGTGGTTTGCTCAAGTATTTCTGATGATTCGCCTCTTCGGTCAGCAGGAGATGGGCCTGCTGAAGAAACAAGCGACGCCCGGTTTTCGTGAGTATCTTTTTATTGCATTGAATTTCACTCGTTGCAGGCGGCGTATGCGAGACAAATTATTTCTTCTGCTTGTTTGCATCTATTGCGCCTTCACTCGGAGGCCACGATGAGCGTTCGAAAGGTGTTGGTCACCGGTGCAACGGGGCTGGTAGGCGGTCATGTGCTGTCCCGGCTGGCGGTACAGGATGGCCTGGAGCCGATTGCAGCGGTGAGATCCCCCCAGCAATGGAGTGGCGGGCTCGAGGCTCGGGCATTCGTGCTGGCAGAGGCGGAGCACCTGCCGCGGATGGAGGACATCGACACCGTGGTGCATTGCGCGGCTCGTGTACACGTGATGCGCCAGCACGATTGTGATCAGGCCGAGTTTTCACGCCTTAATGTAGACGGCACGCTATTGCTGGCAAGGGCCGCTGCAGCGAGCGGAGTCAGGCAGTTCATTTACCTGAGTTCGGTGAAGGTGCACGGGGAATCGACTCCACTGGGTAAGCCTTTCGATGCGCAGGCCCCCTATGCGCCGAAGGACGCGTACGCTCAATCCAAGGTGGATGCGGAAGTTCAGTTGAAAGAACTTTCCAGAACCACGGATATGGTCATCACGATCATCCGGCCCCCATTGGTTTATGGGCCGGGCGTGCGCGCGAATTTCCAACGAATGATGCACGCCGTGTCGCTGCGAGTGCCCATGCCGGTTGCCGCTATCAAGAATAAGAGAAGCCTGGTGTTCGTCGAAAATCTGGCCGATCTCGTTGTGACCTGCCTGGGCAATCCCAACGCTGAAAATGAAGCTTTTCTGGTGAGCGACGGCGAGGACCTGTCTACCGTCGAACTCTTGAGTGCGCTGGCAAAGGCGTTCAATGTTCGGCTATTTGCATTCCCTGTGCCGTCCTTTGTCCTGAAGGTCATGGCCGGCAGATTTTCTTCCCTTGCCAGATTGACAGGGTCGCTGCAGGTGGATGTACAAAAGAACGCAGAGCGGTTGGGTTGGGCGCCTCCCCATCGCTATGAGTTCGGTCTTTACACCACGGTCCAGGCTTTCAAGGAACACGCTAAATGATTGTTTCAGGTTGGGCCGTGCTGGTGATGGTCTTGTCGTACTGCATCGCGCGTTGGGTCCGCTTCAATGCCTCTGTTTTAAAGTTGGTGGACATACCGAACAACCGCTCGTCGCACGCCTTGCCAACCCCGCGGGGAGGGGGCATTTCATTCTTTTTGATATTTTTGCTTCTGGTGCCCGTGTGTTGCTTGCATGGCCTGTTGACGCTTGATCAAGCTATTGGCTACCTCGGGGCAGGAGGTTTGGCCGGGGTGGTCGGCTTCGCTGACGATCGTGGCCATGTGCCTGCCAAGTGGCGAATGTTGAGTCATCTGGTCGCCGCTGGTTGGGCGGTATATTGGGGCTTTCATATTCCGGTCGTCGACATCCTTGGGCTGACGGTCGAAGCGACCTGGTTGGCAGGCATTGTCACCACGCTTTACCTTGCCTGGATGCTCAACCTGTACAATTTCATGGACGGTATCGATGGGCTGGCAAGTGCCGAGGCCATCTGTATATGTCTCGGGGCGGCCGCTATCTACATGGGGTCCGGCCACCCCGAACTGGCCGTCATGCCTGTCATGTTGACGGCGGCTGTGATGGGCTTTGCCGTGCTGAATTTTCCGCCGGCAAAGATCTTCATGGGTGACGTTGGCAGCGGGTTCCTCGGGCTCGTTATCGGGCTTTTTTCATTGCAAGCTGCTGCGGTAAATACACTCTACTTCTTTTGCTGGCTCATCCTCGCCGGCGTGTTCATCGTTGATTCGGGATGGACCCTGGTGGCGAGGGTTTTGCGCGGTAAGCGCGTGTATGAGGCACACCGCAGTCATTGCTATCAAATCGCATCCAGGCAGTTTCGAAGTCATAAAGTAGTGACGGTGGCCTATGCGGGTATCACGATTTTCTGGTTGTTTCCACTCGCTCTGTGGGTGGGGGTAGGCGGGGCGAATGGCGCAGCGGTTCTGGCCTTGGCTTATACGCCATTATTCGTGGGTGCTTACTGGTTTGGTGCCGGAGACGAGACCAAATAGTTTCATTGACGAATAAAGGGTCTTGAGTGAGGGTTTATGCAAACAGTTGCGATACTGATGTGTACATACAATGGGGCCAGGTACTTGTCTGCCCAGCTGGATTCGATCGGTGAGCAAACTCACAAGGAGTGGGTCATCTATGCCTCCGACGACGGTTCCGATGACGCGACCCTGGCGGTACTGCATCATTACCGGGACAAGTTCGAGGGGCGTCTCGAGATTATCTCGGGTCCGCGTCAAGGATTTACCAGGAACTTTCTTCACGTATTGAATCATGCCTGCGGCAAGGCTGATTTTTATGCCTTCTGTGACCAGGATGATTTCTGGTACCCGCAAAAAATTGCCCGGGGCATGGCTTTTTTCGAGGGTGGCGACGCCAGCATCCCCCAGTTGTATTGTGGCCGCACCACCATCGCCGATGAGGCAGGGCACCCTGTGGGGTTATCGCCGAGGTTCTCGAAGGCTCCCTCCTTCAGGAATGCCCTGGTACAGAATATCGCGGCGGGCAATACGATGATCATCAACCAGGCAGCCTGCAAACTGCTGGCCTCTACGCCCCGCCAGTTACGGCTGGCCGCCCATGACTGGTGGTCCTACCTGCTGGTGACCAGCGTAGGGGGGAGGGTTCACTATGATGACGTCCCCATGATTTTCTACCGGCAGCACGGGGCGAATGCCATTGGGGCCAATGTATCGATCGCCAGCCGATTCGAGCGGCTGGCAAGGCTGTTCAAAGGGGTTCTGAAAGAGTGGAGTGACGATAACATCACGGGGCTGGCCCTGTATCGGCAGCGGTTGACCCAAGAGAACCTTGTATTGCTTGATGGCTTCGTGGAGGCCAGGCAATCAGGCTTGGCAAAGCGATGCTACCTGTTTTGCCGATTGGGTATTTATAGGCAGACTTTTTTCGGTACGCTCGGACTGGGCCTGGCTATTTTCCTGAACAAAATATGAATCGGACACTGGGCGCCCTGGGGAAGAAATCAGGACATCATGCCCAGGAAATTATAGAATGCACGGTGATGGACGAGGCGTCGGTAGGCGCATGGATTTCTGGATAACTGGATTAGAAGATGATTGCAATATTACGATCGTTTAGCCGGCACCGCCAATTGATTCTTGGCATGGTTAAGCGGGAGATTCAAGTCAAGTACAAAGAGTCCTTCATTGGCCTGGGGTGGGCGTTTTTTACGCCCTTGTTCATGTTGGGGGTCTATACTTTTGTATTCTCGGAAGTGTTCAAGTCCAGGTGGAACAACGTTGTCCCTACCAACAAGGCTGACTTCGCCATTATGTTGTTTGCGGGGCTGATGGTGTATACGTTCTTTGCGGAGTGCTTGCTCAGAGGGCCGCAAATAATCGTATCAAACGCCAATTACGTGAAGAAAATCGTATTCCCTCTCGAAATTCTGCCATTTGTGGCTATCGGCGTGTCGCTCTTTCAACTTTTTATCAGTTCGATCGTCTTGCTGTTGGCACAACTTTTTTTCAAGGAAGTTCTCCCTTATACGGCCATTCTGTTCCCGATCGTCCTCATCCCGTTGTTGCTCTCCACTGCGGGTATTCTCTGGCTGCTGGCTGCAGCCGGTGTGTACCTCAGGGACATCGGGCAGTTGATCGGTGTCCTGACCAGTGTGCTGATGTTTCTCAGCCCTATCTTTTACCCCGTCAGCGCGCTGCCTGAGCAGTTCCAGCCATGGTTACGCCTCAATCCACTGACCAACATCATCGAGCAGGCGCGCGCGGTGCTGGTCGACGGCAAGCTTTTTGACGTGGCGGATTATGGTGTTTCCATCGTTGCCAGTATCGTCATTTTCTGGATCGGATATTCTGTTTTTCAAAAGGCGCGGAAGGGGTTTGCAGATGTCCTCTAATACTCAAGATGTCGCTCCTACGCCATCCATCATTGTTGACGAAGTTTCCAAGAATTATCACGTCTATGCAAAACCCGAAGACAGGTTGAAGCAATTTGTCTATCGTCGTTTCTTTAATAGCAAGAAAAAGTTCTACCGTGATTTCTGGGCGTTGAACCCTCTCAGTTTTCAGGTCAACAAAGGTGACTCCGTTGGTATTATCGGTCGAAATGGGTCCGGTAAATCGACACTGCTTCAGATGATTTGCGGCACGCTTTCACCGTCTACAGGTTCCATTGCCTGCAACGGTCGCGTGGCGGCACTGCTGGAACTGGGCGCGGGATTCAACCCCGAGTTCACCGGGCGGGAAAACATTTACCTGAACGGTTCGATCCTTGGCCTGAGCAGACGTGAGATCGACGAAAGAATACCGGCGATCATCGATTTCTCGGAAATTGAGGAATACATTGATCAGCAGGTGAAAACCTACTCCAGCGGCATGTTCATACGGCTCGCGTTTTCGGTAGCCATCCACAGTGCGCCGGAAATTCTGATCATCGATGAGGCATTGGCCGTCGGCGATGTATTTTTTCAGCAAAAATGCTTCGAGCGCCTCAAGAAGTTGAAAGAGGACGGCGTGACCTTGCTGTTCGTCTCTCACGATGTTACCTCAGTGAAGTTGCTGTGTGATAAAGCGTTGCTGTTGCATAAAGGCCAACTGCTGAAGATAGGCGACCCAAAAGTCGTGGTAAACGAATACATTCGAATCAATGCCCATGATGAGAGTGAAACTGAAAGTGTCAACCAGGTCATCGAGCATCAGGACGAGGAAAACCATCACCTCGTCGATGAACTCAATCATGAGGTCGAGCGCCAGCAAGAGCAGGAGGCCGAATACCGTTATGGCAACCAGCAGGCGCTGATTACGCAATTCGGGCTCTATGACAGCGCCGGGGAAAAACTCGACGGCGCGATTCAGAATGATGAGGCGGTGGAAATCAGAGTCAGGTTGGAGTTCGCTCAAGCGGTTGAAAATCCAGTCGTCGGGTTTTACATAAAAGATCGGCGTGGCATCGAGCTCTACAGTGGCAATAGCTATTATTTAAACAGCCCTATTGGCCGACAATCGAGTGGTTCGGTCGTTACGGCGACCTTCAAGCAGACGTTCCGTCTGGCCCCGGGCGAGTATTCGCTGTCACTGGGGCTTTCCAATTTCGTAGACGGTGTCAGTACCCCGCTCGACAGGCGCTATGAGGCAGCGAAGCTGACGATTCTGGCGGATAAAACAATAATCGGGTTGTTCGACCTGAACTCAACCGTGGAATTTGAGTATCTAACATGAAAATCGCTCAAGTAGGTACATTTGATCTTGATAATCTGGGTGACTTGCTGTTTCCCTGGGTGACGAGTCGTCTTTTTGCGTCGATTCATGGGGCGGAAAATCAGCTTGAATATCATTGTTTCAGCCCTACTGAAGGTGCCTATTTTTACAGTGATCAGTGTCAGTATAAAAATATTGACGCGCTGGATGCCGAGGATGCCGTCGCGCCTTTTGATTGGGTGCTGATAGGGGGCGGCGACTTGCTGCGCGATGATGATTATTCGTTGTACGCCATCTATGGCGAACAAACGCCAGCATTGACCTTCACCTCGATTCTTTCACCGACGGTCAGCGGTACCAGGCGCTTGGGGGTATTGGCTGCGGGGCTGCCCTACGAGGTGGAAGGGGACTTTCGCGAGTTTTTGACCAACAGCTTTTCACGCCTGAAGGCTATCGCGCTGCGAGATTCCAGAAGTGCGGCTTATCTGCAGCCCTGCGTTGATGTCCCTATCTCGATAGTGCCGGATTTCGTGCATGCCATTCCGTCGTTCTTGCCGCAAGCGAAGTGTGATGATCTGGTGCGTGCGATGCTGCCTGAATTCGAACAGGGTTATCTCTGCTTTCAGGGGCATGGTGATGTCTGTGAGCCGGTCGACATCGCTGCGCAAACGCTAAAGGAAATTGAGCAGCGCGTGGGCAAGCCGTTCGTGCTGATCGAGATAGGTGGTTGCTTGGGAGACACGGATTATCTTGAAAAGCTCTCCGACATTACCGGCTATCCATTGGTCAGCAGGGGAAGGTTTCCTGAGATCACGCTGGAGCAGAAAGTTGCGGTGATTGCCGCCAGCCATGGCTTCATCGGTTCAAGTTTGCACGGAAATATTATTTCCAACGCCTACGGGGTCAAGAATTTTTCTTACGTGGGTAAATACTCTCACAAGATCACCGAATACTTTTCGAATGAGGGGCACGGCATTCTGTTCAGTGACTTTTCACTATTGAGAGGTAATGTCGAACGAGTGGTTGGTGTTTTCGAGGCGGACGGCGGGCGCAAGCAACCGCTGACGGCGCTGAAGACTCAACTCATCCTGGATTTCATTACCGATCTGATCCGTTCGTCCCCTGGGGCGGCGTCCGCCTTTTCTCCAGCCGTTGACAGCATCTACAAGCGGGCTCACGCAAAGTCATCCTTTCGAGAGTCCATCGTCCGCAGCCAGCTCGCCGATCTGGGGTGCAGGCTCGCCGCTGAGAAGCAGAATGCGGTGGAACAAGTGGAGTACCGAGACAGGCTGATCGAAGAGCTGCGGGGACTGCATGAGGCCGAGAAGGAAAACTCCTTTGCGCAGATAACCTACCGAGACAAATTAATCGAGGTTTTGGAAGCCCAAATCACTGCCCTTAAGGAAAAAAGTGGTTGAATTGCGTCGTAATTGGTACCATTGGGAGTCTTTAGGTGGATTATTATGACTCAATTCAAAGCTTCGGTTATCATACCGACTAAAAACCCAGGTGCGGTTTTCAAGGCTGTTTTGAACTCCGTGCTGTCTCAGAGTACGCCCTGGCCGTTTGAGATCGTTGTCATAGATTCGGGCTCAACGGATGGCACCCTGGAGTTTGTGAGAAGCAAGCCCCCTGTAAAGCTTATTGAAATCCTGCCCTCGGATTTCGGCCATGGGAAGTCTCGCAATTACGCAATTGAACAATCATCCGGTGAGTTCGTTGCCGTCATCACGCATGATGCTCAGCCCGTCAAGGACAACTGGCTCAAGTCGCTAGTTGAGACGGCCGAGCAAGATGAACGCATTGCTGGCGTATTTGGACGGCATGTCGCCTATGATCACGCCTCTATCTTTACCAAGCGAGAGCTTGAGTTGCACTTCTCCGGCTTCCGGGATGCACCGTTGGTATTTCTCGAAGACAGCGCCCGTTACGAAGCCGATCTGGGTTACAAGCAGTTCCTCCATTTCTTCTCCGACAACAATGCGCTGCTTCGCCGGTCGGTGTGGGAAAAGATACCCTACCCGGATGTGGATTTTGCTGAAGATCAGTCCTGGGCCAAATCGATCATCGAGGCAGGTTTTCTCAAGGCGTATTCAGAAGAAGCGGTTGTCTACCACTCTCACGACTACGGGCTGTTTGAGCGGTTCCAGAGAAGCTTTGATGAAAGTTATGCATTCAAAAGGTTCTTCGGCTATATCCTTTCACCTGGTTTGAAGCCGATGGTAGAGTCGTTCATGGCGCTAAGCCGCCGTGATATCTCCTACTCGCGCAGCATTGGGCTGTTACGACGCAAGCCATTCGTGGTGGCCTTTGCGGTGCTTGATAACTTCATGCGGGTTTTCGGTCATTACCTTGGCGCACGCGGCGAAAGAATTCCGAGCTACGTCAGGTCGAAGATCTCTAGGGACAAAAAATTGTTTGCGCAGTCGCAGTGAAGGAACATGTTATGAATTTTCAGATGCTTTCTTACAAGTGGCGCCAGGCGGTATCCTACTACAAAGCGCATGGGCTGCTGTCTTTGACAAGAAAGGTCAGCTCCACTGTTAATACATCGTCTGTAGCGATTTTCAGAAAAACCGATGTGCTGGGTTTTTACGATTTCGTGCTCGACAAGCCGTTTGGCAAGCCGCCTGCGAAGGCAACGTCCCCACGAACCCTAAACTGGTTCATCCCGCCTTACGGGCGTGGGTCGGGCGGCCACCTGAATATTTTTCGATTCATGTTTTTGCTCGAAAAGCTCGGGTTTGAATGCCGTGTGATCATTGTCGGCGGGCACTCGCCGTATAACGTCGCCGAGGCCAAAGCACAGATTTCCGAATGGTTCTTCCCGCTCAAGGCCGAGGTGTACGATGGCATCGAAGGGATCCCGGATGCCGAGTACTCGGTCGCCACTTCCTGGCAGACCGCCTACTATGTGAAGAATTTTCAAGGCACCCGGCACAAGTGTTATTTCGTCCAGGATTTTGAACCCTACTTTTACGCCGTGGGTTCCGAGTCTGCCATGGCGGAAGCCACCTATTCGTTTGGTTTTACTGCGATCACGGCCGGTACCTGGTTGTCCGATAAGTTGTCGCAAGAGTACGGTGCTGAAACGTTCCCCGTCAGTTTCTCTTACGAGCGTGAGCTGTATCGCCTGATGCCACGTCGGGAGCCTGAGATCAAGCGCGTCTTTTTCTATGCCAGGCCGCCTACCCAGCGACGGGCTTTCGAACTCGGCTTGCTGACCTTGCACGAAGTTGTCAAGCGCCTGCCGAACGTGAAGGTGATCTTCGCGGGATGGGATGTTTCAAACTACGAAATCCCGTTCGAGCATCTGAATGCCGGCACCTTGAACGTTGCAGAGTTGCCTGATCTCTATAATCAGTGCGACGTCGCTTTGGTCTTGTCCTTTACCAACCTGTCGCTGTTGCCGTTGGAGCTGATGGCCTGTGGTGTACCGGTGGTCAGTAACAAGCATCCGTGCACGGAGTGGCTGTTGAATGAAAGTAACGCCGTACTGAAGCGTCCTATCGTGGAAGACCTTGCCGACGGTATCTGCGAGTTGCTCACCAACCCGAAACTGCACTCGGCGATTCGCGAGGAAGGTATCAAGGTCGCCAATCATTCCAGTTGGGAAGCGGAAGCTCAAAAACTAAGTGATGCGCTGTTGCATATCAGCACCTCGTCATTGAGGTTGGAGCAAGCACATGCCTCTCAATAAGCGCTGTATCATCCTGGGGGCCAGTGGCTTTATCGGTTCCCGGTTGTGCGAGGTGCTTGGTTCGAAGATGCCGAACCTGAAAGCGTTTGGCAGAAATCCTCTTTATCCGGGGGCATTCAAACAGTGCCGCTGGATTGAAGGTGATTTTTCGGATGTCAATCAGGTCTCCAACGCCATTGCCGACTGTGACACGGTCATCCATCTGGTCAACGCAACCACGCCGGCCAGTGCGAACGTGAACAGGGTCGCGGACCTCGAGGCCAACGTGGTATCAACGCTGAACTTGCTTGATGCCTGCGTCAACTCAGGAGTGAAGAAGGTCATCTTCATTTCGTCGGGGGGGACCGTCTACGGGGTACCTTCCGTGGTGCCGACACCTGAAAGTGCACCTAATGACCCCATCACCGCATATGGCGTCAGCAAGCTCACGATAGAAAAGTATTTGTCGCTGTACCACCATCTTTATGGTCTCGATTATTGTGTGCTAAGGGTGGCAAACCCTTACGGTCCTTATCAGACCAACAAGAAAAACCAGGGCGTTATTGCTGCGTTCTTCCGTCACATCATCCATGATGAGCCTATTGATGTCTGGGGGGATGGCTCGGTTGTCAGGGACTACGTCTACATTGATGACGTGGTTAATGCGATCGAGTTGGCACTGTTCAATTCCTACAAGGAAAAGATCTTCAATATTGGTTCCGGTCGCGGAATCAGTATCAAGGAAATCATCGCTTCGTTGGAGGCGGTTGTCGGCTCGAGTATCGATGTCAACTACCTTCCTGGAAGGAATATGGACGTTCCGGTGAGCGTACTGGATGTCAGCCGGGCTTCCAGGGATTTAGGCTGGGCGCCGAAAATCTCGTTTGATGAAGGTATCAGGAATACCTTTGATTGGATCAAGGCGTCTGGGCTCTGAGTCATTGAGCCGTCAGTGCGTCAGTGCGGCGGGATTTATATAGAGGTTCGATGTACAGGGATTGTTGATTTTTTTCTTGTTGCTACTTCCTTGTCTGAAAGCACCCAAAACGCACCCCGCCTCGGTGGAGCAGAGCGGCAAAGGTAAACTACCCACCTGCCGCTTTGCGATACTCCTTCCATAGACAATAAAACATTGCGCGCTCGGATGAACCGCGCAATGTCTTATTCTTCACGTCATGCCTTTCTGAACGTCCAGACCGAATTCGCAGCATAGCTGTAGCCGAGTGAAAGAGCTGACGTCAATACCTGGCTAGCCAGGTAGTTGAGCGACAGCCAATGCACGAAGGCGTACATGCACGCTGTATTCAATATGATTGCGCCTGTAGCGATCACCCCATATTTGCTTGCGGTCTCACTGTGTTTCTTATCGCTGGCGAACACGTAGTGGTAGGCGAGCAGGTAGTTGATGATCGCACCTGCGATTGCCCCGGTGAGTGACCCCGTTACCGGCCCAGCCCCTGCGATCTGGACCAGCGAGATCAGGGTGATGTAGTGGACCCCTGTCCCGATCAGGCCCGCTCCTGCGAATTTCAAAAACAAAAGTCCAAACATGTCTCACCCGTCAGTGCGTATCAGTTTTTCTCGGTGACGATTTTGGGATCTTCCCACAGTACCGATCTTCCGGGTTCTGCACTTTCCAGGGTGACGGTGACCTGACCACTACCAGCGGGAAGCGGAATAAATACCGTTCCGTCCGCGGTTGTTACTTGCTGCTTGATCGTGTTGCCGTCCAGGGTGGCAGTGACGATACCGGAGGTCCCGGCGCCTGGCTCTGGGTAGATTTTCGCCTCTACGTATTGAGCGCTTTCACGCTCAAGCTTGAAGACGCCTTGCCCACTGTTTGTCGCAATGACGAGGACGGTGTGGCCGTCAGCGTAGGTGCGGGTACCCGCCGTGACATGGGCGTGGTCAGTGTTCAGCGTGTACACGTTGTCGAACAACCGCTTGATGGTAGTGGGAGCGCTTTTCAACTCCAGCACTTCCAGGTGGCTATAACCCTCGATGATCGTGATGGGGGTGTAGTTCGACATTACGTAGTCGGACAAGTCATGGAGAATCGGAGACAGGAACGACACTTGGTCCAGATCGCGGAATACCAGCTTGGGGCGGGACGCCTTCAGATCGGCGATGGCGCCGCGCACATCATCGGGTGTGGTCTGGGGTGCGAACTCGACGAAACGTGTCCCGTGTTTCGGTACCAACGCGTAATACTCAGTCCTGATCGGGTAACTGAAGATATTGTCGGCCTTCTCGCGGCGGATGATTGCCTGGACTTCGTCGACTTCCTTTTTCCGCTCCGCAGGTACCTGGGTACCAAGGACCACGCTCGACGGGGTCGCCTTGAATGTTCCGATGGTGCCCCTGACATTATCGACGGAGTAAGGCAGTGTCAGCACCACTACCGCCGCTGTTCCAAGCGCTGTCGCGAACAGGCCTGCCAAGGGGTGCGGCGACCCGCCGGGAGCCGTGAAGACTGCTAGCACTCGGTCGGAATAGCTGTAGGCGATCAGCAGGAAAGGGATTGCCAGCAATGCGCTGGATTTACCGTTGATGCCAACCAGGAAGATCAGCCCGAGCAACAGGGCGCTGACAATGCCTTGCACCAGCGCCTTGGTGGACAGGGGCTGTCCCTTGGTGAGAAGCAGGCCGAGGGTAATCGGAATGAGGACAAACAGCTCTGATATTGAAAACAGCAAATGGAGAAAGTCAGAGCGGCCCAGCATCGAAATCATTCTGAGGCCAATATAGCTGAACACTACGATGGCGACGGGGTTGGCGAGCTGCTTCTTGATCGCGAACACAAAGGCGCAGGCGATGTAGACCCAGATCCAGGCATAAAATATCAGGGTGTCAGCGTGCAAGTCCGGGAATGGGCTGTCCATCCCCTTGGGCTGAATGAAGAACGCATAATACAAGGTGTTGTAAAAGAACTCTTGCAGGCTTACGCCTTCGGCGTAGAAGTAGAAGAGTACCGGCAACAATGTTGCGGCGATGCCGACGGCCAGTGCTGCGATGCGTTCCAGGTACAGCTTGACGGTTTTTTCACGATGAAACGAAATCTCCGCCGCGCCAATGGAGATGATCAGAAACAGCGAGACTTCCTGGCCGAACCAGAACGACAGACCGAGCAGTGCACCGGTCACGACCAGGTAAGTAGGGCTTTTCCGGGGAGCCAGCAGGTAATACACATAGGTAGCCAGTGCCAGGGCCGGGATCGCAGTCCTTAATTGATAAATGGCAGGCAGGGCCAGAAACAATGCACCGATGCAGAAGGCCAGCGGCAGTGAGCTGCGCTTCCAGAATGCTTTCGACACGGCAAGCGCCATGACGAACGAGGCGATGACCTGCCCAATATGGGCTTCGGAGAGCAGTGCCATGCTGGTGGAAAGTTGGGTTTCCCCAAAGAGATGTTGCACCAGCGCGTAGTAATAGTAAGGGCCGGGGGTTCTGAAGTGAATGAAATCCCTGGTGAACACCTCACCCTGGTTGATCCAGTGCCCAAAGGCGTGGAACAGGGCATGGTCTCCATTCCCAAATGAAAAAGGTGCCTTGTGCATCACAATGAGGGCGCCGATCAGCACCAGAACACCTAGTGCGACCAGCGTTTTCAGTGTGTCTGAAAAGGCGTATCCCGAGTTTTCCTTTATTAACTCGTGCGGATGCCCGGCATCCGCGTTTTCACGATTCATCAATGTACATGCCCTGGTGTTGGTTCTGGTTTTAGTTTTCTTTTGTGGAGTAGGTGTTGCGGATGAGGTAGATCGGTCGCTTTTTCGACTCTATGTACGTACGGCCCACGTATTCGCCCAGCATGCCGATGCTCATCAATTGCAGGCTGCCTACAAAGAGAACGGCCACCAGAATGGAGGCGTAGCCCGGCAGGTCGACGCCGTGGATCAGGGTTCGCAGAACGATATAGGCGGCGTAGATCAGCGAAAGTGTCGCGCCGATACCGCCTATGTAGGTCCACAGCTTCAACGGTGCGGAGCTGAAGCTGGTGATGCCTTCGAGTGCAAAGTTCCACAGCTTCCAGCCGGAAAACTTCGAGTCGCCGGCGGTTCGCGCGTTTCTTACGTAGTCCAGGGTAGTGGTCTTGTACCCGACCCACGCGAAGATGCCTTTCATGAATCGTTGCTGTTCGGGCAGCAGCTTGACCGCCTCCACCACCTGCCTGTCCATCAGCCGGAAGTCACCGACGTTTTCCGGGATCTTGACGTGGGACAGCTGGTTGTGGAACTTGTAGAAGAGTTCAGCTGTTTTTCGCTTCAAGTAGGAGTCGGAGGACCGGTCGACACGCCTTGCCAGCACTACTTCATAGCCTTTTACCCATTCGGCCAGCATCGGCCCAATGAGCTCGGGTGGGTCCTGCAGGTCGGCATCGATGGGGATCACGGCATCCCCGCGCGCGTGGTCGATGCCTGCCGTCAAGGCCGCTTCCTTGCCATAGTTGCGAGAAAGTTCCAGTACCTTGTATCGGCTGTCTACAGCAGCGATGCTGACCAGATGCTCCAGTGTGTTATCGCGGCTGCCGTCGTCGATGCACACTATCTCGAATTCAAAGTCAGACAGTTTTTCCAGAACACTGCTTATTGAAGTGTGGAAGGTTTTAACGTTTTCCCCTTCATTGAAGAATGGAACGACAATCGAAACCAGCTTTCTTGCGTGCATGTTTTGCGTAGGCATTGGTAGAGTTCTTCAGGGCAGCGGACGCGGTGGCCCCGAGTGTAGCATTCTGACATCTAGTTTCGTACAGCCCAAAGCGACTTCTCCTACACGCGGGATACAATCGGTCGGGTGGCTTCGGGGCCATGCCAGTGCCTCTGCGCCCGGTGTCTCGGGGGGGAGGGGGGGGTGCTTGCACATTTTCGTCAGCCAGCGTGGATAAAACGCTACCCCCGCATTTGGATATTTCTGCATAATCAAGGCTTCAACGCGGGATCTTGGAGTACCGGGCCATTGGGTCAATTTTATGGATAAGCTAAGGACGTTCCTGTTGGCGTTGCCCAGGCGGCACAAGCGCTTGATACAGGTAGGGGCCGATGTCGGCCTGGTGTGGGGTTCCCTGTGGTTGGCCTTCATGGTTCGCCTCGGAATCGAGGATATGTACAACCCCATCAAAGTCCACTTCTGGCTGTTTATCTGTGCGCCCCTCATTGCCATTCCACTGTTCATACGGTTTGGCATGTACCGGGCGGTGATGCGGTACTTCGGGAACGATGCGCTGGTGGCGATCGTCAAGGCCGTCAGTCTGTCGTCGCTTATTCTTGCGGTCGTGGTCTACTGGTACAGTAATCATAATGCCGTGGTGCCCAGGTCCATCATCTTCAACTACTGGTGGTTGAGCCTCGTCATCATTGGTGGCTTGCGCTTGGCCATGCGGCAGTATTTCATGGGCGATTGGTTTACCTCCGTCAACTATGTTCCTTTTCGCAATAACAATAGCCGCGACGAAGGGCTGACCAAAGTCGCGATCTACGGAGCCGGTGTCGCCGGTAACCAACTGGTCGCTGCGTTGCGAATGGGGCGCTCGATGCGCCCCGTGGCGTTCATCGACGATGATGCTGATATTGCCGATAGGGTTATCTCCGGCCTTCAGGTGTTCAAACCCAAACATATCCAGCAGATGATCGATGTCACCGGCGCCCAGGAGTTGCTGCTTGCGCTGCCCTCCACGACACGCGCCCGCCGCCGGGAGATTCTCAGCTTTCTGGAAAGTTTTCCGTTGCACGTGCGCAGTGTGCCCAATTTCACCGACCTGGCCAGTGGCAGGGTCAAGGTCGATGATATCCAGGAGGTCGATATCGCCGACCTTCTGGGGCGCGACGCCGTTCCGGCTCAAGCCGACCTGCTGGCGCACTGCATCAGCCATCAGGCGGTGATGGTCACGGGCGCCGGCGGTTCGATCGGCTCCGAACTATGCCGCCAGATCATTTCGCTCAGGCCCACTGTGCTGGTCTTGTTCGAGCACAGCGAGTTCAACCTTTACAGCATCGTCACTGAACTGGAACAGCGGCTGGAGCGCGAATCGCTGAGCGTCAAGCTGCTACCCATACTGGGCTCGGTACGCCACCCCCACAAACTGCTGGACGTGATGAAGACCTGGGGCATCAATACGGTCTACCACGCCGCAGCCTACAAGCACGTGCCCATGGTGGAGCACAACATTGCCGAAGGGGTGCTCAACAATGTCATTGGTACGCTGAATACAGCCCAGGCGGCATTACAGGCAGGGGTAGCGAATTTCGTCCTGATTTCGACCGACAAGGCGGTGCGCCCCACCAACGTGATGGGTAGCACCAAGCGTTTGGCGGAGATGACGCTCCAGGCCCTGAGCCGGGAGGTTGCTCCTGTTCTCTATGGCGACCCGAGCAATGTGGCGCGGGTCAACAAGACGCGTTTCACCATGGTGCGCTTCGGCAATGTGCTGGGGTCTTCGGGGTCGGTTATTCCGTTGTTTCACAAGCAGATCAAGTCCGGTGGGCCGCTGACGGTGACCCACCCCAAGATCACTCGCTATTTCATGACCATCCCCGAAGCGGCGCAACTGGTGATCCAGGCCGGCTCGATGGGGCAGGGCGGGGATGTGTTTGTCCTCGACATGGGGGAGCCAGTGCGTATCGCGGAACTGGCCGAGAAGATGATTCACCTGTCGGGCCTGAGCATCCGTTCGGAAAAGAATCCTCAGGGCGATATTGCCATTCAGTTCACTGGCCTGCGGCCGGGGGAAAAGCTTTACGAGGAATTGCTGATCGGGGACAACGTATCGATGACTCGACACCCCATGATCATGAGCGCAAACGAAGACTTCCTGCATTGGGACCTGCTCAAGGAGCGCTTCGTGGCCCTGCTGGCGGCGGTTGAGGGCGATGATTACGGCACTGTGCGCCAGTTGCTGCGCGACACTGTCAGTGGCTACACCCCGGAGGGCGAAATCGTCGACTGGATCTACCAGCAGCAACGCTCGGAGTCGTGATACACATTTGCTCACTCAACCCCATTGGACAATGTTCCCCCGGCAGCTAGGTTGAAGAGGCGGCTCAGGAAAGCCGCCCTTGAACCCTTTGATGTCATGGAGCTTCCCAATGCGTATACCGTCTCTCGCGTCCCTGCTGTTCGTCATCCTCGCCAGCGCCTCCATCGCCGCCAACGCGGCCCCGCCAGCCACCGCTCAGCCCGCCGCGCCTGTGGTGATGGTGCAGGGTGACAAGGTCAACCTGAACAAGGCCGACGCCGAAACCCTGCAGCGCGAACTCGCCGGCATCGGCCTGGCCAAGGCCCAGGCCATCGTTGCCCACCGCGAAACCAACGGCCCGTTCAACTCGGTCGATGAATTGCTGGAGGTGAAGGGGATCGGCAAGTCATTGCTGGACAAGAACCACGAGCGCCTGTCGCTGGAGTAAGCAAGCGGGTCAGGGGCCGACTTCATGAGTCGGCCTTTTCAATCGATCACCTCAATGCTGCCATCTCGACGCTGCCTCACCACCGCGTATGGCAGTACTGCTGCATCAAGCACCCCGTTCCTCCACTCCTTACCCCTGTCGGTTCGCCGCCCCAACCACGGCAGCCGTGCCGTGCCCGTGCATCTCGATGCAGTCCCGATAGGCAAGAGCGCAGGCGGCGGTCATCTTTTCCACTGAAAAGTGCGTAAGGGCGCGGGCATTGCGGCCGAAGGTCGCGCACAGTTGCTGGTCATCCCAGAGCGTTCGCATGGCCTCCACGACGGCGTGGTGGGGCCGCGGGGCGTACCACCAAGCCTGTTCGGCGCCGCCAAGGCTGTCGGGGTAGTAGGTTTTGTAGAAGTGCAGGACCCTGATCATCGAATGTCCATATAACCCCGTGTCGCTCTGCACAGGCAACGGGCACCGGCTAGTGGCGCCGCGTGGACTGTAATGGTTGTTGAAGCGCTTCGCCGCATAATTTGCCATCACGGCGCCATGAGCGAAGCAGGGTCCATTGAATTCCTTTAATGATGGTCTTAATATAAAGACATTGGATTATGGTTATAATCTTAATCTTTCCCTTCCCTCACACGCAGATTCCCTATGAATAACCGAAGAATTGTCATCACCGGCATGGGCCTGGTTTCCCCCCTTGGTACCGGCGTGGAAGCTGTGTGGCGCCGCCTGCTGGACGGTCAGTCCGGCCTGCGCCAGCTGCCCGAGGCCGTGATCGCCGATTTGCCAGCGCGCATCGGTGGCAGGGTGCTTACGCTGGCTGAAGACCCGGAGGCGGGCTTCGATCCGGATACCGCCGCGCCACCCAAGGAACAAAAAAAGATGGACCGCTTCATCCTGTTCGCCCTGGGCGCTGCCCGTGAAGCCTTGGCCCAGGCCGGGTGGGCACCGACGGAGGAAGCGGAGCGTGAGCGCACCGCCACCGTGATTGGTTCCGGCATCGGCGGCTTTGGCACCATCGTCGATGCGGTGCGTACTACCGACAGCCGGGGCCCGCGCAAATTGTCGCCGTTCACCATTCCCGCGTTCCTGGTGAACCTGGCGGCCGGGCATGTCTCGATCCAGCACGGCTTCAAGGGACCATTGGGCGCACCGGTCACGGCCTGTGCCGCTGGGGTGCAGGCCATCGGTGACGCGGCGCGGCTGATTCGCGCCGGTGAAGCGGATATCGCGTTATGCGGTGGGGCCGAAGCGGCGATCGACCGGGTGAGCCTGGGCGGTTTTGCCGCCGCGCGCGCCCTGTCCACCGGGTTCAACGATACCCCGAGCCGGGCGTCTCGGCCCTTCGACCGTGACCGGGATGGTTTTGTCATGGGTGAAGGTGCCGGTGTACTGGTGATCGAGGCCCTGGACCACGCCTTGGCACGGGGCGCCACCCCGCTGGCAGAACTGGTGGGCTATGGCACCAGCGCCGATGCCTATCATCTGACCGCAGGGCCCGAGGACGGCAGCGGCGCTCGCCGGGCCATGACCCAGGCGTTGGCCCAGGCTGGCGTGGAGCCGGCGCAGGTGCAGCACCTCAATGCCCACGCCACATCGACGCCGGTGGGTGACAAGGGTGAATTGGCGGCTATCCGCTCATTGTTCGGCACCGGGCAGGGGCCGGCCATCACTTCGACCAAATCGGCCACCGGCCACTTGCTGGGTGCGGCGGGTGGCATCGAGGCAATCTTCACCTTGTTGGCCCTGCGCGATCAGATCGCTCCAGCCACCTTGAACCTGGAACACCCGGACGAGCTCGCCGAAGGCCTGGACATCGTCAGTGGCCAGTCGCGCAAGATGGACATCGAGTACGCCCTGTCCAACGGCTTCGGCTTTGGCGGGGTGAACGCCAGCGTACTGTTCAAGCGCTGGACGTGAAGACGCTCAGCAGGCTTCGTCGGCCTGTTGCTTGAGTGCCTGGCGTGCGGTGTCGAGGATGCGCAGTGACAGCTGTGGGTCTTCGACACTGCGCGACAGCATCAGCGCCCCGACCAGCGTCGACAGCATGACCACGCTTTGCTCATCGGCGTCGGCGGCGTTCAGCGTCGCGGCAATGCGCGCGAGGCGGTCTTGCACCCCGCGGTCGGTGACCGCGCTGGCCTGGCCCCGTTGCCCCAGTTCCGCTGCCATGGTCGGCAGCGGGCAGCCACGCTCGGGGGCGTCGCGGTGGGCGGGGCTCAGGTAGGTGTCGATGAAGCTGTGCAGGGGGTTGTGCTTGGCGAAGGCCTTCTCGCACACCTCGGTCAATTCGTCGGTTGCCGCCTGCAGCGCGGTCTCCACTAACTCATCCTTGGACTTGAAGTGCGCATAGAAGCCGCCATGGGTCAGGCCCAGTGCTTTCATCAGGGGCTGCAGGCCGGTGGCAGCGATGCCATCACGGCGAAAGCGCGCAGCGGCTTCCTTGACGATACGGTCGTGGGTCTGGGCTTTATGGTCTGCGGAGTAACGCACGAGCGATACCCTCCCTCATGGCTCATGGAATGGTGGGTATAATTCTAACAGATAGACAGCCACCAGACCCATGCCGCTGTTCACCGCAGGACCGGGGCGCCGTTCATCAGCGGTTTTGCGCATCCCGGGCATCCGCCTCGGCATTGCGCTGCGCCACTTTGCGCCGCTGTTCATCGGTGAGCTCCACCTTGTCGGCGCTGTCACGCAACATCATCAGGCCGCCGACGATCGAGCCGATCGCGACCACCAGAATCAACCAGGCATACCACGGCATGGCCACTTCTCCTTGAGCGCCGAGCTCGCCGCCAGGCTGGCGGCGAAAGACGGGGCTTGTACTCCGTTGGAGCCCAAGCGCTCGGCAGTGGTTCCATTATAGGGCCTAGACTACAGGCCCGTGAGCATGGCGTCCGCCGGGGCGCTGGCGCGGGCCGCGCCGGTCATCAGGAAGTACAGGAAGCCCACAACCATTAAGGCCAGGAAAATCAGCCCGATCAGCGCGTTGAACCAGGCCATGGCGACCAGGCAGACCACCGCCAGCACCAGGGCGATGCCCGGCACGATGGGGTAGCCGGGGGCGCGAAAACTGCGCTCCAGGTCAGGTTCGCTGCGGCGCAGCTTGAACAGGCTGAGCATGCTCATGATGTACATGACGATGGCGCCGAACACGGCCATGGTGATCATCGCAGCGGTCAGGCTCATGCCGCCCAGGTTGATCAGGCCGTCGCTGTAGATGGCGGCGATGCCGACCACCCCGCCGGCGATGATGGCCCGGTGCGGGGTCTGGAAGCGCGACAGCTTGGCCAGGCCACGAGGCAGGTAGCCCGCGCGGGCGAGGGCAAAGCATTGGCGCGAATAGCCAAGGATGATGCCGTGGAAACTGGCGACCAGGCCGAACAGGCCGATCCACACCAGCATGTGCAGCCAGCCCGAACCTTCGCCCACCACGATTTTCATCGCCTGGGGCAGCGGGTCGTTGATGTTGGCCAGGGCTCGCCAGTCGCCCACGCCGCCGGCGAAGAACATCACCCCCACGGCCAGCAGTACCAGGGTGAGGATGCCGCTGATGTAGGCCTTGGGAATGGTGCGTCTGGGGTCCTTGGCTTCTTCGGCCGCCATGGCGGCACCTTCGATGGCCAGGAAGAACCAGATGGCGAAAGGGATGGCGGCAAACATGCCGCTGACTGCGCCCAGGCTGAAGGTGTTGTCGCCCGCCCAGCCGTTGGCCACGAAGTTGCTGACGCTGAAACCGGGGGCGACCACGCCCATGAATACCAGCAACTCGATCACGGCGAGAACGCACACCACCAGTTCGAAGGTGGCCGCCAGTTGCACGCCGAGTATGTTCAAGGCCATGAACACGATGTAGGCGCCCAGCGCCGCGTGGTGCGGGTCCAGGGCTGGCCACTGCACGTTGAGGTAGGCACCGATGGCCAGCGCGATGGCGGGTGGGGCGAAGACAAACTCGATCAGGGTCGCGAGCCCAGCGATGAGGCCGCCCTTTTCACCGAATGCCCGGCGGCTATAGGCGAACGGCCCGCCCGCGTGTGGAATGGCGGTAGTCAACTCGGTGAAACTGAAGATGAAGCAGGTGTACAGGGTGGCAACCATCAATGAGGTCACCAGAAAGCCGAGGGTGCCCGCCACGCCCCAGCCGTAGCTCCAGCCGAAGTACTCCCCGGAAATAACCAGCCCCACCGCGATACCCCACAGGTGCAGCGTGCCCAGCGTGGGTTTGAGTTGCGTAGTCATGACGGCTCCCTCGTGTGATTGGAACGTTCGTACCGGTTTTCCTGCAGTGGCCGTGCCACCTGCTGGAAAAGGGTCGTAATGGCCCCGAATGGGTCGCGGATGGGGATGTGGGAAGGCGGTGGTGCGCTTTTCCCGCGCCTCGCCCGGTCGCACAAGGTTCACAAGTGTGCCGTGGGCCCGGGCGAAGCGCGGGAAGGGGGCACCACCGATCCCCCTCGCTGCCCCGTAGGCCATGAAAATCCGCTACAATGCGCGCCGATTTCGACTTGCCCCTTTGAGAGCCCGCCCATGTCCGCTTGCCAGACTCCCATCATCGTCGCCCTGGATTTCCCTACCCGTGACGCCGCCCTGAAACTGGCCGACCAGTTGGACCCCAAGCTGTGCCGCGTGAAGGTCGGCAAGGAACTGTTCACCAGCAGCGCCTCGGGTATCGTCGAGACCTTGAACGACAAGGGCTTCGAAGTGTTCCTGGACCTGAAATTCCATGACATCCCCAATACCACTGCCATGGCGGTGAAGGCGGCGGCCGAGATGGGCGTGTGGATGGTCAACGTGCATTGTTCGGGCGGCCTGCGCATGATGGCGGCGTGCCGCGAAGTGCTGGACCAGCGTACCGGCGCCAAGCCGCTGCTGATCGGCGTGACCGTGCTGACCAGCATGGAGCGTGAAGACCTGGCTGGCATCGGCCTGGACATCGAGCCGCAGGAGCAGGTGCTGCGCTTGGCGGCCCTGGCTGCCAAGGCCGGCATGGACGGCCTGGTGTGCTCGGCCCTGGAAGCCCAGGCCCTGAAGGCTGCACACCCGTCGCTGCAACTGGTGACCCCGGGTATTCGCCCGGCCGGCAGCGCCCAGGACGACCAGCGCCGCATCCTCACCCCGCGCCAGGCCCTGGATGCCGGCTCCGACTACCTGGTGATCGGCCGTCCGATCAGCCAGGCCAAAGACCCGGCCCAGGCCCTGGCTGACGTAGTGGCCCAGCTCAACGCCTGATCCGCCGGCGTCGCTCCGTTCCCGGGCTTCGCCCGGTGCTGCAGGTACCCCCTGCAGCACCGGGAGAAGCCCGGGGAAAAACCGCCGCCAGTATCAGACCTTCAGCACCAGCTTGCCGAAGTTCTCCCCGCTGAACAGCTTCTGCAAAGTCTCGGGGAACGTTTCCAGCCCCTCTACCACATGCTCCTTGCTCTTGAGCTGCCCCTTGGCCAGCCAGCCGGCGATTTCCTGCCCGGCCGCGGCGAATTTGGCTGCGTGGTCCATCACCACGAACCCTTCCATGCGCGCCCGGTTCACCAGTAACGACAGGTAGTTGGCCGGCCCCTTGACCCCGGTCTGACTGTTGTACTGGCTGATGGCACCACAGATCACCACCCGCGCATGGGGCGCCAGGCGGCTGAGTACCGCATCCAGGATGTCGCCGCCGACGTTGTCGAAATACACGTCCACACCTTTGGGGCATTCGCGCTTGAGGCCGGCTGCCACGTCCTCGCTCTTGTAGTCGATGACCCCGTCAAAACCCAGCTCGTCGATCAACGATTGGCATTTTTCCTTGCCACCGGCAATGCCGATCACCCGGCAGCCCTTGATCTTGGCGATCTGCCCGGCAACGCTGCCCACCGCCCCGGCGGCGCCGGAGATCACCACCGTGTCACCTGCCTTCGGCGCCCCGGTTTCCAGCAGCGCGAAGTAGGCGGTCATGCCAGTCATGCCCAAGGCTGACAGGTACAGCGGCAGGGGCGCGAGTTTCGGGTCGATCGGGTAGAAGCCCTTGGGCTCGCCCTGGAAATAATCCTGCACGCCCAAGGCGCCGTTGACGTAGTCACCGACCTTGAAGGCCGGGTGCTTCGAGGCGGTCACCTGGCCCACGCCCAGCGCTCGCATCACATCGCCGAGGCCGACGGGGGCGATGTAGGACTTGCCCTCGTTCATCCAGCCACGCATGGCGGGGTCCAGGGACAGGTACTCGTTTTTCACCCGAATCTGGCCGTCGCCAAGGTCGGCCAATGGAACGGTCTGGAAGGTGAAGTCGTCGCGGCTGGCCGCGCCGACAGGGCGGCGGGCCAGTAGAAATTGGCGGTTTGTTTCGGTCATGGCAGTTACTCTCGTAGGCATGGGTGCCCTGTTGATAAGGGCGCAAGGGCCGGTCTGCAAGTGTAACCGCTGCGCCGAATAGGCCCTGATACAGCTGGCCAATAGTAATGCGCAGCACGACAGGGGCTTGGCTAGACTCGCCTGAACCCCATTTTCACAGGAGTCGCCCCATGGGCATGGCATTTTCCGGGCAAGTGGCACTGGTGACAGGCGCGGCGGCAGGCATCGGCCGCGCCACGGCGCAGGCTTTTGCCGCCGAGGGCCTGAGCGTGGTCGTGGTCGACCTGGATAGCCAGGGTGGCGAGGCCACTGTGGCGCTCATCCGCGAAGCGGGCGGCGAAGCCCGTTTCCTGCGCTGCGACGTTACCGTGGAAGCCCAGGTACGGGCAATGATGGACCAGGCCGTCGCGCAGTACGGCCGTGTCGACTATGCCTTCAACAACGCGGGCATCGAGATCGAGAACAGCCGCCTGGCCGAAGGTACCGAGGCACAGTTCGACGCCATCATGGGGGTGAACGTCAAGGGCGTCTGGCTGTGCATGAAATACCAGTTGCCGGTGATGCTGGCCCAGGGCGGTGGTGCCATCGTCAATACCGCTTCGGTGGCGGGCGTGGGCGCGGCGCCAAAGATGAGCATCTACGCCGCGTCAAAGCACGCGGTCATTGGCCTGACCCAGTCGGCGGCCATCGAATACGCCAAGAAGCATATTCGCGTGAATGCGGTGTGCCCGGCGGTGATCGACACCGACATGTACCGCCGGGCGTACGAGGCCGATCCGCGCAAGGCCGAGTTCGCCGCTGCCATGCACCCGGTGGGGCGCGTGGGCAAGGTGGAAGAGGTGGCCAGCGCGGTGCTGTACTTGTGCAGCGATGGGGCGGCGTTCACCACCGGCCATTCGTTGCTGGTGGATGGTGGCGCTACCGCCATCTGAGCCCACCCATGTCGAAAACGCCGCCGACGTTGCTGGTAGCGACACGGTTATAGCTTTTTGCCATTATTCCGACGCCAGGATCTTGTGCCACCGCCCTTGCCATTGCCACTCTGCGCCCATTGATTCTGGGGGGAGCGCGCAATGACATCGGCCGGCAGTGGACGTTTTGCCAACCTGGGCATGGCTAAGAAGATGGGCCTGGGCTTTGCCCTGGTGCTGTTGCTGACGGCGCTGGTGGCGGCCATCGGGGTCTGGTCGCTGGCCGCCATCAGCCACCGTTTCGACGGCCTCAAGCAGATGTCGGCGCTCAACAGCCGCCTGTTGCGCGTGCGTCTTCTGGAGCAGGACTTTGCCCTGCACGCCGACCCCAAGACCGCCGAGGTGCTGCGCAAGGCCGTCGACACGCTGGCCCTCGATGCCGCGGGTGTCGAGGGCGTTCCCGCGGCGCTGGCGGCCTACCGCAAGGCATTCGACCAGTTCGTGGACATCAGCCAGGCCAAGGACCTGGCCCTGGACATGGCCAGTTGGTCGGTGAGCACCGTGGCCAACAACCTCGATGTACTGCAGGCCGGCCTGTCCGATGACGGCACGTATGCGCTCAAGGAGTCCAAAGGTGAAAAGGGCAGCGAGCTGGTGACCCAGGCCAACGACGTGGCCCAGGTGGCGCGGTTGATGCTCCAGGCCATGGATGTCGCGCGCGTGCGCCTGGACCAGAGCCGCAAGGGTGTCGAGGATGACAACGCCAGTGGCAAGATCGAGCAGGCTGCCGACGCCCTCAAGCAGGCCAACGCCCTCAAGGCTGAAGTACAGGACGCCGGTTACCAGACCGTGCTCAATGAAGTCAGCGACCACATCGCCAGTTTCAGCGACAAGCTGGGCGAATACACCGACCTGCTGAGCCAGGAAAAGCAGGTCTATGCCCAGCTCAGGGCGCGCGCCGATGAGGTGGTGAGCCGCGTCGATCAGGCTGCCGGTGCCCAGGATGAGGCTATGCAGGCCGAATTGAAAAAGAACACGGTGCTGATCATCGGCTCCTCCTTGCTCGCGCTACTGGTGGGCGTGCTGGCCGCGTGGGGCATCACCCGCCTGGTGGTGCAGCCGTTGCGCCGTGTGATCGGCCGAGCCCGGCAGATCGCCGCCGGTGACCTCAGCGGCAGTATCGAGGTAGACCGCCGTGACGAGATCGGCCAGCTGCTGGCGGCCATGCAGCAGATGGGCAATGGTTTGAGTGGCATTGTCAGCGGTTTGCAGGCGGGCATCGAGCAGTTGTCCAGTTCGGCCCACTCGTTGTCAGCGGTCACCGAACAGACCAACCTGGAAGTCAGTAGCCAGCAGCAGGAAACCGAGCAGGTGGCCACGGCCATGAACCAGATGACCGCCACCGTGCATGACGTGGCGCGCAACGCGGAACAGGCGGCGCTGGCAGCCCAGTCCGCCGACGACAAGGTGGGCAGTGGCCAGCAGGTGGTGCGCCAGAGCATGCAGCGTATCGAGCAACTGGCCGGCGCCGCCGACTCGGCCAGCCACAGTATCGAAAGCCTGAGCAACGAGATTCAGAGCATTGGCAGTGTGGTAGCGGTGATCAAGAGCGTCGCTGAGCAGACCAACCTGCTGGCGCTCAACGCCGCCATCGAGGCGGCGCGGGCCGGCGAACAGGGGCGCGGTTTCGCCGTGGTGGCCGACGAGGTACGGGCGCTGGCCAAGCGCACCCAGCAATCCACTGCCGAGATCGAGCGCCTGGTCAGCACCCTGCGCGCCAGCGCCGAGTCGTCGGTGGCGCAGATCCAGAACAGTGGCGAGCTGGTGAAGCTGGCCGTCACCGACGCCCTGCAGACCGAGAGCGCATTGGGCAGTATTGCCAGCGCGGTGTCACGGATTCAGCAGATGAACCAGCAGATCGCCGCGGCGGCCGAGCAGCAGAGCTCGGTGGCCGAGGAGATCAACCGCAGTGTCACCAGCATTCGTGCCAGCGCCGACCAGTCGGCGGTGGCCATGCGTGGGAATGCGGCATCGAGTATCGAGCTGGCGCAGTTGGGTACTGAGTTGCGTGGAATGGTGGGGCATTTCAGGCTCTGAACCGTGCCGGCCTTTTTCCGGTCCTGCAGGGGGGTTGTGTACCCTGTGGGGCCGGGCGAAGCTCGGGAAATGACCAACCCAAGACTCAAGCCTTGCGCCAGTTCAGAATCATCAGCGTCAACACACCTGCCACAATCCCCCAGAACGCCGACCCTACCGAAAACAGGGTGAAGCCCGACGCCGTGACCATGAAGGTGATCAGCGCCGCCTCGCGTTCCTTCGGTTCATTCATGGCAATGCTCAAGCCATTGATGATCGAGCCGAACAGCGCCAGGGCCGCGATCGACAGCACCAGCTCTTTGGGCAATGCGGCGAACAGCGCGGCCAGCGTGGCGCCGAACACCCCGGCGATGCCGTAGAAAATCCCGCACCAGACCGCTGCGGTGTAGCGCTTGCTCGGGTCTTCGTGGGCATGGGGGCCGGTGCAGATCGCGGCGCTGATCGCCGCCAGGTTGATGCCGTGGGAACCGAACGGGGCCAGCACCAGTGACGCCAGGCCGGTCACCGAGATCAGCGGCGAGGCAGGTACCTGGTAGCCATCGGCACGGAGCACGGCGATGCCAGGCATGTTCTGCGAGGTCATGGCCACCACGAACAGCGGGATGCCGATGCTGATGGTCGCCGCCAGGGAGAACGACGGCGTGGTCCACACGGGCGTCGCCACTTCCAGGTGGAACTGGCTGAAGTCCAGCAGCCCCATCAGCCCTGACAGCAAGGTACCCAGCACCAACGCAGAAAGCACCGCATAGCGCGGTGATACCCGCTTGACCAGCAGGTAAGTGAAGAACATGCCCAGCACCAGCAGCGTACGGTGCTGCGCGGCGACGAAAATCTCGCTGCCGATCTTGAACAGGATACCCGCCAGCAGCGCGGCGGCCAGGGAGGAGGGCAGGCGCTTGACCAGTTTTTCGAAGCTGCCGGTCAGGCCGCAGATCACCACCAGCACGGCGCAGGTGATGTAGGCGCCGATGGCTTCGCTGTAATTGACATGGCCGAGGCTGGTGATCAGCAGCGCCGCGCCCGGTGTCGACCAGGCCACGGTGATGGGGGTGCGGTAGCGCAGTGAAAGGCCGATGCTGCACACCGCCATGCCGATGGACAGCGCCCATATCCACGAGGAAATCTGCGCGCTGGTAAGCCCCGCGGCCTGGCCCGCCTGGAACATCAGCACCAGGGAACTGGTGTAGCCGGTCATCATGGCGATGAAGCCGGCCACCACGGCGGAAGGGGACGTGTCGGCCAGCGGGCGCAGGTGCGCGGGGGAGGCGTCGGTCATTACTGCGAGTCCTTGAGCAGGTGAGGGCAGGGTGAAAGCCTAAACCGGCGGCTGGAAAAGCCAGCGATACAGCCACGGCAACATTTGCCCATACAGTGCCGTTGGGGCACAGTTTGCTGGGGAAGCACACGGCGCGGGGGCTTTCGCTAGCAAGCCATGCACGGGGGCTCAAGCGCCTGCTACAGGGAATGCCCCAGCGCGGTATTGACCGCCAGCCAACCCTGCACGGCCTCAGGCCCAGCCTCGGCAAACACCCGCTGCAACAACTTCACCTGCTCCTTGCGCAACGCCTCTTCGAACCGCGCGCCCTCGGCCGTCAGGCCCAGCAGGCGCTTGCGCTTGTCACTGGCCGGCGCGGTGCTGGTCACCAGCTGCATCTCGATCAACTGGCGCAGGGGCATGTTCAGCGCCTGCTTGCTGACCCCCAGTTTTTCCAACAGCTCACTGACGCCGATGGCCGGGTAGCGTGCCACGAAAAACACGATGCGCTGGTGCACGCGGCTCAGGCCACGGCGGGCAAGCATCTCGTCGGCCTTGGCGGTGAAGGCCTGGTAGCCGTAGAAGAAGGCTTCCATGGCCACTTGTTGGGTTGCGGTATTTTTAAGGTCAAGCATATTGACGTATCCAGGGCTGGCGTCGTAAGTTCAGTCAAGCAGTTTGACCTATCTAACGATGCCTTTGCCAGCGGTGGTCCCATGGCTTTCTCAGAACGTGTCACACGCCTCAAGAGTTCGTTGATCCGCGAGATCCTTGCCGCGGCCCAGCGCCCTGAAGTCATGTCGTTCGCCGGCGGCTTGCCGGCCGAAGCGATGTTGCCCACCATCGAGTGGGCCGGCATGCCCGCTGGCATGGGGCAATACGGCCCCAGCGAGGGCGAGCCAGAGCTGCGCGAGCTACTGGCAGCCGAGGCCCGGGCCCAGGGCATCGCTTGCCAGGCCAGCCAGGTGCTGGTGCTCAGCGGCTCCCAGCAGGCGCTGGATCTGGCCGCCAAGCTGTACATCGACAAAGGCACCGAAGTGGTGCTGGAAGCCCCTACTTACCTCGCCGCATTGCAGACTTTCCAGTTGTTCGGCGCCCAGTGCCTCAGCGTGCCTGTAACACGCGACGGGCCGGATCTGGCTGCCCTGCGGCGCCAGTTCGAGCAACACGCTCCCGCGTTCGCGTACCTGATCCCCACCTTCCAGAACCCGTCGGGCGTGCGTTACAGCGAAGCGGTGCGGGACCAGGTAGCAGCGTTGCTGGACGAGTTCGCCGTGACCCTGATCGAAGATGAGCCATATCGCGAGCTGACCTACGATGGCGTCATGGCAGCGCCCATTGCCGGGCGCTTGCACAAGGCCAGCTGGATTTACACCGGCACTGTGTCCAAGACGCTGCTGCCTGGCCTGCGCGTTGGCTACCTGATCGCCAGCCCTGACCTGTTCCCGCCTTTGCTGCGGCTCAAGCAGGCGGCTGACTTGCATACCAACCGCCTGGGGCAATGGCAGGCCATGCAGTGGCTGGGTACGCAGCAGTACGGTGAGCACCTGGCGCGATTGCGCGATTTCTACCGCGAGCGCCGCGATGCCATGCAGCAGGCGCTGCTGCAATATTTCACTGACTTGGCCGACTGGCACGTGCCCCAGGGCGGCCTATTCTTCTGGCTGACCTTGAAACAGCCGATCGACACCCGCACCTTGTTGGCTGCGGCCATGGCCCAGGATGTCGCGTTCATGCCCGGGGAGCCGTTTTTCGCCGACCCGGCCGCCAATCCGGGTTGCCTGCGGTTGAATTTCAGTCACGTCGCCCCGCACCGCCTGCATGAAGGGCTGTCGCGGTTGGCACAGGTTATCCGTCAGGCTCAGGCTGCCCAGGCGGCCGCTTAAGGAGGGTTTATGTACAAGGTTTATGGCGATTACCGCTCGGGTAACTGCTACAAGGTCAAGCTGATGCTGCACCTGTTGGGGTTGCCCCATGAATGGGTGGACATCGATATTCTAGGGGGGGATACCCAGACCCCGGAATTCCTGGCCAAGAACCCCAATGGCAAGATTCCGGTGCTGGAGCTGGAAGACGGCACCTGCCTGTGGGAATCCAACGCCATCCTCAATTTCCTCGCCGACGGCACGCCGTACTTGCCCAGCGAGCCGCGGTTGCGCACCCAGGTGCTGCAGTGGCAGTTCTTCGAGCAATACAGCCATGAACCCTACATCGCCGTGGCGCGGTTCATTCAGTTGTACCTGAACATGCCCCAGGACCGCCTCAAGGAATACGAAGATTGCCAGGTGCGTGGCAAGAAGGCACTGCGGGTGATGGAGCGGCAGCTGCAACTGACGCCGTTCCTGGTGGGCGAGCACTATTCGATTGCCGACATTGCGCTGTATGCCTACACCCATGTGGCCCATGAGGGTGGGTTCGATCTGTCGGCGTACCCGGGCATCGAGGCATGGCTCAAGCGGGTTCAGGCACAGCCTGGGCATGTGACAATGCTGTAGGGCCGGGCTGCCCGCGCTTCGCCCGGCCCCGCAGGCGTGGGGCCGGGCGAAGCGCGGGAAGGCAACGACGCGCCCTAGGCAGCGAACCGCTTGTTGAGGTACTCGATGATCACCTTGGACTCATACATCCAGGTGGTCATGCCGTTCTCTTCGATGCGCAGGCACGGCACCTTGATACGGCCACCCTCATTGAGCAGCGCCTGGCGGTGCTGTTCATCGTTCTTGGCGTCGCGCAACGCCACGGGCACATTGAGCTTGTGCAGCGTGCGACGGGTTTTCACGCAGAACGGGCAGGCGTGGAACTGGTATAGGCTCAGGCCACGGGCCTGCTGCTCCACGTCCGCCTGCGCCTGGGGGCTGCGCTTGAGCTTGCCGCCACGGGTCAGCAGGTCACCGACCACGATCAATTGGCCAAGGCCCACGCGCAAGGCTTTCATCAACATGCCAAAGTCCTTCCGATCACTTGATCAGGCTGAGGAATTCGCTGCGGGTAGCGGCGTTTTCACGGAATTCACCGAGCATCACCGACGTGATCATGGACGAGTTCTGCTTCTCCACACCGCGCATCATCATGCACATGTGCTTGGCCTCGATGACCACCGCGACGCCCAGGGCCCCGGTGACCTGCTGGACCGCTTCGGCGATCTGGCGGCTGAGGTTCTCCTGGATCTGCAGGCGACGGGCGTACATGTCGACGATACGCGCCACCTTCGACAGGCCCAGCACCTTGCCGCTGGGAATGTAGGCCACGTGGGCCTTGCCGATGAACGGCAGCAGGTGGTGCTCGCACAGCGAATACAACTCGATGTCCTTGACCAGCACCATCTCGCTGTTGTCGGAGCTGAAGAGGGCACCATTGGTGACTTCTTCCAGGGTTTGTTCATAACCGCGGCAGAGGTACTGCATGGCTTTGGCGGCACGCTTTGGCGTGTCGAGCAGGCCTTCGCGGGATACGTCCTCGCCGAGTTTGCCGAGAATCGCGGTGTAGTGCTGTTCCAGGGACATGGATCTACCTGTGGGAATTTTCGCAAACGCGAAGGGTACGGCGCCGGCCGCGTGGCTGCAAGCGCAAGCTTTACTCGTCACGCCCTTCGAGCATGGTGCGCTTGAGCATCACATACACCGCGCCAGCGCCTCCGTGGCGGGCTTGGCACGAGGTGAAGCCCAGTACTTGGGCATGTTGTCGCAGCCAGGTGTTGACGTGGCTTTTGATCATCGGCCGCTTGCCGTCCAGGCGCACGGCCTTGCCGTGGGTGACGCGCACGCAGCGGATTTCGAATCGGGTGGCCTCTGCCAGGAAGGCCCAGAGGGTCTCGCGGGCTTTTTCCACGGTCATGCCGTGCAGGTCCAGGCTGCCTTCGAATGGGATCTGGCCGCTCTTGAGCTTGCGCATCTGGCTTTCCTGGACGCCGTCGCGGGCCCAGTGCAGGTCGTCTTCGGGGCCCACGTCAATCACGAATTGGTCGGACAGGCCGTCGACGGTGGTGGCGTCCTGGCGCACGGTCGCCGCCTGGCGGGCGGCAGCCAGGTGCTTGCGGTCGGGCTTGGGTTTGCCTGTCTCGGCGCGGTCATGCTTGATCGGCTTGACGCCGCGCATCTCGCTACTGAACAGGGAAAAATCGTCGTCTTGCATGTCAGCCTCCACTACGGAGGCCTAGTTTACGCGAGTCAATCGTGCTTTTTCATCAGGTGTGGCGCCAGGTTCAGCGCGCGGTTGTGCTGGCGACGGCGACGGCAGCGGCGCCACAGGCCCACGCCCAGGTACAGCACCACCAGCCCGAACACCACCAGCAGGCTGGCGCCGGTCTTGCTGGCGTTCAGGTCGCCAAGGGCCGGCGGGTGCCCGAACAGGCTGGCCGCGCCGGCCAAGGCCAACAGTACGCCCAGGGCGGCCAGCACGGCGGCGAAGGCCTGGCCCAGGCGGGTGCCCCAGTTGCGTGGGCCGCGTGGGCGCAGGCGGCGAGCATCAAAACCATCGGATAACTTCATTCCGATTTCCTCAGTGAATATCCGGCCTTCGACCCGCCAGCGGCGTCGGGGTTCCGACGTGCAGCGCAATTAGAGGAAATGAATACGTTTATCGGATAGGCGGCCGCAGGCACGGCCGCCGGGTCACCAGGCTGCGGTCAGACCAGGTCGTCGGTCTGGGCCACGCACGCGAAATTGTCGTTCATGGTGGCCATGCCCACCTGCTTCACGGTAGCCGCAGGCACCACGCCGTCCTTGAAGGGCAGGTCGCGGGTGGCGCAGGCATCTTCCACCAGGGTGCTGCGGTAGCCGTAGTCCTTCGCCGCGCGCACGGTGGTGCTGATGCTCGAATGGGTCATGAACCCGCAGACGATCAGGTCGATCGGGCCCTTTTCCTGCAGGGTCTGGTGCAGGGCGGTGTTGTTGAACGCGTTCGGCATGTTCTTTTCAATGATCGGCTCGTCACCCAGCGGCTCCAGGCCGGGGATGAACTTGCCACGGTCGCCCTGCGGGTCGAACAGACCGCCCACGGTGCCCAGGTGGCGTACGTGCACGATGGGGCGATGGGCGGCGCGCGCGGCCTTGAGCAGCCGGGCAATGTTGGCCACCGCTTCGTCGATACCCACCAGGGCCAGGGGGCCTTTGAGGTATTCACGCTGGGCGTCGATGATCACCAGGCTGGCACGGCTGAGATCGGCAGGGGGATGGCCGCGGCCAGTCAGTTGGAACATCGTCTTTGTATCGGACATCGGGGGCTCCTTTGGATAGGGCTTTTGCCACATTCTCCACTGCTGGAGCCGTTCTGTGAATCGCTACGCACATGCGCGGCGCAGAATCGGGGCGATTGCCGGGTGGCCGGCCACGGCGAAACGCCAGCAGGCCGCCCATTCGCCGGGCTTCGCTGTTAGAATGTTCGGCTGTATCCAAAGGAGTCTGCCGTGATCACTTCCCGCCTGCGCACCCTGCGCGACCACATTCGTTGGGCTGTCAGCCGTTTCCATGGGGAAGAGCTGTATTTCGGCCACGGCACCGACAACGCCTGGGACGAAGCTCGCCTGCTGGTGCTGGGTGCGGTGCACCTGCCGTTCCAGATCGCCGATAGTTACCTGGACTGCCGGTTGGAAGAAGACGAGATCGCGCATATCCAGGCGCTGCTCAAACGCCGCATCGAAGACCGTGTGCCGGTGCCGTACCTGCTCAATGAAGCCTGGTTCTGCGGCATGTCGTTCATCGTCGACGAGCGCGTGCTGATCCCGCGTTCACCCATCGGCGAACTGATCGAAGACGGCTTCTCGCCGTGGCTGGCCCAGCCGCCGGCGCGCATCCTGGACCTGTGCACCGGCTCGGGCTGCATCGGCATCGCCTGCGCCGACGTGTTCCAGGACGCAGAAGTGGCCTTGGCCGACCTGTCGTTCGAAGCGTTGGAAGTGGCCAACCAGAACATCGAGCGCCATGGCCTGGAAGCGCGTGTGTACACCGTGCAGGGCGATGGTTTCGACGGCCTGCCGGGCCAGCGTTTCGACCTGATCGTGTCGAACCCGCCCTACGTGGACGCCGAAGACTTCGCCGACATGCCGGACGAATACCAGCACGAACCGGAGCTGGGCTTGGCCTGTGGCGATGACGGTCTGAACCTGGTGCGGCGCATGCTGGCCGAAGCGGCTGACCACCTGACCGAAAAGGGCCTGCTGATTGTTGAAGTGGGCAACAGCCAGGTGCACGTCGAGGCGCTGTACCCTGAGGTAGACTTTCACTGGCTGGAATTCCAGCGCGGCGGCCACGGCGTGTTCATGCTCAGCGCCGCCCAGTGCCGCGAACACCAGGCGCTGTTCGCTTCACGTATCTGACGATCCACTCGGCGCCTGGCCCCACAGGGTTGGCGGCGGGGGCGGGGTATTGCCTTGTGGAGCCGGGCGAAGCTCGGGAGCGGTTCACCGCGCAACGCCTGACACCCCGCGGCGCGCTTTTCCCGAGCTGCGCCCGGTCCCACAGGGTTGTCGGCAAGTTCGGGGTGTTGCCTTGTGGGACCGGGCGAAGCTCGGGAACGGTTCACCGCGTAATGCCTGACACCCCGCGCCTTCTGCTTCCCAAGCGGGCACCAGGTTGCGCAGGGGGGGAAGGGCTAGCGGTGGGTCGCAATCCAGATCAGCAACCCTGCCTGGAACACTGCGAACGCTACCAGGCAACTGATGGTAAAGCGCAGCCCGCTGTCCTCGCGCTTGAGCTTGCCGACCCGCTCTTCCTGCTGGCGCAGTTTCACTTCCTGTTCCTGCAGGTTCTGCTCGGCCAGTACCAACATGTTGGCAGCATCCAGAATTTCCACCACCTGCACCTTGTCACCGTTCCAGGTGGCGATCAGTTCACCCACCTGTACGTCCGCATAGCTGCCCTTGAGGTGCTGGGCGTCGGTGTAGGTGACCGTGAAACCCTGGCTCTTGAGCACATGGTCGCGGCGCAGGCGGGTGTCTTCGTTGAGGCCGTCCTTGCTGGCCAGCGCAGCCCCCTCGACCCGGTAGTGCGCCCATTTGCGCTGGGCCCAGATCACCCCCTGGGCCATGAGGAAGCGGCCCAGGCCACGGTTCAGCGGCTCCATCTGCAAACCGCCTTCGGGGCCGAAGGTGAGGGTGCGGGTCTGGTGGTTGGCCCACACTTCCAGGCGGTTCTGGTCTTTGCGCACCTTCTGCGCCGGCAGCTGAATATCCATGCGCAGCAGGCTGTAGTCCTTGCCATGGCGCTCGGCGCGGCCGAACTGCACGAAGCGCAAGGGCCGCGCACCGGTGGTACGGTCCACCGTCAAAGGCACCAGGCGCAGCATCTTGAAGTGCTCAGGCACCACGTCCGCCCACGGCAATTCCACTGGCGCGGGGGCCTGTTCAGGTTCAATGGCCACTTCGGGTGACTCTGGGGTTTGCGTTTCGGTCATCACGGCGATCCTCTTTCGCGCAGCGCTGCGGGTATCAAAGTGGATACCTGCATCGGCGTATCGGCAGGGTTTGCCGATACTTGCGCGGTTTTTGCCGTGATCAGTGAATCTTGCCGATGAAACCCGTCAGTGCGCCGCCCAGTGCGTCGGCCAGGGGCAGGTTGGGGTTGTTGTAGGAGGCGACCTGGGCCTTGAGGTCGTCGGCGACGATACGCATCACGTGGTTCATGCCGTCCACCAGCACCAATTGCGCGTCAGGCTTGGCCGCCTTGAGCGCGCGGGCGTCGGCCACGCTCACCTGAATGTCGTTGCGGCCTTGAATGATCAGCGCCGGAACCTTCAGGCGGCCGAAGGCGGCGGCAGGGTCCTGGCGCAGCAAGGACACCAGGTAGGGCTGCACGCTGGGGCGAAAGATCACCTGCAAGGGGGCAGGCACATCGCTGTCGTATTGGCCGGCCTTCAGGCGCTGGAGCAGCTGCAGGCTGCGCTGTTCGAGGTCCGGTGGCAGGCGGCCCTTGAGTTGCTCGCCAATGACCTGGTCCAGCGGCCGGCCGCTGCCGGCCACCGAGATCACCGCCGCGGCGCCGGCGTCGGGGGCGGCCAGGCTGGCGATCAGCGCGCCTTCGCTGTGGCCCAGCAGGATCAGCGGGCCGTAGTGCGGGTCGGCTTTGAGCAGGCGTGCCCAGGCCTGGGCGTCAGCCACGTAGCCTTCCACGCTCAGGGTGCGCTCGTCCGGGGCCAGCGGCAGCCCGGTGGCCACGCCGCGCTTGTCATAGCGCACACTGGCGATGCCGTGCCGGGCCAGCAGCATGGCCAACTTGCGCAAATCATCATTGCGCCCGCCCTGGGGGTTGTTGCCGTCGCGGTCGGTGGGGCCGGACCCGGAAATGATCAGGACCACGGGTACCGGTTTGTCCGACACCGGCCGCAACAAGGAGCCCTGCAACACGCCGGTGCCGGTGTCCAGGTCGATGGGGCGCTGGGAGACCACGGGGGCCGCCTGCAGCAGGGGGCTTACGAGCAGAACAAGGAGGGCAGCAAAACGTAGCATCATCAAGCCAGTATGGGGAGGATGGGCCTTGGACTTATACCATGGGCGAAGGTTCGCACATCCAGGGATGAATCAGGCGCCCAGCGTGCGTATACTCCAGGTCCGATCTGATTTGGCTGAATTCGCGGAGCGTCCTGCATGTCCGGCAATACCTACGGCAAGCTGTTCACTGTCACCACCGCTGGCGAGAGCCATGGCCCGGCACTGGTCGCCATCGTCGACGGCTGCCCGCCCGGCCTGGAGCTGTCCCTGCAAGACCTGCAGCGCGACCTCGACCGCCGCAAGCCTGGTACCAGCCGCCACACCACCCAGCGCCAGGAGCCCGACGAGGTCGAGATCCTCTCGGGTGTTTTCGAGGGGCGCACCACGGGTTGCTCCATTGGCCTGCTGATCCGCAACACCGACCAGAAGTCCAAGGACTACTCGGCGATCAAGGATCTGTTCCGCCCGGCCCACGCCGATTACACGCTGCACCACAAGTTCGGTGAGCGCGACTACCGTGGCGGTGGCCGCAGTTCCGCCCGCGAAACCGCCATGCGCGTGGCCGCTGGCGCCATCGCCAAGAAGTACCTGGCCAGCCAGGGCATCACCATCCGCGGCTACATGAGCCAACTGGGTCCTATCGAAATCCCGTTCAAGAGCTGGGACTCGGTGGAGGAGAATGCGTTCTTCAGCCCTGACCCGGACAAGGTGCCGGAGCTGGAAGCCTACATGGACCAGCTGCGCCGCGACCAGGATTCGGTGGGCGCGAAGATCACCGTGGTGGCCGAGGGTGTCAAGCCGGGCCTGGGCGAGCCGATCTTCGACCGTCTGGACGCCGAACTGGCCCACGCGCTGATGAGCATCAACGCGGTCAAGGGTGTGGAAATCGGCGCGGGGTTTGCCTGCGTGTCCCAGCGCGGCACCGAACATCGTGATGAAATGACCCCCGAAGGCTTCCTCAGCAATAACGCTGGGGGCATCCTGGGCGGCATTTCCTCGGGCCAGCCGATCGTGGCTCACCTGGCGCTGAAGCCGACCTCGAGCATCACCACCCCGGGGCGTTCCATCGACATTCACGGCAACCCGGTGGACGTCATCACCAAAGGCCGGCATGACCCGTGCGTGGGTATCCGCGCCACGCCGATCGCCGAGGCCATGATGGCCATCGTGCTGATGGACCACCTGCTGCGCCACCGCGGCCAGAACGCTGACGTGCGCGTCACCACCCCGGTACTGGGCCAGCTGTAATGGCCCCGGCCCACGGGGCTGCCGGGGTTCCCTACTGGCGGCTCTCGGGGTTTTACCTGTTCTACTTCGCCCTGCTGGGCGCCACGGCGCCCTTCCTGGCGATGTACTTCGACCACCTGGGGTTCGCCAGTGCCCGTATTGGCGAGCTGGTGGCCATCCCTATGCTCATGCGCTGCGTGGCCCCCAACCTGTGGGGCTGGCTGGGTGACCGTACCGGCAAGCGCCTGGCCATCGTGCGGTTCGGCGCCGTGTGTACCCTGGCCTGCTTTTCGCTGATTTTCATCCGCAAGGACTATGCCTGGCTGGCCATGGTCATGGCCTTGCATGCGTTTTTCTGGCACGCGGTGCTGCCCCAGTTCGAGACCATTACCCTGGCCCACCTGCACGGTCAGCCGGCACGCTATAGCCAGGTGCGGTTGTGGGGCTCCATCGGGTTCATTCTCACGGTGGTGGTGATGGGCCGGTTGTACGAGTGGTGGAGCCTGGACGTCTACCCCTACGCCCTGGTGACGATCATGGCCGGTATTGTGGTCAGCAGTTTCTGGGTGCCGAACGTTCAGCCACGGGTCGATGCCAGGCGGTTGGCCGGTGACGGGTTCCTCAAGCAGTTGCTGGCCCCCGGGGTGCTGCCGTTCTATGCCTGCGTGGCATTGATGCAGGTCAGCCACGGGCCGTACTACACCTTCCTGAGCCTGCACCTGGAACACCTGGGCTATAGCCGCGCGTTCATCGGCTTGCTGTGGGCGGTGGGGGTAGTGGCCGAGGTGCTGATGTTCCTGGCCATGAGCCGCGTCCTGGGCCGCTTTTCGGTACGCCGGGTCCTGGCCGCCAGTTTCCTGCTGGCCGCGCTGCGCTGGTGGCTGCTGGGCAGTTTCGCCGAGCACTTGTGGTTGCTGATAGTCGCCCAGGTGCTGCACGCCGCCACGTTCGGCAGCTTTCACGCTTCATGCATTCACTTCGTGCAGCGCACCTTCGGTGCTCGCCAGCAAGGTCAGGGCCAGGCACTCTATGCGGCGCTGGCCGGTACCGGTGGTGCGTTGGGCGCGCTGTACTCGGGTTACAGTTGGAACACCCTGGGCCCCACTTGGACGTTCGCCCTGGCCAGCCTTGCCGCGCTGGCCGCGGCTGTCATCATTTCCACCCGGCTTGCAGAGGAAACGCCGCCATGAGCATCCTGTCCGTCTACTCGGTGTCCACCCCGGACATTCCCAACAAGGTCCTCACCCATTTCGAGGACATCGCCGCGACGTTGGCCGAGCAAGGGGTGCGCTTCGAACGCAGGCCGGTGGAGGTAGCCGTTCAGGCTGGCGCGAGCCAGGAGGACGTGTTGCAGGCCCATGGCGAAACCCTCGACCGCCTGATGAGCGAGTGGGGCACGCCGCACGTCGACGTCATCAGCCTGGACCGCGACCATCCGCACCGCCAGCAATGGCGTGAGCAGTTTCTCGACGAGCATAGTCACGACGGCAGGGAAGTACGCTACTTCGTGGCGGGGCGGGGCTTGTTGAGCGTGCACATCGGCGGCTACGTCTACGCCGTGCAGTGCGAGAAGGAAGACCTGGTCGTGTTGCCAGCGGGCATCGCGCGCTGGTTCGACATGGGGGAGGCGCCGCGGTTGGTGGCTATTCGCCTGTTCGAAACACCTCAAGCCCAGGCAGCCCACTACACCGGTACGGAACTTGCCCGCTGTTTCCCGGGTCTGGATAGCTGAGACAAATCGGGCTCGCCGCTAGCGTCCGAGGGTCCGGGCGAAGCTCGGGAACGGCAACCGTGCAATCACTGATACTGCGCGGCGTTCCATTCCCGAGCTTCGCCCAGGCCCACAGCCCTGGGTATGAAGCCCGTGTCACTCACGCGGAGTGGTAGGTAGGCAGCGCGAAACGGTTCTGGCTTTGCAGCATATTGATGGCCGGCAGTTCGCTGGCCTGGCCGGCCAGGTCGCGGCGAATGGCGCTGATGACCCAGGTCAGTTGTTCGCCCGTGTGCAGTTGCTGGTAGGAAATCGAGCGGCGGGTCACTTTTCCTTCGCTGTCACGCAGGGTCAACAGCACAGCACCGTCCGGACGCGGTTGGGTGGTGACGTCGTAGCCGGCGAATACGGAAGCGAATTTTTCTTGAATAAAGTTCATGTCAGCTCCTGGCTCTTTGGTTGGCAAACCTGTGAGTAAGGAGTGCAGCGCCCGTGCCAGTTTTGCCATCACGATTTGGCCCCGTAAAACCGGGGGGTTGAGCGAAAAGGTAATTTTTTCTTTCGTGCAAAATGCATGAATGGTCATTTGTTGCACGGCATTTTGCGCGACGGGTTCAGGACGAACCGGGGAGAGGGCAGGGACACTTTTTCCATGGCCCTATGGTCTATGACAACGAATTGCCAATAAATTCCATTGGCGCCCCCCATAGGCAGGTTCTGTTGACCGCCTGTCGGCGTCACTGGAAACTGACCGTCAATAGCCAAGGAGAAAGCCCATGACCGACACCCGTGAAGCCCGCCAGATGACCGCCGACGAAGCCGCCGAATTCGCCGCGCAGGTATTCGATGTGGCGCGCAGTGGTGACGCCGAGATGCTCGGGCGCCTGCTGGCCAACGGCTTGCCGGTAAACCTGCGCAACCACAAGGGTGACACCCTGTTGATGCTGGCCGCCTACCACGGCCACCAGGATGCCGTGCGAGTGCTGCTGGCGCACCAGGCCGACCCCGAACTGCGCAACGACAACAACCAGAGCCCCATCGCTGGCGCGGCCTTCAAGGGTGACCTGGCCACGGTCAAACTGCTGGTGGAAGGTGGCGCCAGCGTCGAAGGTGCGGGCGGCGACGGCCGCACGGCGTTGATGATGGCAGCGATGTTCAACCGTACCGCCATCGTCGACTACTTGCTGAGCCAGGGTGCCGATCCCCATGCCAAGGACGCCAACGGCGCCACTGCGCTGGCCGCCGCCCAGACCATGGGGGCTCAGGATACCGCCGCCCAGCTGGCCAAGCTGACGGCCTGATACCCTCCGGGCGCGAATGCGGCTATCCTTTGCGCCCTTTTTTACCGTCACAGGCCGCCCCCATGAAAGACCAACTGATTGAACTCATCACCAAGATCAGCTCGGGGTGCCTGGCCGAAGCGGACATCGACCGCATCGCCGACGAGGCCGCCCAGGCTTACGCCGACCCTGCGGCATTCCTGGCCGCCAACCCGGACATCAACTACGACGACAGCTTCCCCATCGCCCTGGGCGAATGGGTAGTGGTGGGCAGCCTGCCCGAGACCGTGCTGTTCCAGGCCGACACCTATCAAGACCTGTTCCAGCAGATCACCGACTCGTTCGGCCCAGGTGTGGCCTTCAACTTCAAGGCCAAGCAGTTGGCCAAGGTCGAGCCGCTGACGGCGCTGAACCGCATCCAGGTACAGATGAGCAGCTTGGCCAAGGAAGACGGCGGTTACACCCTGGTCAACTTCAGCCAGCCGCTGGATGATGAGCTGCAATGCGTGCTGGTATTCGGCAAGGACGTGGAGCGGGTCCTGGAGCTGTGCGCAGGCCTGAACATTGCCGCCGCGCCGTCGCTGGAAGCGCTGAAAGTCGCCGTTCACGTCTGACGATGTGCAGGAGCTGGCACGCCAGCTCCTGCACCGCCTGTGTTTGCCATACGCAGCTACGCTGAAGGGGGAATCCCTTTCCCGGAGCGTCTGCCATGGGTTCCACGTTCAACGGCCTGATTGGCCTGATCATCCTCGCGCTCGATATCTGGGCCATCATCAATGTGCTCAAGAGCAGTGCCGAAGTGGGCATGAAAGTGCTGTGGGTGCTGTTGATCCTGCTGTTGCCCGTGCTGGGCCTGATCATCTGGGCCATCGCCGGCCCCCGGGGTAATGTGCGCCTTTAATTGTTACCTGGTGCTACCTCACGCCACCTGAAAGTGGGTCTTGTATCGCCCGCTTCCCGAGCTTCGCCCGGTCCCACAGGGTTATGCGATCCACCCTGTGGGCCGGGCGAAGCTCGGGGAGTGGGCGACACTGTCTAAAAATTGCAGTGCATCACTTGCCATCTTGATGCACCATTTGCCGCCTCGTGTTTCACGATTCCAATAAAACCATCCACGGATTTTCAATCGACATGGCCATCACGGACGCCTTGGAACCGGCGCAGGCGTATAAACGCCGGCAGCCGACCGTCAAATCTCACCTTGCCTACACCTTGCTCAGCGGCCTGGCCATCATGGTCCTGCTCAGCCTGTTGCGCCTGGCATTGCTGATCTACAACCGTGAAATGATCCTCGACACTCCGGCCGCGACCTTCATTGAAGCGTTCGGCAATGGCCTGCGCTTCGATGTGCGCCTGGTGGTCTACACGCTTATTCCGCTGGTGATCGCCACCCTGGTGCCCTGGCTGATGGCGCGTCGCGGGCTGTGGCGCTTCTGGCTGACCATTACCTCCAGCGTCATGATGTTCCTGGGCCTGATGGAGCTGGATTTCTTCCGCGAATTCCACCAGCGCCTCAACGGCCTGGTGTTCCAGTACGTGAAGGAAGACCCCAAGACCGTGCTGAGCATGCTCTGGTACGGCTACCCCGTGGTGCGTTACCTGGTGGCCTGGGCCATTGTCACCTGGCTGCTGAGCCTGGTGTTCAAGGGTATCGACCGCATGACCCGCCCGCGTATTGACTACGTTGCCAGCGGCCGTCGCCCGGTAGCGCCGTGGTATGGGCGCGTGGCCGTGTTCGTGGTGCTGCTGGCCGTGGCTGTGGTCGCTGCCCGTGGCACCCTGCGCCAGGGGCCGCCGCTGCGCTGGGGCGATGCGTACACCACGGATTCGAACTTCGCCAACCAGTTGGGCCTCAACGGTACCCTGAGCCTGATCGGCGCGGCCAAGAGCAGCTTCTCCGACGAGCGCGACAACATCTGGAAAGCCACCATCCCCGAGGATGACGCTCAACAGACCGTGCGCAACATGCTGCTGACCGCCAGCGACAAACTCGTGGACGCCGACACCGCCGCCGTGCGCCGCGACTTCACGCCGCCGGCGCAGAACGTGATGGGCTACAAGAACGTCGTGGTGATCCTGATGGAAAGCTTCGCCGGTCACTCGGTGGGCGCGCTGGGCGCACCTGGCAACATCACCCCGTACTTCGACAAGCTGGCCAAGCAGGGCGTGCTATTCGACCACTTCTTCTCCAACGGCACCCATACCCACCAGGGCATGTTCGCCACCATGGGCTGCTTCCCCAACCTGCCAGGCTTCGAATACCTGATGCAGACCCCCGAAGGCGCTCACAAGCTGTCGGGCCTGCCGGAGCTGCTCAGCGCGCGCAACTACGATGACGTGTACGTGTACAACGGTGATTTCGCCTGGGACAACCAGTCGGGCTTCTTCGCCAACCAGGGCATGACCACCTTCATCGGCCGCAATGACTTCGTCAACCCGGTGTTCTCCGACCCCACCTGGGGCGTGTCCGACCAGGACATGTTCGACCGTGGCGCCGAGGAACTGGCCAAGCGCGACAAGGCCGGCAAACCGTTCTATGCCCTGCTGCAAACCCTGTCCAACCACACCCCGTACGCCATCCCGTCGCCGCTGCCGGTGCCCCAGGTCACTGACCGTGGCCCGCTTAACCAGCACCTGACAGCCATGCGCTACTCGGACTGGGCCCTGGGCCAGTTCTTCGAGAAGGCCAAGAAAGAGCCTTACTTCAAGGACACCCTGTTCATCGTCGTCGGCGACCACGGTTTCGGCAACGAGCAGCAGATCACCGAAATGGACCTGGGCCGCTTCAATGTGCCCATGCTCATGATCGGCGAAGGCCTGCAGGAGAAGTTCGGCGCGGTGAACCACACCGTGGGTACCCAGATCGACATCGTGCCGACCATCATGGGCCGTGTCGGTGGCGAAACCCGCAACCAGTGCTGGGGCCGTGACCTGCTGAACCTGCCGGAAGGCGACAAGGGCTTTGGCGTGATCAAGCCGTCGGGCAACGAGCAGACCGTGGCCATCATCACGGGTGATCGGATACTGGTGCAGCCCAAGGACATGCCACCGCGCATGTTCCGCTTCCAACTGGGCAGCGACCCGAAAGCCGAGTCGATCGCCGATCAGCCTGATCAGGCCGACCTGCTGCACAAGCTCGACTCGTTCATCCAGACGGCCACCAAGAGCCTGCTGGACAACACCGCGGGTGTCGCCGACTCGAAGCAGTAGGGTGTTCTGATTCGATGCCGGCTTCTGTGGGAGCTGGCTTGGCGGTGAGCTTTCAACCTCGAAAGCTCGCTGGCAAGCCAGCTCCCACAGTCGTTTCAGTGCCAGCGGTGCCATTTGGCATTCCCTTGGAACGATGCCCCTGTCCCTCGGTCAAGTTAAGTGAGGCGGTTGCCTCAGTCTGCCGAGGAGATACTGATGAAAAAGTGGCAAATCGCTTTTATCGATGAGCACGGTCAGCAACTGAACCTGCAAATCGATGCCGATCAGCGTCCCGACAAGGATGAAGCGGCCCGGCATGTGCGCGCCTACTACCGGCCCGTGCTGGCCAAGGCCGACCTGAACGACTTCGACAACCGCGCCCCGGACCCGGCGGCGAAGGCGCTCAAGGAGATGAATGCCATGGAAATCGTTTCTGTGACACAAGTCGACTGATCCATACCCTGTGCGCCTGACCCTCTGGCACAGGCGCTGCCTTCGCGCTACTCTGCAACCGAGGACGGCCGACCGTTGGCCGTGACCTTGTCTTGTCAGCTTCATGCTTGTTTCCGGGTGGTCCCTGAGGGGCCGCGTATTCCCTTTGCAGTCATCTGTCAACGGAGGTCCTGGAAGTACTGAAAGTCTATCCATCAATGATGAGGAGGACGATCCATGAGCACAGCCTATCAAGAAGACATCAGCACCCACGTGCTGCGCCGCATGAAAGAAGGCGGATTTGATTTCGCCAGCATCCACCCCATCGAGTTTTATGCCGTGTTCCCGGACGAGAAGCGTGCGCGTACGGCGGCGGGAAAGTTTCAGGGTGAATCACTCAACGCGCAGGTCAGTGAACGGGACGATGGCGCCTGGTACCTGGAGCTCAGCAAGGTGATGTACGCCACCTACGGCGGCATCGGCGAGTTCGAGCAAGACTTCGAGGCCGTCATCGAGCCGCTGGGCGGCGAGATCGAAGGCTGGGGCGTCAAGCATCAGGTCCAACGGCTTCAAGCCTGAAATCAGGTGAAAGGTTCAAGCCTCAAACTGACAACTTGGGGCTTGCAGCTATCCTTAGGACGCTTCGCAATGAAGCGTCCATAAGCCGGTTGTGGTGGATCACGCACAGGAATGGTGCGTAGTTTGCTGGTGTTTTAGCCAACCGATTGTTTTATAAGCGTTTATGCCGCTGGCACGGGCCTTGCGATGGCCTTGGTGTCCGGGTGACAAGGAGTACGGCATGATCCGCACCTTTTATGATGAGATGTACGATGCCGGCGGCGTTGTCCGCCCGCATTACCGGGAGTTCGCGCGATGGCTGGCCGACACCCCCGAAGAGCTCCTGGCCCAGCGGCGCCGGGAAGCCGATCTGCTGTTCCACCGGGCGGGTATCACCTTCACGCTCTATGGCGATGAGCAAGGCACCGAGCGGCTGATTCCATTCGATACCATTCCACGCAGCATTCCCGCCAGTGAATGGCGCGTGGTGGAGCGCGGCTGTATCCAGAGGGTCAAGGCGCTGAACATGTTCCTTGCCGACCTCTACCATGACCAGCGCATCATCAAGGCAGGGATCGTTCCCGCCGAACAGGTGCTGGCCAACGAACAGTATCAACTGGCAATGCAGGGCCTGAACCTGCACCGTGACATCTATTCGCACATTTCCGGGGTAGACCTGGTGCGTGATGGCGATGGCAGCTATTACGTGCTGGAAGACAACCTGCGCACCCCCAGCGGCGTGAGCTACATGCTCGAAGACCGCAAGATGATGATGCGGCTGTTCCCCGAGCTGTTCGCCGCGCAACGCATCGCCCCCATCGATCACTACCCCAGCCTGTTGCTCGACACCCTGAAGAGCTCCAGCCCCATCGATAACCCCAGCGTGGTGGTGCTGACCCCGGGGCGCTTCAACAGTGCGTTCTTCGAACATGCCTTCCTGGCACGGGAGATGGGCGTGGAACTGGTGGAAGGCGCGGACCTGTTCGTGCGTGACGACCGGGTGTTCATGCGCACCACGGACGGCCCCAAGGCCGTTGATGTGATCTACCGCCGCCTGGACGATGCCTACCTCGACCCACTGGCCTTCAACCCTGAATCGATGCTCGGTGTGCCGGGGTTGCTGGCCGCGTACCGTTCGGGCAACGTGATTCTGGCCAATGCCATCGGCACCGGGGTGGCCGACGACAAGTCGGTCTACCCCTACGTGACTGACATGATTCGTTTCTACCTGGACGAAGAGCCGATTCTCAAGAACGTGCCGACCTGGCAGTGCCGCAAGCCTGAAGAGCTGTCCCACGTTCTGGCGCACCTGCCGGAGCTGGTGGTCAAGGAGACCCAGGGCTCCGGCGGTTACGGCATGCTGGTGGGGCCTGCCGCCAGCGCGGCCGAGATCGAGAACTTCCGTGCCCGGCTCAAGGCCCGGCCTCATGCCTACATCGCGCAACCGACGCTGTCGCTGTCGACCTGCCCGACCTTCGTCGAAAACGGCATTGCCCCGCGCCATATCGACCTGCGCCCGTTCGTCCTGGCCGGCCGCGAAACCCGTGTGGTGCCCGGCGGCCTGACCCGCGTGGCGCTGCGCGAGGGCTCGCTGGTGGTCAACTCGTCCCAGGGTGGCGGAACCAAGGACACCTGGGTGGTCGAGGATTAAGGATGCCTGCCAATGCTGAGTAGAACTGCCTCTGACTTGTACTGGATGTCGCGCTACCTGGAGCGGGCCGAAAACCTCGCACGGATGCTCGACGTCAGCTATTCCCTGTCGCTGATGCCACAGGACGGCCGCGGCGACGGCCTGGACGAAATGGCCATGCCGCTGCTGATCACCGGCACCCTGGACGATTACCTGGAGCGTCACGGCAAGCTGCACGCCGAACGGCTGCTGCATTTCTTCGCCCTGGATGCCAGCAACCCGGCCAGTATCTACAGCTGCCTGGGCGCGGCCCGTGCCAGCGCCCATGCGGTACGTGGGCGCATTACCGCCGACATGTGGGAAAACATCAACTCCACCTGGCTTGAAATTCGCGGCATCGCCGAGCAGGGGTTGGGGCGCTATGGCCTCAGCCGCTTCTGTGAATGGATCAAGGAGCGCTCGCACCTGTTCCGTGGCGCCAGCTACGGCACCATCATGCGCAACGATGCGTTTCGCTTCATTCGCCTGGGCACGTTCATCGAGCGCGCAGACAACACCCTGCGCCTGGTGGATGCACGCTATGAAATGCTCGGCGATGAAGCCGAACTGGTGGATGAGAACTCGGCGCGCAGCTACTACCAATGGAGCGCGCTGCTGCGTGCATTGTCGTCATTCGAGGCGTACACCGAGATCTACCGTGACGCGCCATCGGCCCACAACGTGGCCGAACTGTTGCTGTTGCGCGCCGACGTACCGCGTTCGCTGCGCGCCTGCACCGAGGAGATCGACCAGATCCTGGCCTCGTTGCCGGGCCTCAACGGCCGCCCGGCCCAGCGCCTGGCCGCCGAGCTGGACGCGCGCCTGCGCTACACCGGCATCGGCGAAATCCTCGACGAAGGCCTGCACGCCTGGCTCACCGAATTCATTCCCAAGGTCGCCGAATTGGGCAACGCCATTCACAGTTCCTACCTGGAGGCTGTATGAGACTCTCCATTAGCCACGAGACCGCCTACCATTATGAGGACGAGGTGCGCGCCAGCATCCAGTACCTGCGCCTGACCCCGCACGACAGCGAGCGCCAGCACGTGCTCAGCTGGCAACTGGACCTGCCCCGCCATGTGCGTGCGCAACTGGACCCGTTCGGCAATATCCTGCATGTACTGACCCTGGACGAACCGCACCACGACATCATCATCGGCGCCCGTGGCCAGGTGGACATCGACGAAACCCGCGAGGCCGAGCATGAGTCGCAATCACCGCTGCCGTTCCGGCGTTTCACCCGCTTGACCGAGGCCGATGAGGCGCTGCGTGCTTTCGCTGACCAACAGTGCAAGCAGCGCAATGACCGCAGCGCCCTGATCGACCTGATGCACGCCTTGAATCAGCACATGACCTACACCCCCGGCGCAACGGAGGTGCATACCAGCGCTGCCCAGGCGTTCGCAGCCCGTGCCGGGGTCTGTCAGGACCACACCCATGCGTTCCTGGCCTGCGCCCGCAGTCTGGGGGTGCCAGCGCGCTATGTGTCGGGTTACCTGTTCAGTGGTGACAGCGAGCACCTGGCCAGCCATGCCTGGGCTGAGGCGTGGCTTGATGACGCTTGGTACAGCTTTGATGTGACCAACGAGTTGGCCAAGCCGGAGCGGCACTTGAAGCTGGCGGTAGGGCTGGATTACCTGGACGCCTGCCCGGTGCGCGGCATGCGCCGTGGCGGTGGCTTCGAGCAGATGCACGCCAAGGTGGTGGTCACCCCGACGACACAGGTGCAGATACAGGTCCAATGACGGGCAGGTGCTGGCCTGATCGCGAGCTTTGCAGTTCTGCAAGCTCGCGGCCGTCCGGCACCGGCAGGTTCGCGCGACTCAGCAGTAGAAGTTGTCCTTCTGGCACAGCCGGAACAACGCCGAGTTCAAGTCCATGTAATTGCCACCGTTGACGATGCTCAGGAAGCCCGCCTTCTTCAGCGCGGCTTCGGCCTTGTCGGCGTTCGCATCGGTGTCGCTGTACATCACCACCACCTGACTCTTGTTCTGGATCACCTTGGCCAACTGGTACGCCAGCCCACGGGCATCGGTGTCGCTGGAAGAGAGGGGGCGAAGCGCAATGTCCACCTGCAGCGCATTGTTGATATGGCCTGCGGCAAACTGGTCATAGTTGCGCACATCGAGAATGACTACGCCGTTGCCTATCTGGTCCACCGCTTCATCAATGTCCACGTAGGCGTTGGCGTGGGCGCTCATCAGTAATACGAGGGGGGCAATCCATCTGCGCATGGGCCAATCTCCAGGGGTTCAGTCTGGAAGATTGGCACAGATGCACGGGCCTCGAAAGCGAGTGGGGCAATTTTTATCTGGCGCTTTTCCCTGTGAGCTCACCCGAACAGCCGCGAGAGGTTGGGGAGTATCAGCAACAGCGTGGTGATGGCGACGATAATGCCGGCCTGACGTACTTTGTCGTGTTTGAACATGGTTGGCTGCCTTCTTGTTATTCTTCCTTTGCGCCGACTGCGGGCCTTGTTGGCCAGGCGAAGACGTGCACCTGGTGGAGCGATCGCCTGCTCGATATCCATTGACGCTGAATCGAGCCACCCAAGGCGATATTTGTAACAGTAGGGCCCGCGCGGGCTGTGCCTTAGAACGCTTTCATCTGTTCCTATCGCGACATCATTGCCAATCTGTCTAGTATTCAGTGGAACAACAAAGTGATTCCCATGCTAGAGAGGCTGGTTGCCCGTAGACTCCCTTTGGCGGTGAATGACCATTCGTCAGGCGCCGCTGAACGGTAGCGTCGGTTGCCTCCCTGCACCGGTGGACTTGCCAGCGGGCGTCGTTTCGCGCAGTCTCAGCGCCGTGCACTGTTGCCTCTTACTGTGTCGGGTACTTTTTCTATGTCGTTACGTATCTGCATCCTGGAAACCGATGTCCTGCGGCCGGAGCTGGTCGAGCAATACCAGGGCTACGGCCGGATGTTCGAGCAGTTGTTCGCGCGCCAGCCCATCGCTGCGCAATTCGTCATTCATAACGTGCTGAACGGTGATTACCCGGCTGACGATGAGGTGTTCGACGCCTACCTGGTCACGGGCAGCAAGGCCGACTCCTTCGGTACCGACCCCTGGATTCAAACCCTCAAGACTTACCTGCTGGAGCGCTACAAGCGGGGCGACAAGCTGTTGGGCGTATGCTTCGGCCACCAGTTGCTGGCCTTGCTGCTGGGCGGGCGGGCCGAGCGTGCGAGCCAGGGCTGGGGCGTGGGCGTGCATGACTACAAGGTCGACACCCAGGCCGAATGGATGAACCCGCCCGCCGGCGAGCTGGCGCTGTTGATCAGCCACCAGGACCAGGTCACGGCGCTGCCGGAAGGCGCCACGGTGGTCGCCTCCAGCGCGTTCTGCCCGAACGCCGCTTATCACATTGGCAACCAGGTGCTGTGCTTCCAGGGGCACCCGGAATTCCAGCACGACTATTCCCGCGCGTTGCTCGACCTGCGTGCCCAGAGCCTGGGCCAAGCTGTTCACAGCGCCGCTGTGGCCAGCCTGGCGCGTGAGCACCAGGGCACGGTGGTCGGTGAGTGGATGTTGCGTTTCGTGGCGCAGAAGTAACCGGTGGGGGCTGGCCTGGCCAGCCCCCACATTACAGCCAGCCTGAACGCCTGAAGCTGATGTACAGCGCGCTGCACCCCACCGCAATGCCCCCCAGCACCGCGAAATACCCGTACTGCCAATGCAGCTCCGGCATGTTCTGGAAGTTCATGCCGTAGATGCCGGCCACCGCTGTGGGAAACGCCAGGATCGCCGCCCATGCCGCGAACTTGCGCTGCACGATGCTCTGGCGAGACGACTCCAGCAGCATGCCCACTTCGATGGTCTGGCTGGCGATATCGCGCATGGTGCCCAGGTCTTCCATCTGCCGGGTGACATGAATTTCCACGTCGCGGAAATACGGGCGCATGTTCTTGTCGATAAAGGGGAACGACAGGCGCTGCAACTCTTCGCTGATCTCCACCATGGGCGCCACATAGCGGCGCAGGCGCAGCAATTCCCGTCGCAGGCTGTGCAAGCGCTGCACATCGGCTTCGCGCAGGCAGTCGGCCAGCACATTGGCTTCGATCTGCTCGATCTCGGCATGAATGGCTTCGCTGACCGGCTGGTAATTTTCCGTGACGAAATCCAGCAAAGCGTACAGCACGAAGTCCTCACCGTGCTCCAGCAGCAACGGCCGTGCTTCGCACCGCTGGCGTACCAGCGAGTACGACGCGGAATGGCCATTGCGGGCGGTGATCACATAGCCTTGGCCAGCGAAGATATGGGTTTCGATGAACTCCAGCTTGCCTTCGTGGCGCACCGGTGAATAGGTGACGATGAACAGCGCGTCACCAAAGGTTTCCAGCTTGGGGCGGCTGTGCTTCTCCAGCGCATCTTCAATGGCCAGCTCGTGCAGCCCGAACTGGCGTTGCAGCGTGGCCAGCTCGGCGGCGCTGGGTTGCTCTAGGCCGATCCAGACGAAATGGCCGGGCTTCTTCGCCCATGCCGCGCCTTCGTCCAGGCTGATGTCCACGACTTTCTTTCCGGCGCTGTATACCGCCGCGGCAACCACTCTACCCATGGTTTGGCTTCTTGTACTGGTGGCAGTCAATGCAGCTTGGTCTCAGTGTTGAGAGTCGGCAAGCCGCGCAGGGTTCAAGCGTGGTGCAACTCGCGCTCCAGCTCATCGATACACGCTTGCATTTGCTCTCGGCACTGGCGCATCAACACCGGGATGTCCTTGCTGGTCAGGCCCTGGGTGGGAATCGCCGGTAGCGAGCGTACTGCCACGCGTCCGGCACGCCAGCGGTTCCAGCGCACACTGCGGGCATAGCGGCTGACACACAGCGGCACGATAGGAACGCCAGCATCGATGGCCATCTGAAACGCACCTTTCTTGAAGGCCAGTAGCTCGCTGCCCTGGTTTCGCGTGCCTTCGGGAAACACCCAGATGGACGTATCACGCTTCAACGTGCGGGTGGTGGTCTGCAGTGCACGCCGGGCCTGGTAGGCGTTGCCGCGGTTGATCAGCACATTGCCGCCCAGCCAGAACAGCTGGCCGAAGAAGGGCACCCACTTGAGGCTCTTCTTGCCGATGCACACCGTGCGGCGCGGTACCACCTGGCCCAGCACGAACAGGTCGTAGTTCGATTGGTGGTTGGCGATGATCACGCAGCCGGGCGGCTGTTCGAACAGCGGGCGCACCTGGGCATCCAGTGTCAGCCCCAGAATCCTGATGGCGGGGCGTGAATAGAGGCGGGCGAACACCCGGCTGTTGTCGGGGTGGAACGGCCGGCACAGGCCTATCACCAGGCCCACGCCACCCACTGCAAGAAAATGCAGGCCCATCAGAAACATGCGAACGATAAAAAGCATCCAGCGACTCACCTTTGGCAGAGCGCTGGAGTGTAAGGTCCCCTGCGGGATTGGATCAATTAACTAAATGGACCACACCTGCACAACCGCGAGTCTCGGCGTGGGGGCTCGAGGCCGTGTCAGAGCGGATGCTCCTGGTCACGAATGATCGCGTCGTCCAGCAGTTCCAGCAGCGCCTTGCGCACCTTGAGCTTGGTCTTGCGGTGGGCGCTCATGTTGATCTTCTTCAATTGCTGCGCCGCGGCCAGGGCGGTGTCGCGCAGTTGCTCGGCGCCCACCACCACATCCAGGAAGCCGGCATCCACCGCGGTACGCGGGTTGAACATTTCGCCATTGATCACCGAGCGGTGGAACGCAGCCTTGCCCAGCCGGTCGCGCGCCAGCTCGATACCCGCATGGTGCATGGTCATGCCGATCTGCACTTCGTTCAGGCCAATGCTGAACGGCCCCTCGACGCCGATACGGTAGTCCACCGACAACAACAGGAAAGCGCCCTTGGCCACCGCGTGGCCGGGGCAGGCGACGATGACGGGGAAGGGGTGCGACAGCAGTCGGCGTGCGAGGGTAGAGCCAGCGGTTACCAGGCCGATTGCCTGTTGCGGGCCCGCGGTCATGACCTTGAGGTCATAGCCCCCGGACAGAATACCGGGCTGCCCGGTGATGATCACCACGGCGCGGTCCTGCTCTGCGCGATCCAGCGCCGCGTTGAACGCAGCGATCACGTCGGGGGAAATCGCATTGACCTTGCCGTTGCTCAGGGTCAGCGTGGCGACGCCATCGTCCAGTTGGTAGTCGATCAACTCGCTCATGACGGGTATTCCTTTATTAGGTTTTGCCGCAGACGTTACTCAGCCCGCTCGCCGAGGTAAAGCGCCGTGACTGACTGCTCGGTCACGCGCCACGGCCCGGGCCCCGTGCCTGCGCGTGTACAGCGCCGCGGTGGCCGGTTTGCCGTGAATACAGGCGTTTTTACCCGAAAGGGCATAACCGCATGAAAAATCTGAAAAAAATGTTTGCCATCGGAAAAGCTTTCGACTACATTAGCGCGCCTCGACAGACAGAACATGTTTGAAGAGAAACGGTGAAGTGTCCGAGTGGCTGAAGGAGCACGCCTGGAAAGTGTGTATACAGGAAACTGTATCAAGGGTTCGAATCCCTTCTTCACCGCCATATTTGAACGAAAAAGCCCTGATTATTCAGGGCTTTTTCGTTTTTGCGTTTTTGAAAAAAATCACAGCCCTTACTTTGGCCCATACCTTGGATGCGACCGGATTTACGACCAAAGGTAGGGTCGAGATTGCCGAGCTGCGGCCGCGCGTTGTTGATTCTCAGCGATACGCTGAAGAACTCCGAGGCTGGAAAAATGGGGGGCGTGAGCAGGACCAGGTTGAAAGGAAATTCGCTGGCGTATCATGAACCATTCTGGCTTGGAGGTTACTTCTCGGCTGCAATTCGGCCTGCAATTGGCCGCTAATAACTCTCCGTCAAGGGCGTCTAAGTGGCGATAACGGCCGGTCACGTCTGATCGCTAACGACCCATTGCGGATGGGCGGGCCCAGCACTGTAGCCGCTGCCGCAGGCTGCGCTGGCATTCAACCACACTGGAAATCTCCAGCGTACCCAGCGGCCAGCGCAGCCTGTCGGCAGCGGCTACAGTGCGTGACTGGGGGGGTGGGATCGGCAGCTCCTGGCCGAAGGCAGCCTCCCGACTGAAAGCATCGCTTGGTATACCTATGTTCCACGCCCAGGAAATACATCAGGAAACCCGCCGCTCATTCAAGGTCCCATTAAGCTTGGAAAACGTACGACTATCGGCCACCGCCGTCAGCTTGCGCCCGTCCTTCAGGGTCGCGATGAACGTCACCTGCTCTTCCTTGCCCCCCAGCCACAACCCCGCCACCAGGCCGACCGGCCCCAGCACCAGGGCGCCGGCCATGCCCCAGCCCAGCGCGCCGCCGAGGCTGCGGTTGATCTCATGGTTGGCGACCGTGATGTTCTTGATGCGGCTGACGGGAATGCGTTCGCCAGGCGAGGGGTGGGTGGCAGTCTTGAGCGTGAGCGATCCATTGCTGTATTCGCCTTCACACTGCAAGAAATCTCCAGCTTTTATTGTGAGCTTCATGAGGGATTTCCAGGTTGAATGCATTGATATTCAACCCTTCGGAATAGCTTAACGCTGGGGCAAGTCAATGTCGGGCGACGAAGTGTGCGGTCGCACGTTGCCTGCTGTTTCACGGGTGAGCCAGATGCCCATGGCCACCAGGCTGATGACCACGCCAGCGCCGACGATGCCCATCCACCCCAGCCGCTCATACAGTTGCGCACCGAGGGTCGAGCCCAGGGCGCCGCCGATGAAATAGCAGGTGATGTAACCCGCGTTGAGGCGGTTGCGGGCTGCCGGGCGCAGGGCGTAAACCGCGTTCTGGTTGCTGACGTGCAACAACTGCACCGCCAGGTCGAGCACCAGCACGCCTGCCAGCAGTGCTGCGAGCGAGTGGTCTGCAAAGGCGAGTATGAGCCAGGCGGCCAACTGTGCGACGAGTCCGCCCAGGGTGGCCACGTGTCCCTTGCCACGGTCGGCCAGGCGGCCGGCGGCATTGGCGGCCAGGGCGCCGGCGGCACCCGCCAGGCCGAACAGGCCGATCACTGCGTCGGAATAACCGTAGGGCGTTGAGGCCAGCAGGAAGGCCAAGGGCGTCCAGAACAGGCCGAACAGGCAGAACGACAGCAAACCAAGCGCCGCACGCAAGCGCAGCACGGGCTCTTCGACGAACAGCGTCAGCACTGAGCCGAGTAGTTGCGGGTAGGTGAGCCCGGCCGACTGCTGGCGGCGCGGCAATGAGCAGCGCAGCGCGATGGCGCACACCGTGAGCAGCGCGGCGGCCAGCAGGTAGATGGCGCGCCAGTCGGCCAGCGACGACACCAGCCCGGCCACGGTGCGGGCCAGCAGGATGCCCAGCAGCAGGCCGCTCATCAATGTGCCGACCACGCGCCCGCGGCGCTCCGGGTTAGCCAGGCTGGCGGCCATGGGAACCAGCACCTGGGCCACCACCGAGAACAGCCCGGTCATGGCCGTGCCCAGCAGCAACACCGGCAGGCTGGGGGCGGAGGCGCTGATCAACAGGCCGGCGGCGCTGAGCAGGGTCATGCCGACGATCAGCCTGCGCTGTTCCAGCAGGTCGCCCAGCGGCACCAGCAGGAACAGCCCGGCGCCATAGCTCAGTTGGGCGGTGATGACGATGGTGCCGGCCGTCGCCGTACTGAGCCCAAGGTGCTGGGCGATGGTGTGCAGCAATGGCTGGGCGTAATAGTTGCTCGCTACTGTAAGGCCGGTGGCGATGGCCATCAGCAGGATCAGGGCGCTGCTCAATGGGGTTTCACGGGAGGCGGGCATGCGGGTATTCCAAGGCAGTGGAAGATGGCGCGAGTATCGGTAGTGTGGATCCATGACACAAATGTATTGTTGTCATCGAAACGATCGTAAAACGAGATAGCCGTGATGAACCTCAAGCAGATCGAATACGCCCTGGCCGTGGCCGAAGAGGGTAGTTTTACGCGTGCGGCGGAGCGCTGCCACACCGTGCAGTCGGCACTGAGCCACCAGATCGCCCGGCTTGAGCGGCAACTGGGCGCGCAGTTGTTCGAGCGCACCTCCCGGCGTGTGGCGCTGACCCCGGCAGGGGAGGCGTTCGTTCATAGCGCGCGGGCGGCCATGGAGGCGACGCGACGCATTGGTGACGAGGTGGCGGCGGCGTGCGGGCAAGTGCGCGGGCGGCTGAGCCTGGGGATGATTTCGTCGCTGACCGGCTTGGACCTGGTCGCATTGATCGCTGCCTTTCATCAGCAGTACGCCGATGTGCGCATCCACCTCAATGTGGGGCGCAGCGAATGGATGGTGGAGGAAGTGCGCGCCCGGCGCATGGATGTCGCGCTGATTGGCGTATGGCCTGGCGCGGCGGTGCAAGGCGTGGCGACGCGGGCCCTGGGCGACGAGGAGTTGATGGCGGTGGTGCACCCGGACCACCCGCTGGCGCGGTTGCCCCACTTGGCGCTGGCGCAGCTGGCGGACCAGCCCTTGGTGGACTTTGCCGCAGGTACGGGGGCCCGCCGCCAGACCGACGAGGCGTTCGCCGCCGGCCAGGTGGCCCACCAGGTACAGTTCGAGATCACCGACATGCGCCTGGTGGAGCAGTTCGTGCAACGCGGCCTGGCGGTGGGGCTGGTGCCGGCCGGCGTGGCGCTAGGCTTCCAGGGGGTAGTGGCAATGCCCATCAGTGACGCGCCGGTGCGCCGGGTCTATGCGGTGTGGGCGAACACCCCGAGCCCGGCGGCAGCGGCGTTTGTCGCCATGCTCGAACGGACGCTTGCCGATCAGGCGCCGAAACCACCGTCGATGGTCAGGCTGGCGCCGGTGATATAGCCCGCCTCGGCGCTGGCCAGGTAACTGACAAAACCGGCAATCTCGTCCACATGGCCATAGCGGTTGACCGCCATGAAGCCCATCAGGCTCTCGGCGAAGTCGCTGTCGGCCGGGTTCATGTCGGTGTCCACAGGGCCTGGTTGCACGTTGTTGATGGTGATGCCGCGAGGGCCCAGGTCGCGGGCCAGGCCCTTGACCAGGCCCACCAGTGCCGATTTGCTCATGGCATAGGCGCCGCCGCCCGCGAAGGGCATGCGGTCGGCATTGGTGCTGCCGATATTGATGATGCGCCCGCCCTCGGTCATGTGCCGGGCTGCCGCCTGGCTGGCAATGAACACGCTGCGCACGTTGATGGCGTAGGTGCGGTCGAAGTCTTCCAGGCTGAACTCGTCCAGCGGGCCGATGGCCAGCACGCCTGCATTGTTGACCAGAATGTCCAGACGGCCGAACGCATCGACGGTGCGGGCCACTGCGTCGCGAATGGCCACGGCGTCGGCGCTGTCGGCCTTGATGGCCAGGGCCTTGCCGCCTTGGGCGGTGATGCCATCGGCCAGGGCCTGGGCCGGGCCCTGGGAGCTGACATAGGTGAACGCCACCGCGGCGCCCTCGGCGGCCAGGCGTTTGACGATGGCGGCGCCGATGCCGCGCGACCCGCCCTGTACGAGGGCGACTTTACCGGTGAAGGGTTGGGTGTTCGACATGGGGGTTCTCCAGGTACTCACGGGCGTGAAGGAAGGCTTTCACTGTAGACCAGGTCGGGGCCAGGCATCGGTCCGTGGGGGATGCTGGCTGCCTAACGCACGTGTGTCACCGTGAACGTCTGCTGCATGCCCGCCACCACAATCGCCACGTCGTCATCCTCGAACTTGCCCAGCAGTGCCTGGCCCAATGGCGAGCGCGGGGTTATCACCGTAACCAGGCACTCGGCCAGCCGCACTTTCAGCCCGGCCGCTTCCGGCCCCAGGAACAGCCACTGCAAGGTGCCATCCATTGCTTCCAGCGTGACCAGCGCACCCACCTGAATGCCACGCGCCGGGTCGTAGTCACGCAAGGTCAGCTGCTGGAACAACCCCAGTGCCTGGCGGATTTCTTCCATGCGCCGTGCCTGGCCGGTCGCCAGGTACGAGGCTTCAAGCCCCAGCGTGTCGTACTTGTTCTCTGCCACGTTTTCTTCGTGGGTGGCTGTCTCGTAGGCGGTTTGCGCAGCCCGTTGCAGTACGTCGAAATCTTCGGCCAGGCGCGCGACGATCAGTTGCCGCAGGGTGTGCTTGTCCATGTCAATTGCAGAACTTGAGTACATTGGTACGGCTCTTGTCAGTCGGCGCGGTGCGGTCCTGTTGCAGCCAGAACTGGCACTTGGGGTCCTGGTTGTGGTTCTGCGCATCGCCTTGGCTCTGTTCCTGTCGACGCAGGTTGTTCTGGTATTGCTCGAACATGGGTGATTCGCCCTCGGGGGTGTTCATGGCCGGGGGCGGTGGCGCCGGGGTGGTGATGGGCAAAGGTGCATTGAAGAACAGCTTGTAGCCCAGCCACGTGGTCAGGGCGATGGCCAGAAAGCCCAGCCAGAGGCCCAGGGCGATGCAGCCTACCAGTTGCGCGGGGTTGAGGGTGACCAGCAGTTGACGGTGGTTGGGGCGGTAGGGCATGGCGGCCTCCTGGCGGGGTGGGCAAGGTCATGATTGTCGCATGAGTGTGGCCGCTGGCGGCGACTTTGCCTCTACAATGGCCCATTTACCTGGAGGGCGGTGATGAAAGCGGGCGTGAAAACCTCCTGGGATATTTTCTGCGTAGTGGTCGATAACTACGGCGACATCGGTGTCACGTGGCGCCTGGCGCGCCAACTGGCGGCCGAACACGGGCTGGCGGTACGCCTCTGGGTGGACGACCTGAAGTCCTTCGAGCGGCTGTGGCCCAGTGTTGAGCCGCACAGGGCGCGCCAGTGGCAGGAGGGCGTGGAAATCTGCCAATGGCCGCAGCAATGGCTTGCGGTCAGCGCTGCCGACGTAGTGGTTGAAGCCTTCGGGTGCAAGTTGCCACCTGAGTACCGTCAGGCCATGGCCGCGCGCCCGACGCCGGCCTTGTGGTTCAACCTGGAATACCTGAGCGCCGAGACCTGGGTGTCGGGCTGCCATGGCTTGCCGTCACCGCAGCCCGACCGCCTGCAGAAGTATTTCTTCTTTCCCGGCTTCGAGGCCAAGACCGGCGGGTTGCTGCGTGAGGCTGGCCTGCTGGACCAGCGGCGCCTGTTCCAGGCTGACGGCCCGGCGCGCCAGGCCTTCCTCGCCAGCCTTGGTGTGAGCGTGGCGCCCGGGGCGCGACTGATGTCCTTGTTCGCCTACGAGAATGCCAGCCTGGCCGACTGGCTTGATGCGCTGGCGGCAGCTGAAACGCCCACGCATGTGCTGGTACCCCAGGGGCGTGTTCTGGGCGATGTGCAAGCCTGGCTGGCGGAGGCCGAGCTGGTGCCAGGCGCCGCCCATCGGCGCGGCAGCCTGACCGTGCAAGTGGTGCCATTCGTCCGGCAGGATCAGTACGATCGCCTGCTGTGGTGCTGCGATTTCAACGCCGTGCGGGGCGAGGATTCCTTTGTGCGAGCCCAGTGGGCTGGCCGGCCTCTGTTGTGGCACATCTATGAGCAGGAGGAGTATGCCCACTGGGAAAAACTGGAAGCCTTCCTCTCGCTCTACGTCGAGGCTTTGAGCCCGGATGCCGGGCAGGCCCTGACCCTGTTGTGGCGTGCCTGGAACCAGGGGCTGAGCATGGCCGAGCCATGGCGGCAGGTGCTGGCGCACTGGGATGAGTTGCAGGCGAATGCGCAGAAATGGTGCGAAACACAAGCCGCTCAGCCTGATCTTGCATCGGCGCTGGTGAACTTTTACCGAAATTGGATATGATACGCGGCCTAGATTTTTGTAAATCCATCCAAATTCGGATATCCGCAATGAAAACTGGTAAAGAGCTTAAACCCGGTACCGTGATCCGTATCGACAACGACCCTTGGCTGGTTCAGAAAGCTGAATTCACCAAGTCGGGCCGTAACAGCGCGATCATGAAGACCAAGCTGAAGAACCTGCTGACCGGCTACAAGACTGAAACCGTCTACAGCGCCGACGACAAGCTGGACGACGTGATCCTGGATCGCAAGGAAGCCACCCTGTCTTTCATCAGCGGTGATTCCTACACGTTCATGGACACCACTGACTACACCATGTACGAACTGAACGCCGAAGACATCGAATCGGTTCTGCCGTTCGTTGAAGAAGGCATGACCGACGTCTGCGAAGCCGTGTTCTTCGAAGGCCGCCTGGTTTCGGTAGAGCTGCCGACCACTATCGTGCGTCAGGTTGACTACACCGAAGGTTCGGCGCGTGGCGACACTTCCGGCAAGGTCATGAAGCCTGCCAAACTGAAGAACGGCACCGAGCTGAGCGTTGCCGACTTCATCGAGATCGGCGACATGATCGAGATCGATACCCGCGAAGGCGGTTCCTACAAAGGCCGCGCCAAGTAATTCTGGCCCAGCCCTTGTAACGAGAAAGCCCGACCTTGAGTCGGGCTTTTTTGTGGGCGCTGTCTTATCAGACGCTGACGTGCAGGCGCACATCGACGTTGCCCCGCGTGGCGTTGGAGTACGGGCACACCAGGTGGGCGGCGTCCACCAGTGCCTGGGCGTCGGCTTGTTCCAGCCCCGGCAGGCTGATGCGCAGGTCGATATCCAGGCCGAAGCCGCCGGGGATCTGGCCAATGCCGACTTCGGCAGTGATTTGGGTGTCAGCCGGCAAGGCGCGCTTGGACTGGCCAGCGACGAATTTCAGGGCGCCGATGAAGCAGGCCGAATACCCGGCGGCGAACAGTTGTTCCGGGTTGGTGGCCTCACCGCCGGCGCCGCCCAGGGCCTTGGGGGTGGCCAGTTTGACGTCCAGGATGTTGTCGCTGGATACAGCACGGCCGTCGCGGCCACCGGTAGCGGTTACGGTTGCGGTGTAGAGAGTTTGCATGGTGACACCTCGTTCTGCTTGATAGGGGTGGCGCTGGAGGGCGCGTTTGTCTGCGTACGAAATTAGATTAGTGCGTTAATAGTTTGCGCGCAAGATAATAATTCGATGCTCAGGACGAACGGTAAGTCTGCAAGGTGTATTGGCCCGGCAGCGCTCGCTTTCCAGCGAGCTTTTGAGGGCACGTCAGCGGCTACAACGAGGGCAGCATCAAAGGCTGTCGTGCAGGTTGCCGCGCAGTTCCAGCAACTCGCCCTGCAACTGGCGCAAGCGTTCCACCGAGCCGCCCGTGGCCGCCAGAATGCACCCCGGAATGCTCTTGGCCTTCTCGCGCAGCGCGCGGCCCTGGTCGGTCAGTTCGACGATCACCACGCGCTCGTCCTCGCGGCTACGGGTCCGGCTGAGCAGGCCCTCGGCCTCCAGGCGCTTGAGCAGCGGGGTCAACGATCCCGGGTCGGTCAGCAGCCGCGTGCTGATTTCACCCACTGTCAGGCCGTCCTTTTCCCATAGCACCATCATGGTCAGGTACTGCGGGTACGTCAGGTCCAGGGCCTGCAGCAACGGCTTGTAGACCTTGGTCATGAGCAGCGAGGTGGAATAGAGGGCAAAGCACAATTGGCTGTCGAGCAGCAGATCGTCGCAGTGGCCTTCGGCAGCGCTGGAAGTGGGGCGGTCGGCGTTCATGCTGATCCTTGATTCAATTGGTGGCGGCGAATTTAGCGTCAAGGTGTTTAATGCGCCAGCTAATCCGCCTTAGCCTTTCAATGGCGTGTTGAAAGGTTTGAGCGGTGAACATCGCCGAGAGTTCGTTAAATGATCAGCGCTTGAAACCTTCGGCAATATGGTCGGCCAGGCATTCGGTAATGTCGCTGCGGCTGCTGTCGTTGCGCAGCAGCACGATGCTGGCCATGGGCAGCAGCGGCAGGCCTTCGGCCTCGCCCAGAATGCGCATGTCGGCGGTGATCAGGCTTTGCAACTGGGCGGTTACCGCCAGCCCGGCGCTGACCACCGCCATGATCGCGGCCAGGCTGGGACTGGTGTACGCCACGCGGTAAGGTTTTTGCTGGGCGTCCAGGGCATGGCACGCCCAGGCACGGCAGAAACAGTCGCTGTTGAACATCGCCAGCGGCACCGGGCTCTGTTCATGGGGCGTGAAGCCCTGGGCCTGGGCCCAGACGAAGCGCTCCTGGCGCAGCAATTGGCCGATTTCCGTGCCCGGCTCGCGGGTGACGATGGTCAGGTCCAGGTCTTGGCGGGCCATCAGCTGTTTCGAACTTTCGCAGTGCACCTCCACCTGCACCAGCGGGTAGGCCTGGGCAAACTGCGACAGAATGCCGGGCAGAAAACGCATGGCGTAGTCGTCCGGGGTGCCGATGCGCACCGTACCCACCATGTGCGGTTGGCGCAGGGTGGTGAACACCTCGCTGTGCAGTTTGAGAATGCGCCGCGCGTACCCCAGCAGAATCTGGCCCTCGGCGGTGAGGCGTACCTGGCGGCCGTCGCGCTCGAAGAGCTGGCGCTGGAGGATGTCTTCTTCCAGGCGTTTCATCTGCATGCTCACCGCCGACTGAGTGCGGTTGACCCGCTCCCCTGCGCGGGTAAAACCGCCCTCGTCGGCGATGGCGACGAAGGTGCGCAGCACTTCCGAGTCGATACTTTGATAATGGGACATTCATCAAACTCCAAGATGGGAGCCATAAGAAACATTCGTTGGATTGATCTTAAGCCCGGCGCGACACTCAGTCATCCCCAACTGGAGGGTCGGATGATGAAAGGTCAAAAAGGGTATGTACTGGTGGTGCGGGTACCGTTCGGCGGCGGCTCTATCACGGGCGTGTGGCAGCGCCTGATAAGCAGGGTGCGGCGCTGGCGGCAACTGGCGTGGGAACGTCAACAACTGGCGTCGATGAGCGACGACATGCTCAAGGATATCGGCATGAGCCGTGCCGATGTTGCTCAGGAAACCGAACGGCGGTTCTGGGACGACCCGCTGAAGAAGTAACCTTGGCAAGCTGCGAGGGGCGGGGCTACTGTAGGGCAAGCCCACAAGGAGTCGTGCATGCCCCAGCCCCTGTCCCTGTCGATTGCCCAGGCCCGGCGCCTGGCCCTGGCCGCCCAGGGTTTCGCCCCGCGCCCACGGCAATCGGCGCTGGCGCCGAACCACCTGCTGCAGACGGTGCAGCGCCTGGGCGTGGTGCAGATCGATTCGGTGAACGCCCTGGTGCGTTCCCATTACCTGCCGCTGTTTTCCCGCCTTGGCGATTACCCCCAGGCCCTGTTCGACGAACTGGCCTGGGGGCGTGGGCGCCAGCGCAAGTTGTTCGAATACTGGGGCCATGAGGCCTCGCTGATGCCCTTGGCGCTGTACCCGGCCATGGCCTGGCGCATGGCAAGGGCAGCGCAGGGCAAGGGCATCTATAAAGAGCTGGCGCGCTTTGGTGTCGAGCAGAAAACCGTGGTGGCGCGGGTGCTGGACACGGTGCGCGAACGAGGTGCGTTGGGGGCAGGCAGCCTGTCTACCCGGCAAGAGCGCGCGGGGCCCTGGTGGGATTGGAGTGCCGAGAAACATGCGCTGGAATGGTTGTTCGCCGCCGGCCTGGTCACCGTGGCCGGCCGCCGTGGCTTCGAGCGCCTGTATGACCTGCCCGAGCGTGTGCTGCCCAGTGCCGTGCTGAAGCTGCCGGCGCTGGAAGTCGGTGAAGCCCACCGGCAGTTGTTGCTGCACGCTGCCACGGCCTTGGGGGTGGCGACCGAACGGGACCTGCGCGATTACTTTCGCCTGGACCCCGGCGATGCGCGGCGGCACCTGGCCGAGCTGGTGGAAAACCGGCAGGTGCAACGCTGCGAGGTACAAGGGTGGCGGCAGCCGGCCTATTGCTTGCGCCAGGTGCGTATTCCCCGGCAGGTAAGCGCCAGCGCATTGTTGTCACCCTTCGATTCGTTGGTATGGGAGCGGGACCGCACCGAGCGCCTGTTCGATTTTCGCTATCGGCTGGAAATCTACACCCCGGCGCACAAGCGGGTGTACGGCTACTACGTGCTGCCGTTCCTGCACGGTGAGCGCATCGTGGCGCGGGTGGATGTGCGCGCGGCGCGGGCAGCGGGGGAGTTGCGCGTGCTGGCGGTGCACGAGGAAGCTGGGGGGGTGGATGAAGCCGCCCTGCAGGGGTTGGCGGTGCAATTAAAGGCGATGGCGGGGTGGCTGGGATTGGAGAGGGTGCGGGTTGAGTGCCAGCGCGGACATGGGTTGCAGGGGCTGGTCAATTGAATCGGTGTCGCGCTTTTCCCGAGCTTCGCCCGGCCCCACAGGGCCAGGCGAAATCCGGGAAGGCCGCGACGCGGCTCTAGCGCCGAACCTGCTTGAGCGTCTCGGCAATCATGAATGCCAGTTCCAGCGACTGGTCGGCATTCATGCGCGGGTCGCAATGGGTGTGGTACCGGTCTGACAAACCATCTTCGGTAATCGGCCGCGCGCCGCCGATGCACTCCGTCACGTTCTGCCCGGTCATCTCGATATGAATGCCGCCGGCATAGCTGCCTTCGGCCTGGTGCACCTGGAAGAACTGCTTCACTTCACTGAGGATCTGCGCGAAGTCGCGGGTCTTGTAGCCGCTGCTGGCCTTGATGGTGTTGCCGTGCATGGGGTCGCTGCTCCATAGCACCTGGCGGCCTTCGGCCTGGACGGCGCGAATCAGGGGCGGCAAATGGTCGCCCACCTTGCCGGCGCCCATGCGGGCGATCAGGTTCAGGCGGCCAGGATCGTTGTCGGGGTTGAGGGTGTCGATCAGCCGGATCAGGTCCTCTGGCTTCATGCTGGGGCCCACTTTGACGCCGATGGGGTTGTGCACGCCCCGCAGGAACTCCACATGGGCGCCGTCGAGCTGGCGGGTGCGGTCGCCGATCCACAGCATGTGCGCCGAGCAGTCGTAATAGTCGTTGGTCAGGCTGTCACGGCGCACGAAGGCTTGCTCATAGTTGAGCAGCAGCGCTTCATGGGCAGTGAAGAAGCTGGTCTCGCGCAGTTGCGGGGCGCTGTCCAGGCCACAGGCACGCATGAAGGCCAGGGTTTCGTCGATGCGGTCGGCCAGTTGGTGATATTTCTCGGCCAGCGCCGAATTGGCAATGAAGTCCAGGTTCCACTTGTGCACCTGATGAAGGTCGGCAAAACCGCCCTGGGCGAAGGCGCGCAGCAGGTTCAGGGAGGCGGTGGCCTGGTGGTAAGCCTGCTGCAGGCGTTCGGGGTCCGGGGTGCGGCTTTTTTCGTCGAAGCCGATGCCATTGACGATGTCACCGCGGTAGGCCGGCAGCGTCACACCGTCGATGGTTTCGTCGTTGGCCGAGCGCGGCTTGGCGAACTGTCCGGCCATCCGGCCCACCTTGACCACCGGGCAGCCTGCGGCGAAGGTCATGACAATGGCCATTTGCAGCAACACCTTGAAGGTGTCGCGGATCTTGGCGGCGGAGAATTCGGCGAAGCTCTCCGCGCAGTCGCCGCCTTGCAGCAGAAAGGCGCGGCCCTGGGTGACTTCAGCGAACTGGCGGCGCAGTTCCCGGGCCTCCCCGGCGAACACCAGCGGCGGGTAGCTGGCCAGGGTCTGTTCGACCTGCGCCAGGCGGCCGGCGTCGGGATAATGGGGTTGTTGCTGGATCGGCAGGGCGCGCCAGCTCTCGGGGGTCCAGGGTTGGCTCATCACGGGCTCTTCTTGTTCAGGGAGTGGGAACTGCAAGCTCGCAGCTTGCAGCTTTCCCCCCAGATGCGACAATCGGTTTTTTCCAGTTTGATGAGCGCCCGTGGTGCAAGACAACGAACCCGAAGTACCCCGCGAGCGCGTCGAGCGTGTGCTGGCTGAAGTGCATGACCCATTTGGCATGATTCGCGTGCTGGAAGTGGAGGATTACCGCTTCCTGGAATTTGGCGATGCCATCGAGCAGAGCTGTGTGTTCACTGCCGACCCCAGCTGGCTGGAATACGACTACACCCGCGCCATGCTGATCGGCGCGCTGTGCCATGAACAACCTGAAAGCGCGCTGTTCCTGGGCCTGGGTGCTGGCACCCTGACCCAGGCTTGCCTGAAGTTCCTGCCCCTGGAAGACGTCGAGGCCATCGAGCTGCGTCCGGACGTGCCGCGCCTGGCCATCGAGTTTCTGGGCCTGGATGACGACCCGCGCCTTTATATCCGCACCGGTGACGCGCTGGAGCTGCTGCCCACGGCAGAACCGGCGGACCTGATCTTCGTCGACCTGTACACCGACCACGGCCCCGGTGTCGGCCACCTGGCCTGGCGCTTTCTGGAAGACTGCCAGAAACGCCTGAACCCGGGTGGCTGGCTGATCATCAACCAGTGGGCCGGTGATGACGGCAAGCCACTGGGTGCGGCCCTGTTGCGCGGGTTGTACCACCGCCACTACTGGGAGCTGCCGGTGACCGAAGGCAACGTCATACTGATCATCCCGGCCGAGCTGGATCAGGAGTTGGACCTGGAGGCCCTGAAGACCCGCGCCGATGCGCTGATGCCGCGCTTGGGTTATTCATTGCAGGGGCTGATCGCTCAGTTGCGCCCGGCGTCCTGATTCGGGGGCTTGCGGACGGGCGGTAGGTGAAACGATTAAGCCGGGGCGCCGTCCCCTGCGGGGCGGCGGCGCGCGAAGCCTGTGACCACCGTGGCTTCAGCCGTCTGCCGCTGATAAAAAACTCTCACGTGCACGGCGTTTTCAGGTATAGTGCGCGCCGGTCTTTAATCAGGCCGCGTTCAGGTAGCGCAATCCCCCGAAGACAACTTCGACTGCACGTCCGTTTCACGGACTCTCCCTGACGATTCTTTTTTTTCATTCAATCGTTTTCGCAAATCCCCGCCGACAAAGCTGCCAGGGTGACTCTCGAGTCTTACAAGGCATGCGCAGCTTTGGAGCATGGGTCTTTGCGGATGCACTTAGAGGCAGACCCATGACCCAGGAAACCGGCGGCTTCGCCGCTCTCGGACTTAACCCGAATATTGTTGCAGCCGTCATCGCGACCGGCTATGAAGAGCCGTCGGCTATTCAGCAGCAATCGATCCCGATCATCCTGGAAGGTCATGACATGATCGGCCAGGCGCAGACAGGTACCGGCAAGACCGCTGCCTTCGCACTGCCGATTCTGAATCGCATCGACCCGAGCAAGCGCGAGCCGCAAGCCCTGATCCTGGCGCCAACCCGTGAGTTGGCGCTGCAAGTAGCCACTGCATTCGAAACCTACTCCAAGCAGATGCCTGGCGTAACCGTAGTGGCCGTGTATGGCGGTGCCCCGATGGGCCCGCAATTGAAAGCTATCCGTAACGGCGCGCAAATCGTCGTGGCTACCCCTGGCCGTCTCTGCGACCACCTGCGTCGTGACGAGAAGGTCCTGGCCACCGTGAACCACCTGGTTCTCGACGAAGCCGACGAAATGCTCAAGCTGGGCTTCATGGATGACCTGGAAGTCATCTTCAAGGCCATGCCTGAAAGCCGTCAGACCGTACTGTTCTCGGCTACCCTGCCGCAGTCCATCCGTGCGATCGCCGAGCGTCACCTGAAAGACCCGAAACACGTCAAGATCCAGAGCAAGACCCAGACCGTCACCGCGATCGAGCAGGCTCACCTGCTGGTTCACGCCGACCAGAAGACTTCCGCCGTCCTGCGCCTGCTGGAAGTGGAAGAATTCGATGCGCTGATCGCCTTCGTGCGTACCAAGCAAGCTACCCTGGACCTGGCCAGCGCCTTGGAAGCCAAAGGCTACAAGGCCGCCGCCCTGAACGGCGACATTGCCCAGAACCAGCGTGAGCGCGTCATCGACTCGCTGAAGGATGGCCGCCTGGACATCGTCGTCGCTACCGACGTCGCTGCCCGTGGTCTGGACGTACCGCGCATCACTCACGTGTTCAACGTTGACATGCCGTACGACCCGGAATCCTACGTTCACCGTATCGGCCGTACTGGCCGTGCCGGTCGCGAAGGCCGCGCGCTGCTGCTGGTCACCCCGCGTGAACGCCGCATGCTGCAGGTCATCGAGCGTGTAACCGGCCAGAAGGTTGCTGAAGTTCGCCTGCCGAACGCCCAGGCCGTACTGGATGCCCGCATCAAGAAACTGACCAACGGCCTGGCGCCACTGGTCGGTGATGCGGAAGCTACCCACGGCGACCTGCTGGACCGCCTGACGGCCGACATCGGTTGCTCGCCGCGTGCCCTGGCCGCTGCGCTGCTGCGCAAGGCCACCAATGGCCAGGCGCTGACCCTGGAAGCAGTGGAGCGCGAGCAGCCGCTGGTGCCTACCAGCGCGCCACGCGAGCGCACCACCGGTGACCGTCCTGAGCGTGGTGACCGCGAGCGTCGCGCGCCAATGCCGCTGGGCGAAGGCCGTGCCCGTTGCCGTACCGCCCTGGGTGCACGTGACGGTATCGCCGCGAAAAACCTGCTGGGTGCCATCCTCAACGAAGGCGGCCTGGCCCGCGAAGCGATCGGCCGTATTCAGGTACGTGACAGCTTCAGCCTGGTCGAACTGCCTGAGGAAGGCCTGGAGAAGCTGCTGGCCAAGCTCAAGGACACTCGCGTTGCTGGCAAGCAGCTGAAGCTGCGTCGCTATCGCGAAGACTGATCCTGCCTTGCGGCTGATCTGAAATGAAAAATCCCCGGCCTGGTGCCGGGGATTTTTTTTGTCCAGCTACAGGTGCTGGCTTGCCCTCAATCGAATCGGTAGATGTCCATCCCCAGTGCCCCCAGCGTCCAGCCGGCATGGGCAAGACTGAACCGGTCACCCGCCCCGCGCGCAAAGTACAGCGGCAGCAAGTGTTCATCGCTCGGGTGGTTTCGCGCCGCGTGGGGCGCCCGCTGGCGGTAGTCGAGCAACGCGGCTTCATCGTCTGCCTCGAGTTTCTCCAGCATCCAGTCCCGGAACGCCTTGGCCCAGGGCGTGGCGTGTTCAGGGCCGGCGTGCCAGTCAAGTTCGCGCAGGTTATGGGTGATGCTGCCAGAACCGATCAGCAGCACACCTTCACTGCGCAACCCGGCCAGGGCCTGGCCAACCAGCAGCTGCAATTGTGGCCCCAGGCGGCTGGGTAGTGAGACCTGCACCACGGGAATGTCGGCTGCCGGGTACATCAGCGACAGCGGTACCCAGGCGCCGTGATCGAAAGGCCGCTTGGGGTCCAGGCGCGCGGGCAGGCGCACGTCAGTCAGGCGCTGGGCGATGCGTGCCGCCAGCGCAGGGTCACCCGGGGCCGGGTACTGCACGGCGAACAGCTCTGGCGGGAAGCCGCCGAAGTCGTGCCAGGTTTCCGGGTGGGGGCTGCCGGTAACCAGCAGCTCATGGCTTTCCCAGTGCGCTGACACCACCACGATGGCAGTGGGGCGGGGCAGTTCGGCGGCCAGCCTGGCCAGTGCCGGGCCACTGGCACCAGGCTCCAGGGCAAGCATGGGCGAACCGTGGGAGATGAACAGGCTGGGGAGCATGATGGAAGTCCTGAGCGTTAAGATGGGATTATCTTCGGCCACTGAATGATCTAAATCTAATATAAGTTTTAGTGCCATTTGATCGATTTTTTCAGGAGCAAGCATGCAGGCGGATTTTTGGCAGGAGCGCTGGCACCACAACCAGATTGGTTTTCACCAGGCGGCGGTCAACCCCTATCTTCAGGCTCATTGGCCAGGCCTGGGTTTGGCATCGGGTGTCGGGGTGCTTGTGCCCCTGTGTGGCAAGAGCCTGGACCTGGCCTGGCTGGCAGGGCAGGGGTTGCGCGTGATCGGCGTGGAGCTGGCGCAGAAAGCCGTGGAGGCGTTCTTTGCCGAGCAGGGGCTTGAGCCTGAGATTCGGGCCCGCGGCGGTTTCAGGTGCTATGAGGCCGGCAATGTACAGGTGTGGTGCGGCGATTTCTTTGCGCTGACGGCTGCCGACGTGGCCAGTTGCACGGCGCTTTACGACCGTGCGGCGCTGATCGCCTTGCCGCCGCCCATGCGTGAGCGTTATGTGCGCCACCTCGCCGACATCCTGCCGCACGCCCGCGCGGGGCTGCTGGTGACGCTGGAATATGACCAGTCGTTGTTGCCCGGGCCGCCATTCGCCGTGGCTGAGGAAGAGGTGCGGGCGTTGTATGGCAGGGATTGGACGGTACAACAGGTCGAGTGCCGGGATGTGCTGGCCGAGAGCCCCAAGCAGCGCAATGCAGGCGCGGATTTCCTCAATGAGCGGGTCTATCGGTTGTCCAGGTAGCCCAGGCGCTTGTGGATCTCCCCCTGTCCCACAGGGGGAGGGCAGGGCTTCAGCCGCGGCGGCGCAGTGCCTCGATGCGGTCTTCCAGTGGTGGGTGGCTCATCAGCAACCCGGCCAGCCCGTGTTTCAGGCCACCGTTGATGCCGAAGGCGGTCAGGGTGTCAGGCATGTGCACCGGCACGCCCTGTTCCGAGCGCAGGCGCTGCAGCGCGCTGATCATGGCCCCAGTGCCGGCCAGGCGGGCACCGGCGTCGTCGGCGCGGAATTCGCGTTTGCGCGAGAACCACATGACGATGATGCTGGCCAGGATACCCAGCACGATTTCGGCGAAGATGGTTGCGATGAAGTAGGCCATGCCCTGACCTTCTTCATTCTTGAAGATGACCTTGTCGACGAAATTGCCGATGATGCGGGCAAAGAACATCACGAAGGTGTTCACCACGCCTTGCACCAGCGCCAGGGTGACCATGTCGCCGTTGGCCACGTGGCCGATCTCGTGGGCCAGCACCGCTTTCACTTCTTCGGGCGAGAAACGCTCCAGCAAGCCCTGGCTGACCGCTACCAGGGCGTCGTTCTTGTTCCATCCGGTGGCGAAGGCGTTGGCCTCGTAGGCCGGGAAGATGCCCACCTCGGGCATCTTGATGCCCGCTTCGCGAGACAGTTGCTCCACGGTCGCCAGCAGCCATTGCTCATGGCGGGTACGCGGCTGGCTGATGATCTGCGTGCTGGTGCTCATCTTCGCCATCCATTTGGAGATGAACAGCGAGAAGAGCGAGCCGGCAAAGCCGAACACGGCGCAGAAGACCAGCAATTGGTTGAGGTTCAGATCCACGCCGTTGGCCGCCATGAACCCGTTGAAGCCGAAAAGGCTCAGGGTAATGCTGGCAATCAGCACGACCGCAAGGTTGGTGGCAAGAAACAGCAAGATGCGCATCATGGTTGTTACGTACTCCTGACGGAAGAAATTGTCGCGTTGTCCGGTATATAAGGGGAGGGGACCGGCGATTCAACAAGGCGACTATTTCAAACTGTGTCACAACCTGGATTCTAGACAGCGGAGCGCTACCGCCGTGGGGTGGCGGGATCAACGGTTGTGAGGAGATGTGTTACCGGATGCGTAGCAGCCCCCTTCAGGCGGCTGCATCCGTGAGAGCTGGCAAGCCAGCCCCCACAGGAGGCAGAGGAAAGTGTTTCGACGACTCGGTTACTGGCGGTAGTTCTTCAGGAAGCCGCCGATACGCCCGATGGCCTGCTCCAGGTCATCGACCCGCGGCAGGGTGACGACGCGGAAGTGGTCCGGCCACGGCCAGTTGAACGCCGTACCCTGCACCACCAGCAGCTTTTCCGACAGCAGCAGGTCGAGCACGAACTTCTCGTCATTGTGAATCGGGCACACCTTGGGGTCGATGCGCGGGAACGCGTACAGCGCGCCCATGGGCTTGACGCAGCTCACGCCGGGAATGTCGTTGAGCAGTTCCCAGGTACGGTTGCGCTGTTCCAGCAGGCGACCATTGGGCAGTACCAGGTCGTTGATGCTCTGGTAGCCGCCCAGCGCCGTCTGGATGGCGTGCTGGCTCGGTACGTTGGCGCACAGGCGCATGTTGGCCAGGATGTCGATACCTTCGATGTAGCTCTGGGCATTGTGCTTGGGCCCGGAGATGGCGATCCAGCCGGAACGGAAACCCGCCACGCGGTAGGACTTGGACAGGCCGTTGAAGGTCAGGCACAGCAGGTCCGGTGCCAGGGACGCGGTGCAGATGTGCACGGCGTCGTCGTACAGGATCTTGTCGTAGATCTCGTCGGAAAACACCACCAGGTTGTGCTGGCGGGCGATTTCCAGCATGCCTTGCAGCACTTCCTTCGAATACACCGCGCCGGTCGGGTTGTTCGGGTTGATGATCACCATGGCCTTGGTGTTGGGGGTGATCTTGGCCTTGATGTCGTCCAGGTCAGGCCACCAGTTGGCCTGCTCGTCACACAGATAGTGCACGGCATGGCCACCGGCCAGGGCCACCGAGGCGGTCCACAGCGGGTAGTCGGGTGCCGGTACCAGCACCTCGTCGCCGTTGTTGAGCAGGGCCTGCAGGGCCATCACGATCAACTCGGAAACACCGTTGCCCAGGTAGATGTCCTCGATGCCGATGCCTTCCACCTGCTTCTGCTGGTAGTACTGCATCACGGCCTTGCGGGCGCTGAACAGGCCCTTGGAGTCGCTGTAGCCCTGCGCGGTCGGCAGGTTGCGGATCACGTCCTGGAGGATTTCCTCCGGCGCCTCGAAGCCAAAGGGGGCCGGGTTGCCGATGTTCAGCTTGAGGATGCGGTGGCCTTCCTCTTCCAGGCGTTTGGCGTGCTTGAGCACTGGCCCGCGAATGTCATAGCAGACGTTGGCGAGCTTGTTCGATTTGCTGACCTGCATGATGGAGTCCCAAGGAAAAAAGTGCCGCGAAGTGGCGCCATGAAAATGAAATTGAATGCGCCTGGCGTGGGTGACAGACTGGGGTCTGAACAAGGCGCAATCATACGTGCCACCCGATCCCCGGAAAAGGGACAGATCGGGGTTTTTCCGCTGCCGAGGTAACCCGATGACCACGTTCACCAAGACCGAAGAAGAATGGAAGGCGATGCTCGACCCCGAGCAATACAACGTCTGCCGGCTAAAGGCCACCGAACGGCCTTTCACCGGCAAGTACAACAGCACCAAGACCGACGGTGTGTACCACTGTGTCTGCTGTAACGCCGCGCTGTTCGATTCCACCACCAAGTTCGACTCCGGTTGCGGCTGGCCGAGCTTCTATGCGCCGATCGAAGACAGCGCCATGGTCGAGATTCGCGACACCAGCCACGGCATGATCCGCACCGAAGTGACCTGCGCCGCCTGCGACGCCCACCTGGGCCACGTGTTTCCCGATGGCCCGCCGCCCACCGGGCTGCGCTACTGCATCAACTCGGTGTGCCTGGACCTGGTGCCTCGTACCGTCGAGTAACCCCCGACTCGCAGGGGCTGGCTTACCAGCCAGCTCCTGCAGGAGGCGAATTGCAGCAAATAGATTGTGTGCAATTGAATTGCACGCTATGGTCGTGTTCTCAACCCGAGGGCACCTGCCATGAGCGACGCGCTGCTGAATATTCCCTGCACCACCATCACCGGTGAGCAGAAAACCCTGGCCGACTTCCACGGCAAGGCCATCCTGGTGGTCAATACGGCCAGCAAGTGTGGCTTCACGCCGCAATACAAGGGCCTGGAGCAGTTGTGGAAAGACTACAAAGACCAAGGCCTGGTGGTGCTGGGCTTTCCCTGCAACCAATTCGGCAAGCAGGAGCCGGGCAACGAAGGCGAGATATCGCAGTTCTGCGAGCTGAACTTCGGTGTCAGTTTCCCGCTGTTCAAGAAAATCGACGTCAATGGTGCAGACGCCCACCCCCTGTTCGTGCAGTTGAAACAGCGTGCCCCCGGGCTGCTGGGCTCGAAAGGTATCAAGTGGAATTTCACCAAGTTCCTGATCGGCAAGGACGGCAAGCTGGTCAAGCGGTTCGGCCCCACCACCAAGCCTCAGGAGCTGGATAGCGAGATCCAAGCCTTGCTCAAATGAACGGCCTGCTGCTGGATGACCAGTTGTGCTTCAAGCTGTACGCCGCTTCCCGGGCGGTGACCCGTGGCTACAAGCCCATGCTCGATGCCCTGGGCCTGACGTACCCGCAGTACCTGGCTCTGCTGGTGCTGTGGGAATGGCATGAGAGCCAGCCCGAGCAGCCAACGGTCAAGGCGCTGGGGGAGCGTCTGATGCTGGACTCCGGCACCCTGACGCCGTTGCTCAAGCGTATCGAACAGATGGGCCTGGTGAGGCGTCGTCGTGCGGCCCGGGATGAGCGCGAGGTGCACCTGAGCCTCAGCGCCGAGGGCCTGGCCCTGAGCCGCAAGGCAAGCGAGTTGCGCCAGCAGTTGATTTGCGCCAGTGGCCTGGACCTCAACGAGCTGCAGCCCCTGCAAGCGGGGTTGGAGCAACTGTTGGCCAGGCTCATGGTGCTGGGGGGATCGGCACCCAGTGGTCGATCAGGGTGACCAGTTCCTCGCGTCGGAACGGTTTGGCCAGGTAGTCGCTCATGCCCGCGGCTCGGCAGCGCTCGCGCTCCTCGGGCATGGCGTTGGCAGTCAGGGCGACGATGGGCATTTGCGGCCAGCGGCCGCTCTGGCGTATGCGGCGGCTGGCCTCATAGCCGTCCATCACCGGCATGTTGCAATCCATCAGCACCAGGTCGTACTCGCGGTCTTCCAGCGCTGCCAGTGCTTCGCCGCCATGGGCCGCCACCGTCACCTCGCACCCCAGTTTGCTGAGCATGCCCTTGGCCACCAGCTGGTTGACGGGGTTGTCTTCCACCAACAGGATGCGCGCCCGCCGCTGGGGGGCTTCGCCGCGCTCCAGCGCTTGCTGTTGGGTCGGCTCGTCGCCCAGCAGGGTGCGTTTGAGTGTCTGGTACAGGGCGTTGCGCGCCAGCGGGCGGGCCTGCTGTTGCAGGGGGCTCAGGGCGGTGGCCTGCTCGGTGGGCAGGAAGTTGCCGTAGGCGGTCACCAGCAATATCGGCGCGTCGATGGCGGGGCGCAGGCCGAACAGGCAGTCCAGGCAGTCGGTGATCAGCAGGTCGGGCTTCAAGCCCTCCAGGGGCGCGTCGGTCCCCAGGCGCTGGTACTCCAGCCCCCAGCCGGGCAGCAGGTTTTCCAGCAGTTCGGCCAGGCCGCTGCTGGCCGGGCTGATGGCCAGTACCTTGCCCTTCAGGGGTGGCGGGGCGATGGCCGGGGTGTGGGTCAGCAAGGGCAGGTCGGCACTGAATCGGCTGCCAAAGCCCGCTTCGGAGCTGATGCTCAGGCGGCCCTGCATGGCTTCGCACAGGTTGTTGGTCAGCGCCAGCCCCAGGCCGGTGCCGCCGAACTGACGGGTAATGCCGGCGCCCGCCTGGGTGAAGGGTTGGAAGATCTTCACCTGGGCTTCCTGGGCAATACCGATGCCGGTGTCGCACACCTCGATGCTGACACCCCCCGGGTAGGTGCTCAGGCGCACATCGACACGGCCGAAGCGGGTGAACTTCAGGGCGTTGGACAACAGGTTGCTGACGATCTGCCGCACGCGTGTGGGGTCGCCCAGCACCATGGAGGGGAAGGTGGGGGCGATCAGGCACGTCAACTCCACGCTGGGGGCAGCGTTCTGTGACAACAGGTTGGCGGTGTCTTCCACCAGCGCGCCAAGGTCGAACGGAATGCGTTCGAGCTCCAATTGGCCCGCGTCGAATTTCGACAGGTCCAGAATGTCGTTGAGCAGTTCCACCAGCACCTTGCCCGAGTCATGGGCGATGGACAGCTGCTGGCGCTGTTCGGCGGTCAGGGGGCTGTCCAGGGACAGGGCGATCATGCCCAGCAGGCCGTTGAGCGGGGTACGGATCTCATGGCTCATGTTGGCCAGGAACGCGGCACGGGCCTGTGCCATGTCCAGGGCCGTGCGCCGGGCGTTTTCCAGTTCCTCGTTGGACAGGCTCAGGCGGATGTTGCTGGCCTTGAGCTCAGTGGTGCGCGCCGAAACAATGTTTTCCAGCTCGGCCAGGTACTCGGTCAGGCGGTTTTCGGCGGTGCGCCGTTGCTGGATCTCGGTGCTCATGCTAACGAACTGCTGGTTCGCCGCGCGCACCAGCACGCCGATTTCGTCGTGCTCGTGGCCGGGCGGGTAGTCCAGCTTGGTGGGCTTGGCTGCGTGCGGGTTGGAGTTGCTGAGCGCGCTGATCACCCGCACCAGCGGTTTGGTCAGCATGGTATAGAACAGCCCCAGCATGATCCCCGCCAGCAGCAGGCTGCGCAGGAAGCCGGAAAACAGGGTGATTTCGGCGCGGCGCAGAAAGCGCAGCCCGAACGCGAAGGTGTCCACGTCCAGGTGCAGGGTACCCAGGCGTTCACTGGGCATATGGCTCAGAAACAGGGGGTCATCGTACGTGCGGCGCTCACCGAAGAGGAAGTCGCTGATCATCCGGTAGCGGCTTTCCGTGCGCGGGCGGCTGACGTTGGCGAGCACGGTATTGTTGTTGTCGGACAGGCGTGCGCCGACGATGGACTCGGAGTGCAACAGGCCGGCGGTCAGTTCCTTGGCCAGTTCGGCATCAATGTTGTAGGCGATGCGCGAGGCGGGGTTGTGGCTGATCTCCAGCAACGACACCATCTCGCGGTTGATGGCCAGATCGACGTTGGCATAATCGATGCCGATCTGCACAATGCTCAGCAATGTCCCGATGATGAAGCCGACCACTACCGTCAGTCGAGCCTGCTTGTACGACAGCCGCTGGGTAAACTTTATATCCATATGGTCCGGGCCAGTGTTTCGTTCCGTGCGCGCTGGGCAAGCATAGCTGAAGTCCTGTTCGTTTCGGCGCTGTGAGTGGAGTATATCGACAGCGCGCGGACGCCTTTTACTGTGATTGTGAAAAAAAGGAGAAGCCATGGACGCGCGTTTGAGTGCATTTCTGGAGCGCGCCGAGTCAGTGCTCGCACGGCTTGAACCGTTGTTGCCGGCCGTGCGCCCGGAAATCGACTGGTCCCGGTGCCTGGCCGCGCGTTGGCAGCGCGATGGCCGGTCGGGCTACCTGATGCCATTGCAGGTGAGCCTCGACACCCGCCTCACGGACTTGATCGGCGTGGACCGCCAGCGTGATCAGCTCGGCGCCAACACCCGGCAGTTTCTTCAGGGGTTGCCGGCCAACCACGCGCTGCTGTGGGGGTCGCGTGGTACCGGAAAGTCATCGCTGGTGCGCGCCTTGCTGGCCGAGCACGCGGCGCAGGGGCTGCGCCTGATCGAGATCGAGCGCGACCACCTGGCCGACCTTCCGCGAGTGGTGGAGCAACTGGTGCACCTGCCCCAGCGCTTTGTGCTGTTCTGCGACGATTTGTCATTCGAGTCAGGGGAGGGTGATTACCGTATCCTCAAGAGCGTGCTGGATGGTTCACTGGAATCGGCACCGGAGAACGTGCTGTTGTACGCCACCTCCAACCGCCGGCACCTGGTGCCGGAAAAAGAGAGCGACAACGCCCACTGGCAAAACGTGGATGGCGAAATCCACCCCAGCGAGGCGGTGGAAGACAAGATTGCCCTGTCCGACCGTTTCGGCCTGTGGCTGTCGTTCTACCCGTTCAATCAGGAACATTTTCTCGACGTGGTCGAGCACTGGGTGGGCCAGTTCGCCAGCCAGGCCGGCCTTGTCTGGCAACGCACCGAGGAGCTGGATATCCTCGCGGCACGCTGGGCCACTGGCCGCGGCAACCGCAACGGCCGCTGCGCCTACCAATTCGCCCGTTACTGGGTGGGCCTCAAATTACTGGAGCAACCGCAATGATTGATTTGAACAGCACCGGCCAGGGCCTCGAAGGCTACGCGATGCTGACCGCGCAACTGGAATCGCTGCTCGCCGACGAGCGTGACTTCATTGCCAACGCCTCGCAGTTTTCAGCATTCCTCTACCACTCCGTGGATGACCTGAACTGGGCGGGTTTCTACCTGAACCGCAACGAGGAACTGGTACTGGGCCCGTTCCAGGGCCAGGTAGCCTGTGTGCGCATTCCGTTCGCCAAGGGCGTGTGCGGCGCCGCGGCGGCCACCCGCCAGACCCAGCGCGTGGAAGACGTGCACGCCTTCCCCGGCCACATTGCCTGTGACAGCGCATCGAACAGTGAGCTGGTGATTCCGTTGATCAAGGAAGGGCGCCTGATTGGCGTACTGGACCTGGACAGCCCGAAGCTGGCACGCTTCGCCGAAGCGGATCAAGCCGGCATCGAAAAACTGGTGAACGTATTCCTGCGCCTGACCGACTGCTGACCAGGAATGCAGCGGACCCGGCCGCGTCGGCGGTGCACGCGGTCTACCTGTACCGCGCGGCCAGGTCCTCTATTAACGCAGTCAGTCGTAGATGACCTTCTTCTTCCATTCCGGCTCGACTTCCTTGAGCCCGTCGGTCAGTTCGTTATGGTCATCTTCGCTGGGCGCTGTCTTGTCCAGCACCATGGCATTGGCGCGCCCCAGCAACTTCTCCATGTAGTGCAACTGCTCCTGGTAAACCGCCGGTTCCGGTTGCTTGCGCAAGTACTGTACGCCACGTTCGAATGCCAGCCGCGCCTGCCCAGGCTGCTCGGCCTGCAACGCCGCCTGGCCCAGGTTGTTGAAGAACTCGATATGCAACAGCACCAGGATGTGGCGGATCTCGCGGATCCAGTGTTTGGCTTCATTGGCCGGCAGAAAACCGTCCTGTGCCGCGCGGGTCACCTGGCTGTGCAGCGCTTCAAGCAGAAAACGCACGTCCTTGGCCTTGGCTTCTGTCTGGATCGGCGTGGGCGGGTTGTTCACTGAAATGCCTTCACCCTTGGCGATTTCCGCTTCCAGTTCACCCAGGCGGGCGCGAACGCCTGCGTTGCCCTTGTCCTGGGCCAGGATGCGTTGGTTGAGGTTCAGTTCCAGGCGCGTCAGCAACAGCTTCAGCGCCGGGGTCATCAACTGCCCCGGAAAGGTCTCGGTGATTTCGCCGCAGCGGCGCAAGCGGTCATGAAGCTCGAGCTTGAGCTTCTTCTTTTCCAGCTTGTTGTTCTCCACCACATTGTTCAGGTAGCCGATGGCAATCAATATAACGATCCCCGCTACTATAAGCAGGGTGATCATGAGTGGTGTCACCGTGTAAGCCTCGTCAGGTTATCGTCCATTTGAGTGTAGTGGCTTCGCCCCCACCCGGATAGTGGCGTTTGCCCCGGGAGCCTGTCGGGCAGGGCGCCCGATGCCGTTCCCAATCAGGTTATCGGCCGGGAAGTCATTGATTTAAATAAATTTATCACAGGGGGTTGACGATTCTTCAAACCACCCCTAGAATGCGCGCCACTTGCAGCGTAAAGCACACAGCGAAGCGCGGCAGGGAGTGAATGTTGTAGTGTGTCCCCTTCGTCTAGTGGCCTAGGACACCGCCCTTTCACGGCGGTAACAGGGGTTCGAGTCCCCTAGGGGACGCCAATGCGGGAATAGCTCAGTTGGTAGAGCACGACCTTGCCAAGGTCGGGGTCGCGAGTTCGAGTCTCGTTTCCCGCTCCAATTTTAAACGGTCTTGCTTTCGGGCGGGGCTGAGTGAAACCAGAACCAAGTCTTCGGATGCGGGGCTGGGCACTGGAACACACACCATGTGTTCCGGGCAGCGTGTCCCCTTCGTCTAGTGGCCTAGGACACCGCCCTTTCACGGCGGTAACAGGGGTTCGAGTCCCCTAGGGGACGCCATTTGCGGGAATAGCTCAGTTGGTAGAGCACGACCTTGCCAAGGTCGGGGTCGCGAGTTCGAGTCTCGTTTCCCGCTCCATATTCATCAAGAACGCCGCTCACTGAGCGGCGTTTTTGTTTGCGCGCGATTTGCCCTCGGTCGGCATTCGCCGCGAAGGGAAGAGCGCGTCCGAAAAGCGCTAAATGCATGAATTTGAAAAATATTTTCAAAAAGGGCTTGCCAAACAATCCAAATGGATTCAAAATCTGCCCCATCGAAACGTTGATGAAACATCAACGATTTCAACAAGATAGCTGCTTAGTAAGTTGTCTTTTGCGGGAATAGCTCAGTTGGTAGAGCACGACCTTGCCAAGGTCGGGGTCGCGAGTTCGAGTCTCGTTTCCCGCTCCAAATTAATCAAGAACGCCGCTCATTGAGCGGCGTTTTTGTTTGTGCTTGAAAAAGCAGATACAGGGCTAAAGAAAAAGCCGCTCGATGAGCGGCTTTTCTGCACCTGCGAAGGCATCAGTGCTTGTTGCTGTCCTGCAGCGACATCGCCATCAACTGCTTTTCCTGATTCCAGTCGAACGGTTCGTCGTTCTCTTCGGCTTCAAAGCGGCGTTCTTCCAGTGCCTGGTAAAGATCGATTTCTTCATCAGGCATGAAGTGCAGGCAGTCGCCGCCGAAGAACCACAACAGGTCCCGCGGGACCAGGTGGGCGATCTGCGGGTAGCGCTGGATGATCTGGCACATCAGGTCCTGGCCCAGGTAGGCACTGCTGACCGGGTCGATGGGCAACTCCAGGCGCAATTCGTCGTAGCGTTCCAGAAACAGGGCATGGCTCTCGTCGGGCACCTGTTCGGCTTCACCCAGGGCGACCAGGATGCCGCGCAGGTGGTCGAGCAGGACAAGCTGGTGGTCGATGTAAGGGGTGGCCATGTTGAGGGTCCTCATGAGCAAAACGGGCGCGGGAGTATACGGCGCCCGTTGCGTTGTGTCTCATGCCGATTGCCCGATGGGCGCTACGGCGTGTGCAGCGCCCGTCACCGAGTGCGGCCTTCGGTGGGTTTGAGGGCTTCCTTGTCGAAGTCGTCCACGTCGATCACCTTGCGCCGCGCCGCTTCGGCCTGACGCAGGGTCTCGGCTTCGCCCGCTTGCAATACACCGGCTTCCAGGGCCGCGTCGATCAGGGTTTGCTCCGGCGCTGGGGTAAACTGGCCACCCTTGTAGGCGGTGTGCAGCTTTTTCTGCAGCGGGTGGCTGGCCGCGAGCAGGTCGCTGGCCACCTGCAGGGCCCCTACTGGATCATCCTCGCCCTGCGGCCGGTAGCAGCCGGCAAGCAGTTCTTCCAGCGCTGGGTCGCCTTTGGCGCGGCCAATCACGGCAGCGACTTCGGCGTCCAGGCGGTCGGAGGGGCCCGTGTGGCGGCGGCCAAACGGAAACACCAGTGCGCGCAGCGCGCAGCCCAGCACGCGGCTCGGGAAATTTTTCAGCAACTCGTCCAGGGCTCGCTCCGCCTGGCCCAGGCTTTCTTCCAGGGCCCAGCGCACCAGCGGTTCCAGGTAATCGGGCGAGTTCAGGTCGTGGTAGCGCTTGAGCGCCGCCGAGCCCAGGTACAGGTTGCTGAGCACATCGCCCAGGCGCGCCGACAGGCGTTCACGACGTTTCAGCTCGCCCCCCAGCAACATCATGCTCAGGTCGGCCAGCAGCGCGAAAGCGGCGGCCTGGCGGTTGAGGGCGCGGAAGTAGCCTTGGCTGAGGCTGTCGCCGGGGGCGTGTTCGAAATGGCCCAGGCCCAGGTTGAGCACGAAGGTACTGGCGGCATTGCTGATGGCGAAACCGATGTGCTTGAGCAGCAGGGCGTCGAATTCCACCAGCGCCTGGCCTTTGTCCTCGCGGCTGGCCAAGGCCATCTCCTTGAGCACGAAGGGGTGGCAGCGGATAGCGCCCTGGCCGAAGATCATCAGGTTGCGCGAAAGGATATTGGCGCCTTCCACGGTGATGAAGATCGGCGCGCCTTGCCAGCTGCGCCCCAGGTAGTTATTGGGGCCCATGATGATGCCCTTGCCACCGTGTACGTCCATGGCGTGGGTGATGCACTCGCGGCCGCGCTCGGTCAGGTGGTACTTGAGGATGGCCGACAGCACCGAAGGCTTCTCGCCCAGGTCCACGGCGTTGGCGGTGAGCATGCGCGCGGCGTCCATCAGCCAGGCGTTGCCGCCGATGCGCGCCATGGCGGCCTGGATGCCCTCGAATGCCGACAGTGGCACGTTGAACTGCTCACGCACCTGGGTGTACTGGCCGGTGACCAGGCTGGTGTACTTGGCGGCGCCAGTGCCTACCGCGGGCAGGGAGATGGAGCGGCCTACCGACAGGCAGTTCATCAGCATCATCCAGCCTTTGCCGAGCATGGCCTGGCCGCCGATCAGGTAATCCAGCGGAATGAACACGTCCTTGCCGGCGTTGGGGCCGTTCATGAAAGCGGCGCCCAGCGGCAGGTGGCGGCGCCCGATCGTCACGCCGGGGGTGTCGGTGGGGATCAGCGCCAGGGTAATGCCCAGGTCTTCCTCGTCGCCCAACAGGTGGTCAGGGTCGTGGGCCTTGAAGGCCAGGCCCAGCAGCGTGGCGACGGGCCCCAGGGTGATATAGCGTTTTTCCCAGTTCAGGCGCAGGCCAATCACTTCTTCGCCCTGCCACTGGCCCTTGCAGATAACGCCGGTGTCAGGCATGGCGCCGGCGTCCGAGCCTGCCAGCGGCCCGGTCAGTGCGAAGCAGGGAATATCGTCGCCGCGCGCCAGGCGTGGCAGGTAGTGATTACGCTGTTCATCGGTGCCGTAGTGCAGCAGCAGTTCGGCCGGGCCCAGGGAGTTGGGCACCATGACGGTGGAGGCCAGGTCGCCGCTGCGGGTGGCCAATTTCATCGCCACCTGAGAATGGGCGTAGGCGGAGAAGCCCTTGCCACCGTATTCCTTGGGGATGATCAGGGCGAAGAAGCCGTGCTCCTTTATATGCGCCCAGGCTTCGGGCGGCAGGTCCATGTCCTGGCCGATCTGCCAGTCGCTGACCAGGGCACACAGTTCCTCGGTGGGGCCGTCGATGAAGGCCTGTTCTTCTGCCGTCAGTTGCACCTTGGGGTAGGCCAGAAGGGTGTTCCAGTCGGGGCGGCCGCTGAACAGCTGGCCATCCCACCACACGGTGCCGGCGTCGATGGCTTCGCGTTCGGTCTGGGACATGGGCGGCAGGGTGCGCTGGAACCAGTTGAACAGCGGGGCAGTGAACAGTTTGCGGCGCAGGTCCGGCAGCAGCAGGGGAAGGGTGCCGGCGATCAGCAGCACCCAGAAAATGGCCAGCAGCCAGCCCGGTGCATGGCTGAAGATGCCCATGGCCAACAGGTACACGGCGATAATGCCCAAGGCGGGCAGGGGTGCTACGCGACGATGGGCCAGCCAGGCACTGCCGACGACCAGAACCACGATCCACAACAACAGCATATTCAGTCCTCCATGATGATGGGGCGATGCAGCTTCAGATTAGTGACCCCGCGCGAGCAGGCGAGTTCGGGTGCTAGCCCCAGGCTGATAAGCAATATCGATACGGACCACTGTACATGTGCGCTTCTTGCTAGCACCATTAGTCAAAACCACCGCACTTCGGAAGTACGCGTGGTGTCTTTATTAAAGCTTCTGTCCCCTTTCTTTCTTATTTCGGTGCATGGTTTATCTATGAGTTCTGCTCTGTCCATTCGGCAGCTGACCAAGACCTACGGCAACGGTTTCCAGGCCCTGAAGGGCATTGATCTGGACGTGGCCGAAGGCGATTTCTTCGCCCTGCTGGGCCCCAACGGGGCCGGCAAGTCCACCACCATCGGTATCCTCTCCACCCTGGTGAACAAGTCCGGGGGCACGGTGAATGTCTTCGGCCACGACCTGGATCGCGACCCGGCGGCGCTCAAGCGCTGCATCGGTGTAGTGCCTCAGGAGTTCAACTTCAACCAGTTCGAGAAGACCTTCGATATCGTCGTCACCCAGGCCGGGTACTACGGTATCCCCCCGCGCATCGCCAAGGAGCGTGCCGAGCAGTACCTGACCCAGTTGGGGCTGTGGGACAAGCGCGATGTGCCTTCGCGCTCCCTGTCAGGTGGCATGAAGCGTCGGCTGATGATCGCCCGTGCGTTGATTCATGAGCCGCGGCTGCTGATCCTCGATGAGCCGACCGCAGGCGTGGACATCGAGCTGCGCCGTTCGATGTGGACCTTTCTGACCGAGCTCAACCAGAAAGGCATCACCATCATTCTCACCACCCATTACCTGGAAGAAGCCGAGCAACTGTGCCGCAACATCGGCATCATCGACCACGGCACCATCGTCGAGAACACCAGCATGCGCAAGCTGCTGGGCACTTTGCATGTGGAAACCTTCCTGCTGGACCTCAAGGCGAACCTTGCCGAGGCACCTGTTCTGCACGGCTACCCCTGCCGGCTGGTCGACGGCCACACCCTGGAAGTGCAGGTGGACAAGGAAGTGGGCATCACCGCACTGTTCGGCCAGTTGGCCCTGCAGAACATCGAGGTGCTGAGCCTGCGCAACAAAACCAACCGTCTTGAGGAGCTGTTCGTGTCCCTGGTGGAAAAAAACCTGGCGAAGGTGGCTCAATGAGTTTCGAAGTGAAAGCCAACTGGGTCGCCCTCAACACCATCGTCTACCGCGAAGTGCGGCGCTTCATGCGCATCTGGCCGCAGACGCTGCTGCCCCCGGCCATTACCATGGTCCTGTATTTCGTCATCTTCGGTAACCTGATCGGCCGACAGATCGGTGACATGGGTGGCTTTACCTACATGGAATATATCGTGCCCGGGCTGATCATGATGTCAGTGATCACCAATGCCTACGGCAACGTCGTGTCGAGCTTCTTCGGTAGCAAGTTCCAGCGTTCCATCGAAGAGTTGATGGTGTCACCGGTGTCGCCCCACATCATCCTCACTGGCTACGTGGTCGGTGGCGTGCTGCGTGGCCTGGCGGTGGGCGTCATCGTGACCCTGCTGTCGTTGTTCTTCACCCATCTGCAGGTGCACCACCTGGGCATCACCTTGCTGGTGGTAATCCTGACGGCAACCATCTTCTCGCTGCTGGGCTTCATCAACGCGGTATTCGCGCGCAACTTCGATGACATTTCGATCATCCCCACCTTCGTGCTGACGCCATTGACCTACCTGGGTGGGGTGTTCTACTCCATCACCTTGCTGCCGCCGTTCTGGCAGGCGGTGTCGCTGGCCAACCCGGTGCTGCACATGGTCAATGCCTTTCGCTACGGTATTCTCGGCGTGTCGGATATTCGCATCAGCGTAGCCGTGGCGTTCATGCTGGTCGCCACCGTGGTGCTGTACGTGGGCTGTGCCCGGCTGCTGGTCAGCGGCCGCGGCATGCGCAGCTGACCCTCCAGTTCCCACAGGTGTAGCAGTCGGTTCAGGCCGCGTCGGCGGTACCCGCGGTGTACCTGATGCCGCGCGGTGTTCGTGACGCGGCTGCTACAGGTCCGAAGGCGGCTTGCAGCCGCGAGCCTTGCGGCTGCGCCACTGGCGCATCACCCACCAGCGCCAATAGACCTGGGTCGCCACATAGCCGAGTGCGCCCATCACCAGCCCCGTCACCACCGAGCCTAGCAGGAAGGGCTGCCACAGCGTGGCAAACTGCCCGCTCAGCCATTCCCACGTCAGGTCGTCAGGCAAGCCACGCGGCGGGGTGCCCATCAGCCACGCCCCAACCTGGTATGTGACGAAAAACACGGGGGCCATGGTCAGCGGATTGGTCAGCCAGACCAGGCTGACGGCGATGGGCAGGTTGCCGCGAACCAGCGTGGCCAGTGCGGCCGACACCAGCATCTGCAAAGGGATAGGCAGGAATGCCGCGAACAGCCCCACCGCCATGGCCCGTGACACCCCGTGGCGGTTCAGGTGCCAGAGGTAGGGGTCCTGCAGCAGGCGGCCAAGAACGCGTAACGACGTGTGCCGGCGCAGGCGCTCAGGGTCGGGCATGTAGCGTTGGAAAAAGCGGCGCGGCATGCAGGTTTCTCGCAGGCAAGCCAGAAGAGGATGGCCGCAGTATGCCCGGATTGCCTGACAATCAGTTTCAGACTTTGTGACAAATATTTAGCGGCGCCCCTGGGGTTTTGCCCTGATGCTGCGTGCAGGAAAACTCAAGGATGAGTGTATGCGCACTGCGTTGCTGGCGCTGGCCATTGGCCTGGTCTCCCTGCGGTTCTTGCCTCTGCTGCCCCCGTGGCCATGGCTGGCGGGCCTGTTTGCCTTGGCGGTCGGGCTTCAGTTCTGGCGTCGTGCCCGACGGCCGGGGCTGGTGCTGCTCGGGCTGGCGTGTGCCTGCGTGCAGGGGCACTGGGCGCTGGATGACCGCCTGTCGCCTGACCTTGATGGCCGTACCGTGTGGCTCGAGGGGCGCGTCGGTGGGTTGCCTGACAACCAGGGCCAATCGGTGCGCTTCGAACTGACTGATATCGATAGCATGCGCCATGCGCTACCCCGCACCGTGCGTCTGTCCTGGTTCAACGGCCCGGCCGTCAGCCGCGGTGAGCGCTGGCGCCTGGCCGTGACCCTCAAACGCCCCAGAGGGGTAGTGAACCCCGCCGGCATGGACGCCGAGGCGTGGATGCTGGCCCGTGGCATTGGTGCCACCGGCAGCGTGAAGGACGGTCAATTGCTGCGCACGGCCCCGGGCAGTTGGCGCGATACCCTGCGCCAGCGGTTGCTGGCGGTGGATGCCCAGGGTTATCAGGGCGTGCTGGTGGCGCTGGTGCTGGGCGACGGCTCGGCTATCAGCCGTGAACAATGGGCGGTGCTGCAAGCCACCGGTACCGTGCATCTGCTGGTGATTTCCGGTACCCACATCGGCCTGTTGGCGGGCCTTGTTTACGGGCTGGTGGCGGGGCTGGCGCGCCTGGGACTGTGGCCGGCACGTTTGCCGTGGTTGCCTTGGGCGTGTGCACTGGCGTTCGGCGCCGCCCTCGGGTATGGGGGCCTGGCCGGCTTCGGCGTGCCAGTGCAGCGGGCGTGCATCATGCTGGGGTTGGTGCTGTTGTGGCGCCTGCGCTTCCGTCATCTTGGGGTGGGGTTGCCCTGGCTGGTGGCGTTGAATGCGGTGCTGCTGGCCAACCCGTTGGTCAGCCTGCTGCCGGGTTTCTGGCTATCGTTCGCGGCCGTCGGGGTATTGATGCTGGTGTTCTCCGGGCGGCTGGGGGCGTGGCGGTGGTGGCGGGCCTGGACGCGGGCCCAGTGGCTGATGGCGGTGGGGCTGTTGCCCGCATTGCTGGCCCTGGGTTTGCCGGTGAGCCTCAGCGGCCCGCTGGCCAATCTGCTGGCGGTGCCGTGGGTGAGCATCGCCGTGTTGCCAGCGGCCTTGCTCGGGGCGGTTCTGTTACCGGTCCCTTGGCTGGGCGAGTCGCTGTTATGGCTGGTGGGCGGCTTGCTGGCGCTGTTGTTCGAAGGGCTGGCCTGGTTATCGCAGCAGGCGCCTGCGTGGGTGCCGGCGCGCTTGTCGCTCTGGCTATGGGTGCTGGTGCTGGTGGGTGCCCTGTTGTTGCTGTTGCCCGCCGGGTTGCCGATGCGCCCGCTGGGGTGGCCGTTGGTGCTGCTGGCCGCCTGGCCGCCGCTGTCACCCGTGCCCCATGGGCAGGCCGAAGTCACCCAGCTGGATGTCGGTCAAGGTCTGGCGGTGGTTGTAAGAACCCGGCACCACACCGTGTTGTACGACGCGGGCCCACGCACCCCTGGGCACGATGCCGGTGAGCGGGTGGTGCTGCCCAACTTGCTGGCCATGGGCGTGCGCCGCCTGGACTTGATGCTGATCAGCCATGCCCACCAGGACCATGCAGGCGGCGCGGCGGCGGTGCAACGGGGGCTGCCGGTCGCCGCCGTCTGGGGTGGCGAGGCCGACCAGTTGGCGCCCGGCCTGCAGGCGCTGCAGTGTGAGTCCGGTCGGCAGTGGCAGTGGGATGGCGTGAGGTTTACCGTGTGGCGCTGGGCCGCGGCCCGTGACAGCAACCCGTCGTCGTGCGTGTTGCTGGTGGAAGCCCAGGGCGAACGCCTGTTGCTGGGGGGTGATATCGACGCCGCCGCCGAGCGTGCATTGGTCGCCAGTGGCCTGGACCTGCGCGGGCACTGGTTGCAATCGCCTCACCATGGCAGCCGCACCTCTTCGTCCCAGCGCCTGCTCGACGCCATGGCCCCGCGCGGGGCGCTGATTTCCCGTGGCCATGGCAACACCTTCGGCCACCCGCACCCGCAGGTGGTGCAGCGTTACCGAGCCAATGGCATGGAGGTGCACGACAACGCCCTGCAGGGGGCCCTGCACCTGCGCCTGGGGCGTTTCGACGGTGTGCGCGGCGAGCGTCAGCAGCGCCGCTTCTGGCGTGATCCGACATGACGGTCTACGACCCGTTGCCCCCCTATGTTAGAGTGGCGGACTTTTTCGAGGGGGTCGTTACTGTGTGGGAATTGGTCAAATCCGGCGGCTGGATGATGTTGCCGATCATTCTGAGTTCCATCGCTGCCCTGGGCATCACCGCCGAGCGCCTGTGGACTTTGCGTGCCAACCGTGTGACCCCGCCGCACCTGCTCGGCCAGGTGTGGGTCTGGATTCGTGACAAGCAATTGAACAAGGAAAAGCTCAAGGAACTGCGCGCCGATTCCCCCTTGGGCGAGATCCTCGCCGCCGGCCTGGCCAACTCGCGCCACGGCCGTGAAATCATGAAGGAATGCATCGAAGAGGCTGCTGCCCGCGTCATCCACGAAATGGAGCGCTACATCAGCACCCTCGGCACCATCGCTGCGATGGCACCGCTGCTGGGCCTGCTGGGCACGGTGCTGGGCATGATCGAGATCTTCAGTTCGTTCATGGGCGCCAACATGGCCACCAACCCTGCCGTGCTGGCCGGCGGTATCTCCAAGGCCCTGGTCACCACGGCATCGGGCTTGATCGTCGGCATTCCCGCGGTGTTCTTCCACCGTTTCCTGCAGCGCCGCATCGATGAGTTGGTGGTGGGCATGGAGCAGGAAGCCATCAAGCTGGTGGAAATGGTACAAGGCGACCGTGAAGTCGATCTGGCCGAGGACAAAGCGTGAAGTTCCGCCGCAAGCAGCGAGAGCAGATCGACATCAACCTGGTGTCGCTGATCGACGTGGTCTTCGTGTTGCTGCTGTTCTTCGTGGTCACCACCACGTTCACCAAGCAGACCCAGCTGCGCGTCGACTTGCCGGAGGCGGTCAGTGGCAGCCCCGAGCAGGATGCGGGCAAGACCGTCGACATCGCCATCAGCGCCGATGGCGTGTATTCGGTGAACAACAAGCTACTGCCCAAGAGTGACCTGAGCACGCTGATGGATGCCGTGCAGGCCGAGTCGGGCGGCGACACCAAGTTGCCGCTGTCCATCAGCGCCGACGGCAAGACCCCGCACCAGGCTGTCATCACCGCCATGGACGCCGCGGGCAAGCTGGGCTTCAGCCACCTGAGCATGACCACCGTCGAGGCGCAGGGCGCAAACTGATGGCTTTCTCCGATCGCTTGCTGGCTGCCTGGTACACCGGCCACCCGGCCCTGGCGCTGTTGCGCCCGCTGGAGTGCCTGTACCGCCGTGTGGTGCAGAACAAGCGTCAGCGCTTTGTGCACGGCCAGGGCACCGTCTACCGTTCCCCGGTGCCACTGGTGGTGGTGGGCAACATCACTGTCGGCGGCACCGGCAAGACCCCGCTCATCCTGTGGCTGGTCGAGCATTGTCGGCGCCAGGGCCTCAAGGTTGGCGTGGTCAGCCGTGGCTACGGCGCCAGGCCGCCGCAGTTGCCGTGGCGGGTGCTGGCGGACCAGGACGCCAGCGTGGCGGGCGACGAGCCGCTGCTGATCGTACAGCGTACCGGCGTGCCGCTGATGATCGATCCCGACCGCAGCCGCGCGGTACAGGCCCTGACCGCCGCTGAACCGCTGGACCTGATTTTTTCCGACGACGGCTTGCAACATTACCGCCTGGCGCGGGACCTTGAATTGGTGCTCATCGATGCCGTCCGTGGCCTGGGCAACCGCCGTTGCCTGCCGGCGGGGCCGTTGCGCGAGCCTGTCGAGCGCCTGGCGTCCGTGGACGCGGTGCTGTTCAACGGCGCTGCCGATGACCGGGACGATGGCTTCTCGTTTGCCCTGCGGCCCACGGCCCTGGTCAACGTGCGCACGGGCGAGCGCCGCGGCCTCGACCTCTTTCCCGAAGGGCAGGCCATGCATGCGGTGGCCGGTATCGGCAACCCCCAACGTTTCTTCAACACCCTCCAGGCGCTACACTGGCGGCCACAGGCCCACGCGTTCGCCGACCATGCCCACTACAGTTTGGCGGCGCTGACATTCACACCGTCGCTGCCGCTGGTCATGACCGAGAAAGACGCCGTCAAATGCCGCGCTTTCGCCCGTGACGACTGGTGGTACCTGGCGGTCGACGCGCAGCCTTCGCCAGCCTTCGTCGACTGGTTCGACGCACGCTTGCCGAGCCTGCTGGCGCGCACCTGACCCTATTGCCTTCACGCTGCACCTTTTGCCAAGGATCTATCATGGACACCAAACTGCTCGACATCCTCGCCTGCCCGATCTGCAAAGGCCCGTTGAAACTCAGTGCGGACAAGACCGAGCTGATCAGCAAGGGCGCCGGCCTGGCCTACCCGATCCGCGACGGCATCCCGGTGATGCTGGAAAGCGAAGCGCGCACCCTGACCGACGAGGAGCGTCTGGATAAATGAGCCAGGCTTTCACGGTTGTCATCCCGGCGCGTTTTTCCTCCACGCGCTTGCCCGGCAAGCCCCTGCAGATGATTGCCGGCAAGCCCATGGTTCAGCACGTCTGGGAGCAAGCGCGCAAGAGCAGCGCCCAGCGCGTGGTGGTGGCCACTGACGATGCACGCATCGTCGAGGCTTGCCAGGCATTTGGCGCCGAGGTGCTGTTGACCCGTGCCGATCACGAGTCGGGCACCGACCGCCTGGCGGAAGTCGCCCAGGCCCTGGGCCTGGCCGCCGATGCCATCGTGGTGAACGTGCAGGGTGACGAGCCGCTGATTCCCCCGGTGGTCATTGACCAGGTCGCGGCTAACCTCGCGGCCCACGCCGAAGCGGGCATGGCTACCCTGGCCGAGCCCATCGAGGATGTCGTTTCCCTGTTCAACCCGAACGTGGTCAAGGTCGTCAGCGACATCAACGGCCTGGCTCTGACTTTCAGCCGTGCCACGCTGCCATGGGCTCGCGATCAGTTCGCCGCCGACCGTGACGCGCTGCCAGCGGGTGTGCCGTTCCGGCGCCATATCGGCATCTATGCCTACCGTGCCGGCTTCCTCCAGGACTTCGTGGCCTGGGGGCCATGCTGGCTGGAAGAGACCGAGCGCCTGGAGCAGTTGCGGGCGTTGTGGCATGGCGTACGCATTCATGTCGCCGACGCGGTCCAGGCCCCGCCTGCCGGTGTCGACACCCCCGATGACCTGGAGCGCGTTCGGCGCCTGCTGGAGGCCTGATGCGCGTCCTGTTCGTGTGCCTGGGCAATATCTGCCGCTCGCCCACCGCCGAAGGCGTACTGCGCCATCAGTTGCTCAAGGCCGGCCTTGCCGAGCGCATTGAAGTGGCCTCGGCCGGTACCGGCGACTGGCACGTGGGCAAGCCGCCGGACGGCCGTACCCGCCGTGCGGCACTGGCGCGCGGGTATGACCTGTCGGCCCAGCGTGCCCAGCAGGTCAGCGCCGCCGACTTCAGCCGCTATGACCTGATCCTGGCCATGGACCACAGCAACCTGGGCAACCTCAAGCGCCTGCAGCCTGCCAACGGCCGTGCTGAACTGGACTTGTTCCTGCGCCGCTACCACGGCCCGGTCGATGAGGTGCCCGACCCGTACTACGGCGGCGAGCAGGGTTTCGAACACGTACTGGACCTGATCGAGCAAGCCTGTGAAGGCCTGGTCAACGAATTGAAGGGGCGGCTATGAGCCTGCACATCCGTGAGCAGGTATCGCTCAAGCCGTTCAACACCTTTGGCATTGACGTCCAGGCACGCTGGTTCGTCGAGGTCGAGAGTGACGAGCAGGTGCGTCAGGCGCTGGCCTGGGCCCACGAACATCAGGTCGCGCTGTTGCCCATCGGTGGTGGCAGCAACCTGCTGCTGACCGGTGACCTGGATGCACTGGTCATGCGCATGGCCAGCCACGGCGTGCAGGTATTGAGCGATGATGGCCTGCAGGTGGTGGTCGAGGCCCAAGCGGGGGAGCCCTGGCACCCCTTTGTTCAGCAGACATTGGCCATGGGGCTGGCGGGGCTGGAAAACCTCAGCCTGATCCCTGGCACGGTCGGCGCCGCGCCCATGCAGAACATTGGCGCGTATGGCGTTGAAATCAAGGACGTGTTCGCTGGCCTGACTGCGCTGGACCGCCAGAGCGGTGAGCTGCGCGACTTCAACTTGGCGCAGTGTGGGTTCGGCTACCGCGACAGTCTATTCAAGCGCGAACCGGGCCGCTGGTTGATCCTGCGGGTGCGTTTCAGGCTTGCCCGGGCAGTTCAATTGCACCTGGATTACGGCCCGGTGCGCCAACGCCTGGCCGAGCAGGGTATCAGCGAGCCTACCCCCAGCGACGTCAGTGCCGCCATTTGCAGCATCCGTCGGGAAAAACTGCCGGCCCCGGCCGAACTGGGCAATGCCGGCAGTTTCTTCAAGAACCCGGTGGTGCCGGCTGCGTTGGCCGAGCAGATCAAGGCCGACCACGCCGACCTGGTGGCTTACCCACAGGCCGATGGGCAGGTGAAACTGGCCGCTGGCTGGTTGATCGAGCGGGCGGGCTGGAAGGGTTTTCGTGAAGGTGATGCGGGGGTGCATCGCCTGCAGTCACTGGTGCTGGTCAACTATGGCAGCGCCACTGGTCAGCAGTTGCAGGATCTGGCGACACGGATTCAGGCTGATATCTTCGCGCGCTTCGGCGTGCAGTTGGAGATGGAGCCCAATCTCTACTAGGGGGTGGCATGCAACCGTGCGTGGTGGTGCTGGCAGCAGGGCTGGGTGCGCGGTTTCAGGCGCAGGCAGGGGCGGGGCAGCAGAAGTTGCTGGCGCCCTGCGCAGGGCTTGAGGGTGTCGAGCGGCCGGTGCTCGAGCACACATTGCGCAACCTCGAAGGCCTGTCAGCGCATCGGCTGCTGGTCACCCGTCCTGAGCGCCACGAAATTATCGCGTTGGCCCGTCAGTATGGTTTCACCGTTGTCCTGGCCCATTCCCCTGGCCTGGGCGATAGCCTGGCGGCGGGCGTGGCATTCATGCCCGAAGCGGCAGGTTGGCTGGTGGTGTTGGGCGACATGCCCTTCATACGGCCGCAGACGTGTTGGGCGGTGCTTTCTCTTCTCAATGATGAGTGTATTTGCGTGCCGGTGACGGGCCAGGGCTACGGCCACCCCGTCGCCTTCGGGCGGGCTTTCGCCGCGCCTTTGATGGCGCTGACCGGTGACCAGGGTGCCCGGCGCCTCTTCGCCGGCGCGCACGTCATCGAAGTGCCCGTGGACGACCCCGGCATCTACCGCGACATCGACCTGCCCCAGGACCTGTAGTAGCGGACCCGGCCGCGTCGGCGGTGCATGCGGTTTGCCTGCTGCTGCGCGGCGTTGGTGACGCGGCCAGGTCCGCTGCTACGAGGTCATAAGCGATGCAAAAAAAAGCCCCCGCTGCATCGCTGCAGCGGGGGCTTTTTCATTGCTTCAAGATCAGACGAACGGCTTGTGCTCGTGCTGTTCTTCTACTGCGTGCGGTTGGTGTTCAACCACCGGTTCGGCTTCAGCGGCCTGGGCTGCTGCGGCTGCAGCGGCTTCAGCTTCGCGCTTGCGGCGACGCACTTCGCGCGGGTCGTTCGGTGCGCGACCGTTGCTGGTCAATGCGACCGCAGGGGCTTCTGCAACCGGGGCTGGCGCTTCTTCAGGCTTGGCTTCGACAACCGGCTGGGCTTGCACCACGGACTCGGCGGCCGGTGCTTCGGCCACGGGGGCGGCTTCAACCACGGCGGCTGGGGCGGCTTCGACGCTTTCGGCCTTGACCGGCTCAGGCACTGGCTGCGGCTGGATGTCGACCACCGGGGCGGCGACTTCCTCGACGGTTTTCGGCGCAGGCGCTTCAAACACCGGGGCAGGCTGCTCGACCACTGGTGCGGCGAACACTTCAGGCTCTGGTTGGGCTTCAACTACCGGGGCTGCTTCAACCAATGGCTCGATCACGGGTTCGGCGACCTGGGCGGCCTCTACAACCGGGGTCACTTCGACCGGGGCTTCGGCGGCCGGGGTTTCGAACACCGGGGTCACGACCACAGGCTCGTCGGCGACGACTTCGGCGTGAACGGCTGGCGCGGCTTCTTGCGCAGGAGCAGGTGCGGCTTCGGCAACCGGGGCTTCTGCTGCTTCAGGTGCGGCTTCGGCAGCCGGAGCGTCCACTGCTTCAGGAGCAGCAGGGGCGACGTCCTGGGCGCTGGCGTTGGCACGTTCAGCCTGGGCAGCGGCCTGGGCTTCTGCCGGTGCGCTGATCACGGTGCTGGCGACAGCGGCGGTGACGGCCAAGCCGGCAGCCAGTTCGGTGGTCGATGGCTCGGCGCCTTCTTCCTGACCTTCTTCGCTGCCTTCCACGACGTCGCCGTTGGCATCACGCTGACGCTCACGACGGTTGCTGCGACGACGCTGGCCGCGGGAGCGACGACGAGGGCGTTCGCCTTCGGCGCCTTCGTGGTTCTCGTCCTGCAACAGCTCTTCATTTGGCAACGCTTCGTCGGCAGCCGCGGCTACTTCAGTCGCTTCGTTCTCTACTTCCGGGCGCAGGGTGCGTTCGCGTGGAGCACGTTCCTCACGTGGGGCACGTTCTTCGCGGGGAGCGCGTTCTTCACGAGGCGCACGTTCTTCACGAGGGGCGCGTTCCTCGCGTGGAGCGCGTTCTTCACGAGGGGCACGTTCTTCGCGCGGAGCGCGTTCTTCACGAGGGGCGCGTTCTTCGCGTGGTGCACGCTCTTCACGCGGTGCACGTTCCTCACGTGGCGCGCGCTCAGGGCGTTCTTCGCGTACGGCCGGGGCCACGGCGTCCAGCGGCTCGCGCAGTTCGCGAACCGGGCGGTCTTCACGGCTGCGACGCTCTTCACGAGGGGCGCGTGGCTCGCGTGGTGGGCGCGGGGCGCGTTCCTCGCGGGCGGCCGGTGCTTCCTCGCGTGCTTCGCGTGGTGCGCGCTCTTCACGTGGCGCACGCTCTTCGCGCGGCTTGCGTTCTTCGTCGCGACGGCCGTTGCGGCTGCGGCTCTGCTGGCGGCCGTTGCGGCGTTCCTCGTTGCGCTGTGGGCGCTCGGGGGTGGCTGGCTTCTCGACCACGGCAGGCGCTACAGGCTCTTCCTTGGTGGCGAACAGGCTGACCAGCGACTTCACCAGGCCTTTGAACAGGCTTGGCTCAGGCACGACCGGGGCAGGCGCAGGCGCGGCAACCGGGGCTGCGGGTACTTCCACCGGGACCGGGGCGTTGGCGCGGGCCGGGGCCGTCTTCACGGCTGCTTCCTGGCGAACCAGGGTGCGAGTGGCGGCCACTGGCTGAGCTTCCTCGGCTTCGGCCGCGGCGATCTCGTAGCTCGACTGGTTGGTCTGGGCTTCTGGGCTGTCGTCGCGCAGGCGCTGCACTTCGAAATGCGGCGTTTCCAGGTGGTCGTTCGGCAGGATGACGATGCGAGCACGGGTACGCAGTTCGATCTTGGTGATCGAGTTGCGCTTCTCGTTCAGCAGGAAGGCGGCGACCGGAATCGGCACCTGGGCGCGGACCTCGGCGGTGCGGTCCTTCAGGGCTTCTTCTTCGATCAGGCGCAGGATGGCCAGCGACAGCGATTCCACGTCGCGGATGATGCCGGTGCCGCTGCAGCGTGGGCAGACGATGCCGCTGCTTTCACCCAGCGATGGGCGCAGGCGCTGACGGGACATTTCCAGCAGGCCGAAGCGCGAGATGCGGCCGATCTGCACGCGGGCACGGTCGGCTTCCAGGCATTCGCGGACTTTCTCTTCCACGGCGCGCTGGTTCTTGGCGGGGGTCATGTCGATGAAGTCGATCACGATCAGGCCGCCGATGTCACGCAAGCGCAGCTGGCGGGCGATTTCCTCGGCCGCTTCCAGGTTGGTCTGCAGGGCGGTTTCCTCGATGTCGCTGCCTTTGGTGGCGCGCGCCGAGTTGATGTCGATGGACACCAGGGCTTCAGTCGGGTCGATCACGATCGAGCCGCCGGACGGCAGTTCGACCACGCGCTGGAAGGCGGTCTCGATCTGGCTTTCGATCTGGAAACGGTTGAACAGCGGCACGCTGTCTTCGTACAGCTTGATCTTGCTGGCGTACTGCGGCATGACCTGGCGGATGAAGGTCAGGGCTTCTTCCTGGGCCTCGATGCTGTCGATCAGCACTTCGCCGATGTCCTGGCGCAGGTAGTCGCGGATGGCGCGGATGATCACGTTGCTTTCCTGGTAGATCAGGAAAGGCGCGGAACGGTCCAGGGAGGCTTCCTTGATCGCGGTCCACAGTTGCAGGAGGTAGTCCAGGTCCCACTGCATTTCTTCGCTGCTGCGGCCCAGGCCGGCGGTGCGAACGATCAGGCCCATGTCGGCCGGGGCCACCAGGCCATTCAGCGCTTCACGCAGTTCGTTGCGCTCTTCGCCTTCGATGCGGCGCGAGATGCCGCCGGCACGCGGGTTGTTGGGCATCAGCACCAGGTAACGGCCGGCCAGGCTGATGAAGGTGGTCAGGGCCGCGCCCTTGTTGCCACGTTCTTCTTTCTCGACCTGGACGATGACTTCCTGGCCTTCGCTCAGGACGTCCTTGATGTTGACGCGGCCTTCGGGGGATTTCTTGAAGTATTCGCGGGAGATTTCTTTGAGTGGCAGGAAGCCATGGCGTTCGGAGCCGAAGTCGACGAACGCGGCTTCCAGGCTCGGCTCGATGCGAGTGATGCGGCCTTTGTAGATATTGGCCTTCTTCTGCTCGCGTGCACCGGACTCGATGTCCAGGTCGTAGAGGCGCTGGCCGTCTACCAGGGCAACACGCAACTCTTCGGGTTGAGTTGCGTTAATCAGCATTCTTTTCATGTAGTACCGTCGGTTTCCGGGCTGCCGGAAACGGCGTTCGGCACACACGACTTCTCACGGTCGGTGTCAGGTGCGTCAGCGGTGGCGGGGCCACTGCAGTGTCCAGCGAGGTTCATCCAACGGGGATGAAGTCGCGACGACGCTTCCTGCTTGCTGTGGTGTCAAAAGCACTCAGTCAGGAGGAGGAATCAATTGTCCTGCGTGGACGCCCGTAAGCGTCTTGATCAAGCCCTTGTCGTGTCGTGAGGCGCCTGTGGCAGTTCTCGACATGACGCGGTGCTACACGGTCCGACGATTGTGCATCTCCACCCTACACGTATCCCTGATAATTCGGGTGCTGCCGCGCGCTGAATCCGCAACGGGTTGGCATTTATCGCAAGTGCCGACAGGGCGCTTGCGCATTTATGGCTAAGGCTTTGTGTTTCCGAAGCATTCGCCGGTACCGAGTGACAACGACCGCGATGGATGGGAGTGGCATCGAAAAAAAACTGAAAATGAGTGCAGAAACACCGCTCTTTTTGGCTTTCTCTCGGTCTTCTCACATCTGCGCCGGTTACGTTGCATACCACCCCGTAATCAAGCGAAAACCCCGTCGGACGGCCTCGCGTCCTCATGAATTGCGTAGGCAAGGGCCGGTCTACTACCGCATATCCGCTTGCCCGCCACTTTTGGCGGCGTTCGCGACTATAGCAGCAATCATTAAGTGCTTCAAATCCATAAAAAATTGTTATCATGGGGAAATGACGACTACAACCCCTCCAACCTCCGGCGTCCAGCTGCTCGAGGTTGCGCCGGAATATGCCGGCCAACGCATCGACAATTTCCTCATCACCGCGCTCAAGGGTGTGCCCAAAACCTTGGTCTACCGCATTCTTCGCAAGGGCGAAGTGCGGGTGAACAAGGGGCGGATCAAGCCCGAATACAAGCTGCAGGCCGGGGACATCGTCCGTATTCCACCTGTGCGCCTGCCCGAGCGCGATGAGCCCGTGCCGCTGGCCCAGGGGCTGTTGCAGCGCCTGGAGGCTTCGATTGTCTTCGAAGACAAGGCGCTGATCGTGATCAACAAGCCCGCCGGTATCGCCGTGCACGGTGGCAGCGGCCTCAACTACGGGGTCATCGAGGCCTTTCGTCAGTTGCGCCCCGACGCCAAGGAGCTGGAGCTGGTGCACCGGCTTGACCGCGACACCTCTGGCCTGCTGATGATCGCCAAGAAGCGCAGCATGTTGCGCCACCTGCACGCTGCCCTGCGCGGCGACGGCGTGGACAAGCGCTACATGGCGCTGGTGCGCGGCCATTGGGCCACGGCGCGCAAGCAGGTCAACGCCCCGTTGCAGAAGAGCAACCTGCGTTCGGGCGAGCGCATGGTCGAGATCGACGAAGAAGGCAAGGAGGCCCTGACCCTGTTCAAGGTGCTGCGCCGCTTCGGCGACTTCGCCACCATGGTCGAGGCGCGGCCGATCACCGGTCGTACCCATCAGATCCGCGTGCACGCCCTGCATGCCGGGCACAGCATCGCCGGCGACAGCAAGTACGGCGATGAGGATTTCAGCCGCGAGATTCGCGAGCTGGGCGGCAAGCGCCTGTTCCTGCACGCTTATCAGTTGACCGTGCCGCTGCCCGACGGCGGCGCGCTGAAGCTCGAAGCGCCCGTGGACGACATGTGGGCCAAGACCGTGGAGCGCCTCGCCAGTGCACCCTGACTATGACCTGCTGATCTTCGACTGGGACGGCACTCTGGCCGATTCCATCGGTCGGATTGTCGAGGCCATGAAAGTGGCGGCGCGCTCCGCCGGTTATGTGGAGCGTGATGACGAGGCCATCAAGGGCATCATTGGCCTGGCGTTGCCGGAAGCCATCCTGACCCTGTACCCGCAGCTCAGCGACGCGCAGGTGGTGGAATTCCGCCAGCACTATGCTGACTGCTACATGGCCATGGACAGCGAGCCTTCGCCGCTGTTTCCGGGTGTGGCAGAGTCGTTGGCCGCGTTCCGGGCGGCCGGTTACCGCCTGGCGGTAGCGACGGGCAAGGCGCGTCGTGGCTTGGATCGGGTGCTCAAGGCTCATGGGTGGGAGGCGTATTTCGACATCACCCGTGCCGCTGACGAAACCCGCAGCAAGCCGCACCCGCTGATGCTCGAGGAGATCCTTGCTCATTGCCAGGTGCCGCGCGAGCGCGCGCTGATGGTGGGTGATGCCTCGTTCGACCTGCTGATGGCGCGCAACGCCGGCATCGACGCAGTGGCCGTGGGCTATGGCGCCATGCCGCTGGGTGCTCTGCTGGTGCACGAGCCGGTGCTGGCCATCGAACGCTTCACTGAACTGCATGCCTGGCTGACAGGCGCGACGACCTGACTTTTCCAAGGGAGCTGAACGATGTCTGATGAATGGAAAGCGCCCGACGCCGAAAAGCGCAGCGATGATAAAAGCTGGCAGTTGCTGGAGCGCACGCTCCAGGCCAATGTGATCGAGCACCGGCGCACCCGGCGCTGGGGCATTTTCTTCAAGCTGCTGACCTTCATTTACCTGTTCTTCGCCCTGGCCATGTTCACGCCCCTGATGGACATGGAAAAGAGCGCGACCCGCGGTGACCACTACACGGCGCTGATCGAAGTGCGCGGCATGATCGCCGACCAGGAGGCCGCCAGCGCCGACAACATCATTGGCAGCCTGCGCGCGGCCTTCAAGGACCCCAAGGTCAAGGCCGTGGTGCTGCGCATCAACAGCCCGGGCGGTAGCCCCGTGCAGGCTGGCTACGTGGTCGATGAGATTCGTCGCCTGCGCAAGGAGCATCCTGATACCAAGCTGTATGCGGTGATCAGTGACCTGGGTGCATCGGGCGCCTACTACATCGCCAGCGCCGCTGATCAGATTTACGCCGACAAGGCCAGCCTGGTGGGCTCCATCGGGGTCACGGCGGCCGGGTACGGGTTCGTGGGCACCATGGACAAGTTGGGCGTGGAGCGTCGTGCGTATACGTCGGGTGAGCACAAGTCGTTCCTTGATCCCTTCCAGCCGGCCAAGCCGGATGAGACGAAGTTCTGGCAGGGGGTGCTGGACACCACTCACAACCAGTTCATCAGTGTGGTCAAGCAGGGGCGTGGTGACCGCTTGAAGGATAAGGAGCATCCGGAACTGTTCTCAGGCTTGATCTGGTCCGGTGAGCAGGCGCTGCCGCTGGGCTTGATCGATGGCCTGGGCAACGCCAGCTCGGTGGCGCGTGACGTGGTCGGTGAGAAAGAACTGGTCGACTTCACTGTCGAAGACTCGGCCCTTGATCGCTTCTCCAAGAAGCTGGGGGCCAGCGTGGCCGAGAAGCTGGCGATCTACATGGGCTTCAACGGCCCGTCCTTGCGCTGACCGAATGGTCTTGGGTGTTGCTTGCGTGGGGCCGAGCTTCGCCCGGTCCCGCAGGGGTGAGTTCCTGCATTTGCTGGGGTGTCAGGGCACCTGCACCCCTTCCTGCAACAGCATATCCACCAGGCGAATCAACGGCAGCCCCACCAGGCTCGTCGCGTCCGGCCCGTGAGTGCTTTGAAACAGGCTCACGCCCAGCCCCTCTGCCTTGAAGCTGCCTGCACAGTCATAAGGCTGCTCGGCCCTCAGGTAGCGCTGGATGGTCGCCAGGTCCAGCTCGCGCATGTGTACGGTAAAAGGGATGCAATCGACCTGGCACTGCCCTGTGGCGCTGTTGAGCAGGGCCAGCCCGGTAAGGAAGGTCACGCTGGTGCCGCTGGCTTCCAGCAGTTGCGTGCAGGCGTTGTCGAAGGTGTGCGGCTTGCCCAGGATCTGTTCGCCCAATACGGCCACCTGGTCGGAGCCTATGATGAGGTGGCCCGGGTGGCTGGATGCCAGCGCTTGGGCTTTCTGCTCGGCCAGGCGCTTGACCAGGGTTTCGGCGGGCTCGTCCGGCAAGCGGCTTTCGTCGATATCGGGCGAGGCGCAAATGAACGGCAGGTGCAGGCGGGCCAGCAATTCCCGGCGGTACGGCGAGCTTGAGGCGAGTAGCAAGGGCTGCATGGCGGTCTCCTGAAGATGAACGGTCATTCTATCATTGCCTTGAGACCTAATTTCCTTTGACAGGGGAGGGGGTCGTCCCTAGAATGCTGCGCCTATGTTGAATGACCCGATTCCACCTCACGTTGACCCGCGCAAATTGGCCGATCGTGGCGTAACCCTAGAAGGTTCGCTGCCATTATCCGATTTGGAGAGACTCTGCGACCCGCTTTCCGATAACGTCGGTACGGTGCAGGCTAAATTCGTTTTCGAACGAGACGAGCGAAAGGCAGTGGTTATACACAGCCATCTCGACGTCGAAGTCAAGATGGTTTGCCAGCGTTGTCTTGAGCTGGTGACCCTGCCGATCCACAGCGAATGCAGTTACGCTGTGGTGAAGGAGGGTGCGAACACCCAGTCGTTACCGAAAGGTTATGACGTGCTGGAACTGGGCGAAGATCCTTTGGATCTGCAGGCATTGATCGAGGAGGAGCTTCTGCTCGCCTTGCCCATTGTGCCTGCTCATCATCCGGAAGAATGCCAGCAGCCGGCGGGCACAGATGAGCCCGAGCCGAGCGAGGACGAGGTAACGCGGTCCAACCCGTTCAGTGTATTGGCGCAGTTAAAGCGTGACCCAAACGTTTAGGAGTTAATCAATTATGGCTGTTCAGCAGAACAAAAAATCCCGCTCTGCCCGTGACATGCGCCGTTCGCACGACGCCCTGTCGGCTAGCACCCTGTCGGTCGAAAAGACCACCGGTGAAGTACACCTGCGTCACCACGTATCGCCAGAAGGCGTATACCGTGGCCGTAAAGTGATCGACAAGGGCGCTGACGAGTAATCCTTGTCCGCTCAAGTCATCGCGATTGACGCAATGGGCGGGGACTTCGGTCCCCGCAGCATTGTCCAGGCCAGCCTCGCCTGCCTGTCTGCTACCCCCTCGTTGTACCTGACCCTCGTCGGTCACCCACTCCTTCTAGAAGAACTGATTGCCAGCCAGCCCGGTGTGGATCGCTCGCGCCTGCAGATTGCCGCGGCCAGTGAAGTCATCGGCATGGATGAACGGCCTTCCCAGGCGTTGCGCGGCAAGCCGGATTCCTCCATGCGTGTGGCGCTGGAACTGTTGCGTGATGGCAAGGTTCAGGCCTGTGTCAGTGCTGGCAACACCGGTGCGCTGATGGCGTTGTCGCGCCATGTGCTCAAGACGCTGCCGGGTATTGATCGGCCGGCCATGGTGGCAGCCATCCCCACCCAGGTGGGCACGTGCCAGTTGCTGGACCTGGGCGCCAACGTCGATTGCAGTGCCGACAACCTGTTCCAGTTCGCGGTAATGGGCTCGGTGGCGGCGCAGGCGCTGGGCGTCGTGCGCCCCCGCGTGGCGCTGTTGAACGTGGGTACCGAGGACATCAAGGGCAACCAGCAGGTCAAGCTGGCGGCCAGCCTGCTTCAAGGCGCCAAGGGCTTGAACTACATCGGCTTCATCGAAGGCGATGGGTTGTACCGCGGCGAAGCGGACGTGGTGGTGTGCGACGGTTTTGTCGGCAATATCCTGCTCAAGTCCAGCGAAGGCCTGGCTACCATGATCAGCGGGCGCATCGAGGCATTGTTCAAGAACAACCTCATGTCCCGTGCCGTGGGGGCGCTGGCGCTGCCGCTGCTCAAACGTCTGCAGGCTGACCTGGCACCTGCCCGGCACAACGGCGCAAGCTTTCTGGGGTTGCAGGGTATCGTGGTGAAAAGCCATGGATCTGCCGGGGTTCAGGGCTTTCAGAGTGCCATTTCCCGCGCGCTGGTCGAGATTCAGGAAAACCTTCCGCAGCGCTTGCATGGGCGGCTGGAGGAGCTGTTGCTTTAGGCAGATCCGCCAAGGAGTGCTTAAATGTGACCACCCGGTTCTATCTGTCATCCAACTGTCAGTTTCTTGCGTTCAACTTCGGTTGCACGTCAATTCTCCGACGACAAGATCATTAAGGGCTTGTTAAATGTCTGCATCCCTCGCATTTGTCTTTCCAGGGCAAGGTTCCCAGTCCCTGGGCATGCTCGCCGAGCTGGGCGCCCAGTACCCGCTTGTGCTGGAAACGTTCAAGGAAGCTTCCGACGCGCTGGGTTACGACCTGTGGGCGTTGATCCAGGAAGGTCCGGTCGAAAGCCTCAATCAGACTGACAAGACCCAGCCCGCCATCCTGGCCGCCTCGGTGGCCCTGTGGCGCCTGTGGCTGGCCGAGGGCGGCGAAAAGCCGGCCTTCGTCGCCGGTCACAGCTTGGGCGAGTACAGCGCGTTGGTGGCTGCTGGCTGCCTGTCGCTGGGCGACGCGGTCAAGCTGGTGGAGCGCCGCGGTCAACTGATGCAGGAGGCCGTTCCGGCCGGCCAGGGCGCCATGGCGGCGATCCTGGGCCTGGACGATGCCGTGGTGGTCAATGCCTGCACCGAAGCGGCCCAGGGCGAAGTGGTCAGCGCGGTGAACTTCAACTCCCCTGGCCAGGTGGTGATCGCCGGCGCGAAAGCGGCCGTGGAACGCGCCATCGAGCTGTGCAAGGCCGCTGGTGCCAAGCGCGCCATGCCGTTGCCGGTCAGCGTGCCGTCGCACTGCGCGCTGATGAAGCCCGCCGCCGAGCGGTTCGCCGAATCCATCAACGCCATCGACTGGCAAGTGCCGCAGATCCCGGTGGTGCAGAACGTCAGCGCCGCCGTGCCGGCCGACCTCGACACCCTCAAGCGCGACCTGCTGGAACAGCTGTACAAGCCGGTTCGCTGGGTCGAGTCGGTGCAGTTCCTGGCCGCCCAGGGTGCGCCACGCCTGGTCGAATGCGGCCCGGGCAAGGTCCTGGCTGGCCTGAACAAGCGCTGCGCCGAGGGCGTGAGCACTGAAAACCTGAATACCCCAGACGCCTTCGCCGCCGCCCGCGCGGCGCAGGCCTGATACAGATAGGAGAAGCCTGCATGAGCCTGCAAGGTAAAGTCGCACTGGTTACCGGCGCAAGCCGTGGCATTGGCCAGGCCATCGCCCTGGAACTGGGCCGCATGGGCGCTACCGTCATCGGTACCGCCACCTCGGCTTCCGGTGCCGAGCGCATTGCCGCCACCCTCAAGGAAAATGGCGTGCAGGGCACCGGCCTCGAGCTGAATGTGACCAGCGACGAATCCGTCGCCGCAGTCCTGGCTGCCATCACCGAACAGTTCGGTGCCCCTGCCATTCTGGTCAACAACGCCGGCATCACCCGCGACAATCTGATGCTGCGCATGAAGGACGACGAATGGCATGATGTCATCGATACGAACCTCAACAGCCTGTACCGGCTGTCCAAGGGCGTGCTGCGCGGCATGACCAAGGCACGCTGGGGTCGTATCATCAGCATTGGTTCGGTCGTCGGTGCCATGGGCAACGTCGGCCAGGTCAACTACGCTGCCGCCAAGGCGGGCCTGGAGGGCTTCAGCCGCGCGCTGGCCCGTGAAGTCGGCTCGCGTGCGATCACGGTCAACTCGGTGGCCCCTGGCTTCATCGACACCGACATGACCCGTGAACTGCCCGAAGCGCAGCGTGAAGCCTTGCAGACCCAGATTCCCCTGGGTCGCCTGGGCCAGGCCGAAGAAATCGCGAAAGTGGTGGCTTTCCTGGCCTCGGAAGGTGCAGCCTATGTCACCGGTGCTACTATCCCGGTGAACGGCGGCATGTACATGTAAGTGAAATGTGACGGATTGCTTCAAAAAAATGTCATACGTGCTGTCTAAAATCCGTTATAAAGCTGCAACCAAATTCTAGACAGCGGGCAGGTGTGATCGGGTGGTGACGCTTTCAGCTTGAAATGCCGAAGCCTTCCTATAAACTTACACACCGGCCAGCTGCCTGACTTATGTCCATTTAGGAGTGAAAACAAGGTATGAGCACCATCGAAGAACGCGTCAAGAAAATCGTCGCCGAGCAACTGGGCGTTAAAGAAGAAGAAGTCGTGAACACTGCTTCCTTCGTTGAAGATCTGGGTGCCGATTCCCTTGACACCGTTGAGCTGGTGATGGCTCTGGAAGAGGAATTCGAGACTGAAATCCCTGACGAAGAAGCTGAGAAAATCACTACTGTTCAAGCCGCTATCGATTACGTCACCAGCCACCAGGCTTAAGACTGTGTAATCGCAGCTTCTTGCATGGAAAAACCGCACTGCCATTGCTGGCGTGCGGTTTTTTCTTTAGATGAGACGTAAAGAGTTGTTCCTAGAATAAGGAGAGCGCTGTGTCGCGTAGACGCGTCGTGGTCACCGGTATGGGTATGCTGTCGCCACTGGGCACGGACGTGCCGAGCAGTTGGCAGGGCATTCTGGCTGGCCGCAGTGGCATTGGTCTGATCGAGCATACCGACCTTTCTGCCTACTCCACCCGTTTTGGCGGCTCGGTCAAAGGCTTCAACGTCGAGGAGTACCTGTCGGTCAAGGAAGCCCGCAAGCTCGACCTGTTCATTCAGTACGGCCTGGCGGCCGGTTTTCAAGCCGTGCGTAACGCCGGCCTGGAAGTGACCGATGCCAACCGTGAGCGCATTGGCGTGGCCATGGGCTCGGGTATCGGCGGGCTGACCAACATCGAGGAAACCTGCAAGATCCTGCACGCCTCCGGGCCCCGTCGGATTTCGCCGTTCTTCGTGCCGGGTTCGATCATCAACATGATTTCCGGTTTCCTGTCCATCCACCTGGGTGTGCAGGGGCCTAACTATGCCATCGCCACGGCGTGCACTACCGGCACCCACTGCATCGGCATGGCTGCGCGCAACATCGCTTACGGCGAAGCCGACGTGATGATCGCCGGCGGCGCCGAGATGGCGGCCTGTGGCCTGGGCATGGGCGGCTTCGGTGCCTCGCGCGCGCTGTCCACCCGCAATGACGAGCCTACCCGGGCCAGCCGCCCGTGGGACAAGGGCCGTGATGGCTTCGTATTGTCCGACGGCGCCGGCGCGCTGGTGCTCGAAGAGCTGGAGCATGCCAAGGCCCGTGGCGCGACCATCTACGCCGAGCTGATCGGTTTTGGCATGAGCGGCGACGCCTACCACATGACCTCGCCGCCCGAAGATGGCGCCGGCGCGGCACGCTGCATGGCCAACGCCCTGCGCGATGCCGGTGTCAATGGCAGCGACGTGCAGTACATCAATGCCCACGGCACCTCGACTTCGGCCGGCGACCTGGCGGAAGCGTCGGCGATCAAGTCGGTGTTCGGCGACCACGCCTACCAGCTGGCGGTCAGTTCGACCAAATCGATGACCGGTCACCTGCTGGGTGCCGCGGGCGCGGTGGAAGCGATCTTCAGTGTCCTGGCCATCAACAGCCAGGTCGCGCCGCCCACCATCAACCTGGACGAGCCCGATGAAGGCTGCGACCTGGACTTCGTCCCGCATCAGGCGCGCAACATGCCCATCGATGTGGTGCTGTCCAACTCGTTCGGCTTTGGTGGTACCAACGGCTCGCTGGTGTTCCGCCGGTTCAACGGTTGATGTTCAGTTGGGTCGACGGCCAGCCGGCCGACACCCTCGCGGTGAAGAACCGGGGGCTGGCCTACGGCGATGGGTTGTTCGAAACCATCGCTGTCACGTCGGGCAAGCCGGTTCTGCTGGCGCGTCACCTGCACCGCCTGGCGGAAGGTGGTGCGCGCCTTGCGATTGCCCTGGATGTCGGCCTGGTGGAGGGCGAACTGCTGGCCGCGGCCGCGCAGCTGGGTGAAGGCGTGCTCAAGCTCGTCGTCACCCGCGGCGATAGCCAGCGGGGTTACGCCGCCGATCCCCTGGCGCCACCCCGGCGCCTGGTGCTGGGCAACCCGCCCGTTGCCTACCCCGTTTCCTATGCCGAGCAGGGCGTTCGCCTGTTCGACTGCCAGACCCGCCTGGCCGAGCAGCCGTTGCTCGCCGGCCTCAAGCACCTCAACCGTCTGGAGCAGGTGCTGGCGCGCGGCGAATGGAGCAGCCCGGATTTTGCCGAAGGCCTGATGCGCGATACCTCCGGTCGGTTGATCGAAGGTGTTTTCAGCAACCTGTTTCTGGTGCACGACGGCCACCTGCTGACCGCCGACCTGAGCCGCTGTGGCGTGGCGGGCGTGATGCGTGCCGAACTGCTGGCCCAGGCCGAACGCCTGGGCATCAGCGTGCAGGTGCGCGACCTGTGGCCGGCCGACCTCGAGCGCGCTGACGAGGTCTTTGTCTGCAACAGCGTGTACGGGATCTGGCCTGTGTATGCTTTTGTTTCCCTGAACTGGTCTGCCGGGCCGCTCACCCGTAAACTGCAGAGCCTTGCCCGCGCAGTATTGGATGTGTGATTCGTGAGACGTAAATTCTTGGTGCTGCTGGAAACCCTGGTGATTCTGGCAGGCCTTACCCTGGGTGCCGCTGCCTGGAAGGTGCACAGCGCACTTGAGCAAACCCTGAACGTCAGCCAGGAAGAGCTGCTGGATGTGCCCGCCGGCTCCACCCCGACCGGTACCTTCAACCGCATGCAGGCCAAGGGCACGTTGCGTGATGCTCTGTGGCTGCGCCTGTACTGGCGTTTCAACCTGGCCGGCCAACCGCTGCACAGCGGCGAGTACCGCCTGACGCCCGGCATGACCCTGCAGGACCTGCTGGGCGTATGGAAGCGCGGTGAAGTGGTGCAGTACAACCTGACCCTGGTGGAAGGCTGGAACTTCCGCCAGGTGCGCGCCGCTTTGGACAAGCAGGAAAAGCTCAAGCACACCCTGGCCGGCCTCAGCGACGCCGAAGTCATGACCCGCCTGGGCCACGAAGGCGTGTTCCCCGAAGGGCGTTTCTTCCCTGACACCTACAAGTACGTGCGCGGCGTGACCGACGCCGACTTGCTGGGCCAGGCCTACAGCCGCCTGGACGAAGTGCTGGCCAAGGAGTGGACCGACCGCGCCCCCGAGGCCCCGTACACCGAGCCCTACCAGGCGCTGATCATGGCGTCCCTGGTGGAAAAGGAAACCGGTGTGCCGCAGGAACGCGCCGAGATCGCCGGTGTGTTCGTGCGCCGTCTGCAGACCGGGATGCTGTTGCAGACCGACCCCACCGTGATCTACGGCATGGGCGAACGCTACACCGGCAAGCTGACCCGCGCCGACCTTCACGAGGCCACGCCCTACAACACCTACACCAACGCCGGGCTGCCGCCGACGCCGATCGCCATGGTCGGTCGCGAGGCGCTGCACGCGGCCCTGAACCCAGCCAGCGGCACCAGCCTGTATTTCGTCGCCCGTGGCGACGGCAGTCATGTGTTTTCCGATGACCTGGAAGCCCATAACAACGCCGTGCGCGAATTTCAGCTCAAGCGCCGCGCCGACTACCGCTCCAGCCCCGCGCCCGTGCCGCTGCCGGCACCGCAGCCGGGCCAGGAGCAGGGCACTCAGCCCCCGGGCAGCCCTGACACGGCCACGGACAACAGCGCCGATGCGCCCCATGATTCTCAGAAGGACAGCCAGTGACCGGTTTATTCATCACCCTAGAAGGGCCCGAAGGCGCGGGCAAGAGCACCAACCGCGAGTACCTGGCCGAACGCCTGCGCGCTGCCGGGCTGGACGTGGTGCTGACCCGTGAACCCGGCGGCACGCCGCTGGCCGAGCGCATTCGCGAATTGCTGCTGGCCCCCAGCGACGAAGCCATGCACGCCGACACCGAGCTGCTGCTGGTGTTCGCTGCCCGCGCCCAGCACCTGAGCGAAGTGATTCGCCCGGCGCTGGCGCGCGGCGCGGTGGTGCTGTGCGACCGTTTCACGGACGCCACCTACGCCTACCAGGGCGGCGGCCGCGGCCTCAGCCAGGCGCGCATCGCCAGCCTCGAAGATTTCGTTCAGGGCAGCCTGCGCCCCGACCTGACCCTGGTGTTCGACCTGCCGGTGGAAGTCGGCCTGGCTCGCGCCACCGCCCGCGGCCGCCTGGACCGTTTCGAACAGGAAGGGCGCGCCTTCTTCGAGGCTGTGCGCAACACCTACCTGGCCCGTGCCCAGGCTGCGCCAGAGCGCTACACCCTGGTCAACGCGGCGCTGACCCTGGCCGAAGTACAGCAGCAACTGGACGGCCTGCTGCCGGCCATCGAGGCACGCTGCCGTGGCTGAGGCCTACCCGTGGCAAGACAGCCTCTGGCAGCACCTGGCCGGCCGTAGCCAGCACGCCCACGCCTATTTGCTGCATGGCCCCCAGGGTATCGGCAAGCGCGCCCTGGCCGAGCGCCTGATGGCGTTGCTGCTGTGCCAGCACCCGGTGGGTCTGGCGGCCTGTGGCCAGTGCAAATCCTGCCACCTGCTGGCCGCGGGCAGCCATCCGGACAATTACATTCTGGAGCCGGAAGAGGCCGACAAGGCCATCAAGGTCGACCAGGTACGCGACCTGGTCGGTTTCGTGGTGCAGACCGCGCAGTTGGGCGGGCGCAAGGTAGTACTGATCGAGCCGGTGGAGGCGATGAACATCAACGCTGCCAACGCCTTGCTCAAAAGCCTCGAAGAGCCGTCTGGCAATACCGTGCTGCTGCTGGTCAGCCATCAGCCCAGCCGTTTGCTGCCGACCATCAAGAGCCGCTGCGTGCAGCAGGCCTGTCCGCTGCCCAGCCACGCCATGAGCCTGGCGTGGCTGGGCACGGCACTGCCGGATAGCAGTGACGAACAGCGCGAGGACCTGCTGACCCTGGCCGCGGGGTCGCCCCTGGTGGCGGTCAGCTTGCAGGCCCAGGGCGTGGTCGAACAGCGGGCACTGGTGGTCGAGGGCGTGAAGAAACTGCTCAAGCAGCAGGCCTCGCCCACCCAGTTGGCCGAAAGCTGGAACGCCATCCCGTTGTTGCTGCTGTTCGACTGGTTCTGCGACTGGTCCAACCTGATCCTGCGTTACCAGTTGACGCAGGATGAGGAGGGGTTAGGCTTGCAGGACATGCGCAAGGTGGTGCAGTACCTGGCGCAGAAGAGTGGGCAGGGCAAGGTACTGGCGGTGCAGGACTGGATTCTCGCTCAGCGCCAGAAGGTGCTGTCCAAGGCTAACCTCAACCGTGTGCTGTTGCTCGAAGCGTTGCTGGTGTCCTGGGCGGGTCTGCCCGGCCAGGCATGAAAAAGCGTGGCGGGGCGCGCCCAGGCGGGCCCTTGCAACCAGGCGCAATCAAGGAGTACTCATGAATCAGCCAGTCAGTCCCGGCCCGCGCAACGGCATCCTGTCCCTGACCATCAAGGACAAGTCGGTGCTCTACGCAGCGTACATGCCCTTCATCAAGAACGGCGGGCTGTTCATTCCCACCACCAAGAGCTACAAGCTGGGTGATGAGTTGTTCATGCTGCTGAACCTGATGGATGAGCCGGAAAAGATCCCGGTGGCCGGCCGTGTGGCCTGGATCACCCCCAAGGGCGCCCAGGGCAACCGTGCCGCGGGCGTCGGCGTGCAGTTCAACGATGGTGACAACACTGCGCGCAACAAGATCGAAACCTACCTGGCGGGCGCCATCAAGTCCGACCGCCCCACCCATACGATGTAAGTTGCCCAATGCCCATGCTTGTCGATTCCCACTGCCACCTCGATCGTCTGGACCTGGCCCAGCACGACGGTTCCCTTGATGCGGCCCTGCAGGCAGCCCGTGACCGCGGGGTAGGGCACTTCCTGTGCATCGGCGTCAGCGCCGACAACGCCGGCGCCGTCAAGGCCCTGGCCGAGCGCTACAGCGACGTGGACTGCTCGGTCGGTATCCACCCCCTTGACCTCAAGCCCGGTGAAGCCCCGGCGCTGCAGTGGCTGCTGGACGAACTGGACCACCCCCGCGTGGTGGCCATCGGCGAAACCGGCCTGGACTACCACTACGAGCCGGAAGCGGCCGAGCTGCAGCAGGCCTCGTTCCGCCTGCATCTGCAAGCGGCCAAGGCCACCGGCAAACCGGTGATCATCCACACCCGCGGCGCTCGCGCCGACACCCTCGAGTTGCTGCGCGAAGCGCAACTGCCCCAGGCCGGCGTGCTGCACTGTTTCACTGAAGACTGGGACATGGCCAAGGCGGCCCTGGACATGGGCTATTACATTTCCCTGTCCGGCATTGTCACCTTCCGCAACGCCGAGGCCCTGCGCGATGTGGCGCGCCAAGTGCCCGCCGATCGTCTGCTGGTGGAAACCGACTCGCCCTACCTGGCGCCTATCCCGTACCGCGGCAAGCCCAACCTGCCCCAGTACGTGCGCGAAGTCGCCGAATTCCTGGCGCTGGTCCGTGGCGAGAGCTATGAGCAACTGGCCGAACAGACCACTGCCAACTTCAAGCGTCTGTTTCCCCTGGCCCACCTGTAGGGGCAGGGCTCGCCGGAATCACAGGCAAAAAAAACCCGGGTTCTGGGGGGTGAATCCGGGTTAAGACCATTAGGAGTAAAACAAAGGCGTGCGTTCCCTTGACACCTTTATCGGCGTGTCACTTGGGGGGGTATGAGCGCGCCGACACTTCAAGTATTGGCTACCTTTCACACTATTCCACCTGTGATTGATTATTTTTTAAACAGATTTGGAATACGTCGCCGTTCATTGAGTCCGCTTGGCGAGGATGGCCGGCGGCGCGTCAAAAACTTGATGGTCAAGCCTGCCGCGCTTTGGCCAATCCTCAGTAAACGGGTTGGAACTTGCGTGCAATTTGCTGCGATTTAGGCATAATACCGGGCTTCGATTTCGATCCAGTTCATCTTATGCAGAAAGAACCTCGCAAGGTCCGTGAATTTCGTCGCCGTGAGCAGGAAATCCTCGACACCGCGCTCAAGCTGTTCCTCGACCAGGGTGAAGACAGTGTCACCGTCGAGATGATCGCGGACGCCGTGGGTATCGGCAAAGGCACGATCTACAAGCACTTCAAGTCCAAGGCGGAGATCTATCTGCGCCTGATGCTCGACTACGAGCGCGATTTGAACGAATTGCTGCACTCGGCCGACGTTGACCGCGACAAGGAAGCGCTGTCGCGCGCCTACTTCGAATTCCGCATGCGCGACCCCCAGCGTTACCGGCTGTTCGACCGCCTGGAAGAGAAGGTGGTCAAGGGCAATCAGGTGCCGGAAATGGTCGAGGAGCTGCACAAGATCCGCGCCTCGAACTTCGAACGCCTGACCTTGCTCATCAAGGGCCGCATCAGCGAGGGCAAGCTCGAAGACGTACCGCCGTACTTCCATTACTGCGCCTCGTGGGCTCTGGTACACGGCGCCGTGGCGCTGTACCACTCGCCGTTCTGGAGCAACGTGCTGGAAGACCAGGAAGGCTTCTTCCAATTCCTGATGGACATCGGCGTGCGCATGGGCAACAAGCGCAAACGCGACAGCGAGCCGACCGGCGGTTGAGGCTCCGGGGTTGCCACGGGCGAGTCCCCCTCAGCGGCTGGCCTGTGATTCACCCTTGCCTTTCCTCATTCTGGCGCAAAAGCTGCATCACGCGCCTATTCGCCGGTTTTCCGTCACCGGCCTCTGGAGGAAAGATGCGTAGCCTGGTCCTGCTGCTCGCCCTGTTGGCGCTGAGCGGCTGCATGAGTGTCAGTGACATGGGTGAAGCCACCCGCGAACAGTTGAGCGACGCCGGTGTGCTGAACCACAGCAACACCCGGCGCCTGAACAATTTCCGCCTGCAGCCCGATTCGTTCATCTACATCGGCCAGGGGGCCTTCGCCCCGCCGGGCAGTGCTTACCCAAAGCCCAATGTCGTGGCTGAAGCTGCCTTCGACGGTTTCATCCAGTACTTCCCCATGGTCCGTCGCGCCCGTGCCCCGCTGGGCCTGGAGCAAGCACTGGGTGAAGCCCGCAGCGCCGGTGCCAGCTACCTGCTGTACACCCGCTTCGCCGCTGCGGACGACCGCATCGGCAACTTCGATGAATGGTCCGACCAGGAAGCGGTCGACCGCCAGGGCGTGGACAACGGCATCATCCAGGTCATGCTGATCGAAACCAACACCCGCTACCTGATCGACAGCGCCACCATTCGCATGCGCGGCGGTCTGTTCTCGATCCACAACCAGAAGCCGGAAGATTTGCTCCAGCCACCCTTGGAGGATTACGCTCGTATCCTCCTGGGCATGAGCCGCCCCTAACGTCGTACAGGAGCACCCCATGAGTGGCACAGGCAAGGCCAATGATCTGCTGGCCCAGATCCCCAAGAGCGAAAAGGGTCTGCCGCCCGTGCACCTGTGGAACCCCGACTTCTGCGGCCACATCGACATGCGCATCGCCCGGGACGGTACCTGGTACTACCTGGGCACGCCGATAGGCCGCAAGCCGATGGTGCGGCTGTTCTCCACTATCTTGCGGCGTGATGGCGACGATTACGTGTTGGTGACCCCGGTGGAAAGGGTCGGCATCACCGTCGACGACGCGCCATTCGTAGCAGTGACCCTGGACGTGCAAGGGCAGGGCGAGGCTCAGGTGCTACGCTTCGTCACCAACGTCGAAGACAGCGTGACAGCTGACGCCGACCACCCCCTGCGGGTCGAGATCGACCCCGACACCCAGGAGCCTGCCCCGTACGTATTGGTACGCAGCAACCTGGAAGCGCTGGTGCACCGCAACGTCTTCTACCAGTTGGTGGAGCTGGCCGTGGTGCATGAACGGCAAGGGCAGCGCTGGCTAGGTGTGTGGAGCAGCGGCCAGTTCTTCCCCATCGGCCCATGCCCCGCCGATTGAGGGTTCGCTGCCATGCACTCGGCCACAATGGCTACCTGATCTTCCGCTTCATTGGCTCTTTGCCCTCGGGGTGATTGGGCCTAACTTCAACCTCATTCTCCACTCGAGGTTCCGAAGATGAAAGCCATCACCGCGCTCACCCTTGCCATCCTGTGCGCCAGCCCCCTGGCCGGCGCCCATGAGGCGGGGCATGACAACGTTGAGGTTCTGCAGCAGCAGGCGCTGCCCAACGCCCCTGGCAAACAGGCCATGATGTTGACGGTGACCTACGCCCCGGGCCAAGCCTCCGCCGCCCATAGCCACCCCGGTTCGGTCATGGCATACGTGCTCGAAGGCAGTGTGGTGTCGCAGCTGCAAGGGCAGCCACCGGTGACCTACAAGGCCGGGCAATACTGGTACGAACCCGCTGGCACCGTGCATCTGGTGTCGCGCAATGCCAGCGCCAGCCGGCCGGCCAAGCTGTTGGTGTGGGTGCTGAAGGACGAGGGGCAGCCGGTGTTGGAGCCTTACGCACCCAAATGACAGATGGGCTCAGGCCAAGGTGGGGCCATGCCCCAGAAACGACAAAGCCCCTCTGAAAGAGGGGCTTCGTGATGTTTGGCTCCGCGACCAGGACTCGAACCTGGGACCCAATGATTAACAGTCATTTGCTCTACCGACTGAGCTATCGCGGAATCTGCTGCCTATGTTACTGATTCAAAAGGGGAAGTCAACCTTTCAGTGACCTCCCGCAAAAAAATCGGATCACAGGACAGCAACAATCGCCTTGATCACTCGGTCGATGTTGCTCTGGTTCAGTGCGGCCACGCAGATGCGGCCGGTGTCCAGGGCGTAGATGCCGAAGTCGCTGCGCAGGCGCTGGGCCTGTTCGGCGGTCAGGCCCGAGTAGGAGAACATGCCACGCTGCAGGCCCACGAAACCGAAGTCACGGTTGGCGCCGGCGGCAGCCAGGCCTTCGACCATCTGGTTGCGCATGCCGCGAATGCGCAGGCGCATTTCGGCCAGTTCGGCTTCCCATTGGGCGCGCAGTTCCGGGCTGTTGAGCACGGTAGCGACGATCATGGCGCCGTGGGTAGGCGGGTTGGAGTAGTTGGTGCGGATCACGCGCTTGACCTGGGACAGGACGCGGGTGCTTTCGTCTTTTGACTCGGTGACGATCGACAGCGCGCCAACGCGCTCGCCATACAGCGAGAACGACTTGGAGAACGAGCTGGAGACGAAGAAGGTCAGGCCCGATTCGGCGAACAGGCGCACGGCGGCGGCGTCTTCGTCGATGCCATCACCAAAGCCCTGGTAGGCCATGTCCAGGAATGGCACGTGGCCCTTGGCCTTGACGGTTTCCAGGACCTGTTTCCAGTCTTGCGGGGTCAGGTCCACGCCGGTCGGGTTGTGGCAGCAGGCATGCAGCACCACGATGGAACCGTTGGGCAGTGCGTTCAGGTCTTCGAACAGGCCGGCACGGTTCACGCCATTGGTGGCGGCATCGTAGTAGCGATAGTTCTGCACTGGGAAACCGGCCGTTTCGAACAGCGCGCGGTGGTTTTCCCAGCTCGGGTCGCTGATGGCCACGGTGGCGTTGGGCGAGAGCTGCTTGAGGAAGTCGGCACCGATTTTCAGTGCGCCAGTGCCACCAACGGCCTGCACGGTGACCACGCGGCCTTCGGCCAGCAGTGGCGACTGGGCGCCGAACAGCAGTTTCTGCACGGCCTGGTCGTAGGCCGCGATGCCGTCGATCGGCAGGTAGCCACGGGCTGCGTGCTGGGCAACGCGGGCGGTCTCGGCTTCGACGACGGCGCGCAGCAGGGGAATTCGCCCCTCTTCGTTGCTGTAAACGCCTACGCCCAGGTTGATCTTGTCGGTACGGGTGTCAGCGTTGAAGGCTTCGTTGAGGCCCAGGATAGGATCGCGGGGTGCCAATTCGACAGCGGAAAACAGGCTCATTTTTACCGTAGCTCTGATTGGAGAGTGAGGGGGGTGCACAGCTCCAGACATGCACTAGAGCGGTGCACAAACGGGGAGTCAGTATAGAGATCCTTTCTGGGGCCTGCGACAGGTTGCTGCAGGTTTTCCCTGGCAAATGAGGTTTTTTTTCCGACCGTTAGTCATTTTCAAGTAGGCGCGGTCCAATAACCTTGTAGGCATCGTCTTGAAACCGGCGCAGCAAGGCCCTACTTCAGGTATAAGTACTGTCTATAAATACAGGCGTGGTTTCGCTCTGTGATCGTTTCCGTCCGCAGGCTTGATCTGGCGGATGACCAAGAGGTTCGTCATGTCCGAGTTCCAGCTCGTCACCCGTTTCCAGCCCGCCGGCGACCAGCCGGAAGCCATTCGCCAGATGGTCGAAGGTATCGAGGCCGGCCTCGCGCACCAGACTCTGCTGGGCGTGACTGGCTCGGGCAAGACCTTCAGCATCGCCAACGTGATCAACCAGGTGCAGCGCCCGACGCTGGTGCTGGCACCGAACAAGACGTTGGCCGCGCAACTGTATGGCGAGTTCAAGGCGTTCTTTCCCAATAACGCCGTGGAGTACTTCGTTTCCTACTACGACTACTACCAGCCCGAGGCATACGTGCCGTCGTCGGACACCTTCATCGAGAAGGATGCATCCATCAACGACCACATCGAGCAGATGCGGTTGTCGGCGACCAAGGCGTTGCTGGAGCGCAAGGACGCCATCATCGTCACCACCGTGTCGTGTATCTACGGCCTGGGCAGTCCAGAGACTTACCTGAAAATGGTCCTGCATGTGGACCGTGGCGACAAGCTTGACCAGCGCGCGCTGCTGCGCCGCCTGGCCGATCTGCAGTACACCCGCAACGAGATGGATTTCGCCCGTGCGACGTTCCGTGTGCGCGGTGACGTGATCGATGTGTACCCGGCCGAATCGGACCTGGAAGCCATCCGCATCGAGCTGTTCGACGATGAAGTGGAGAGCCTGTCGGCCTTCGACCCGTTGACCGGCGAAGTCATCCGCAAGCTGCCGCGTTTCACCTTTTACCCGAAGAGCCACTACGTGACGCCCCGGGAAACCCTGCTGGACGCCATCGAGGGCATCAAGGTGGAGTTGCAGGAGCGCCTGGAGTACCTGCGTGGCAAGGACAAGCTGGTAGAGGCCCAGCGCCTGGAGCAGCGCACCCGCTTCGACCTGGAGATGATCCTGGAGCTGGGTTACTGCAACGGTATCGAAAACTACTCCCGCTACCTGTCGGGCCGCCCGGCGGGCGCACCGCCGCCGACGCTGTACGACTACCTGCCGCCCGACGCGCTGCTGGTGATTGATGAATCCCACGTCAGCGTTCCCCAGGTCGGCGCCATGTACAAAGGCGACCGCTCGCGCAAGGAGACCCTGGTGGAATACGGCTTCCGGCTGCCTTCGGCGCTGGATAACCGGCCCATGCGCTTCGACGAGTGGGAGAGTGTCAGCCCGCAGACCATCTTCGTGTCGGCCACGCCCGGCCCGTACGAAGGCGAGCACGCGGGCCGCGTGATCGAGCAGGTGGTGCGGCCTACCGGCCTGGTGGACCCGCAGGTGGAAGTGCGCCCGGCCCTGACCCAGGTGGACGACTTGCTGTCGGAGATCCGCAAGCAGGTGGCCAAGGAAGAGCGGGTACTGGTCACGGTGCTGACCAAGCGCATGGCCGAAGATTTGACCGACTACCTGGCCGACCACGACGTCAAGGTGCGCTACCTGCACTCGGACATCGATACCGTGGAGCGCGTGGAGATCATCCGCGACCTGCGCCTGGGCACCTTCGACGTACTGGTGGGCATCAACCTGCTGCGTGAGGGCCTGGACATGCCCGAAGTGTCGCTGGTGACCATTCTGGATGCCGACAAGGAAGGCTTCCTGCGTTCCGAGCGCTCGTTGATCCAGACCATTGGCCGGGCTGCGCGCAACCTGAACGGCCGGGCGATTCTGTATGCCGACCGCATGACCGGTTCCATGGAGCGGGCCATCGGTGAGACCGAGCGGCGCCGCGAGAAGCAGGTGGCGTTCAACGAGGCCAACGGCATTACCCCGCAGGGGGTGTTCAAGGACGTCGCCGACATCATGGAAGGCGCTACCGTGCCGGGTTCGCGCAGCAAGAAGCGCAAGGGCATGGCCAAGGCCGCCGAGGAAAACGCCAAGTACGAAAACGAACTGCGGTCGCCGAGCGAGATCACCAAGCGTATTCGCCAGTTGGAAGAGAAGATGTACCAGTTGGCCCGCGACCTGGAGTTCGAAGCCGCGGCGCAGATGCGCGACGAAATCGCCAAGTTGCGCGAGCGGTTGCTGAGCGTCTGACGAACCGCAGCACCCGGTCCCACACGGCTGATGCCGCGTGCGGGTTTCGCGGTAGGACCGGGCGAAGCTCGGGAAGGCCACGCCGCGTTCCACCTGACGCACCGCAGCGCCCGCTTCCCGAGCTGTCGCCCGGTCCCACAGGATGGCGGCGGTTGGAATCCTTGTGGGACCGGGCGAAGCTCGGGAAGGCCACGCCGCGTTCTCCCTGACGCACCGCAGCGCCCGTTTCCCGAGCTGTCGCCCGGTCCCACAGAGGCTGGCGGCGGTGGTGGGAATTACCTTGTGGGACAGGGCGAAGCTCGGGAAGGCCACGCCGCGTTCCACCTGACGCACCGCAGCGCCCGCTTCCCGAGCTGTCGCCCGGTCCCACAGAGGATGGCGGCGGTGGTGGGAATTACCTTGTGGGACCGGGCGAAGCTCGGGAAGGCCACGCCGCGTTCCACCTGACGTGCCACAGCGCCCGCTTCCCGAGCTGTCGCCCGGTCCCACAGAGGATGGCGGCGGTGGTGGGAATTACCTTGTGGGACCGGGCGAAGCTCGGGAAGGCCACGCCGCGTTGCACCTGACGCACCACAGCGCCCGTTTCCCGAGCTGTCGCCCGGTCCCACAGAGGCTGGCGGCGGTGGTGGGAATTACCTTGTGGGACCGGGCGAAGCTCGGGAAGGCCACGCCGCGTTGCACCTGACGCACCGCGGCGCCCGCTTCCCGAGCTGTCGCCCGGTCCTACCGAGGATGGCGGCGGTGGTGGGAATTACCTTGTGGGACCGGGCGAAGCTCGGGAAGGCCACGCCGCGTTCCACCTGACGCACCGCGGCGCCCGCTTCCCGAGCTGTCGCCCGGTCCCACAGAGG